>JABDBN010000003.1 GCA_013288625.1 Alphaproteobacteria bacterium | reverse complement strand
TCATAGATATAGCTATTTGTTTAACCTAAGCAGAGTAGACCTTATCAAGGAATAAAATGCAAGTTTTTTTATCTATTTAACATATCTAAAATGTGTCGTCTCATCTCAAGATCGTGTTCAAGAACTCCAGAAAAATGAGAAGTAATCATAACGCTATTGCGTTTGTTTGCTCCCCGCATCGCTAGACAGTAGTGTTCTGCCTCGATAATGACTGCGACTCCCTTGGGTTGCAGCACCTTCTGCAACGTTTCAGAAACTTGTGCGGTGAGGCGTTCCTGCACCTGCAGCCGGCGGGCAAATATTTCAACCAGTCGTGCCATCTTACTTAAGCCTACTATCCTGCCGGCAGGCATGTAGGCAATATGGGCTTTCCCAATGAATGGCAACATATGGTGCTCACACATCGAAGAAAAAGGAATGTCTTTAAGTATTACTTCCCCAGTAAACCCTTCAGTATCCTCAAAGGTCTTCTGCAAAATCTGCTCAGGGTCTTGCTTATACCCTGAAAACAACTCGGTATAGCTCTTAATAATTCTTGAGGGGGTATCAATGAGCCCTTCCCGCTCAGGGTTTTCTCCTATCCAACTCAGGAGGGTTTTGACTGAATTTTCCGCGTCTTTGGCGGCTATATCCTGCTTAAAAAGCTTTGCTACATTGTTTTTCACTGCGTCTTCCTGGGCTAAAGCCTCAATTTTAGTATCTAAACCCCCTGTGGTCAAGCTGGCAATAATAATAATGTAGCTCTCATACGTTAACTTTTTATTAATTTTTTTTAATTAAACTGTAGTTTAATCAGCAAAATTGGGGAAATTGATATGATCCACTCGGAAAGGCCAATAGAAAGGGGTGATCTCGCAGCTAAAATTGGTGAAAACTTTCAAGTTGCAGAAGGCTTGCAACAGAAGGCATGGGCTATTGTCGCTCCTATACTTAAAAGCATTCTTGATATCGAAAGTCTTGGTGAAGCAAGCCTCTATTTAGACAAGTTAGCTAACGTTAAATACGGCGATGACCTTGGTAAGATCGTGGACGAGTTGGGTAAAGCTAGAGGTATCAGGAAAAAGCCAGGGGTTTCTCCTGAAGACACAAGGATCAACGATTCTGATCGATATCAAATGCTCAAGTTAGCCAAAATGTTAGCAGGAAAATATGATGATAAGGATAAGGAATTTGCAAGTTTTGATTTAGAAGCTCAAAAAGCTATATCAGAGCATGTATGGGCTATGATAGCTACTTCACAAGAGGTCGTTAAAGATTTCGACCAATCTCATGAAAACACTCTTGAAGCTGAAAAAGCCGCCAGAGTGAAACGCGAAGCAGTAATAGTTTCTGATAATATGTGGTTGCAGCGAGTCAAAGAAAAAGAGGCTGCGCAAGAAGAACACAGAGGCCCTTCATACATAGAACCTGCTCGTCTAATAGCGTACACATTAGTATCTTTAGATGAAGGTGACTATACACTTGAGGTCTTTGAAAAAGTAATAAAGGCAATAGAACAAACAGAACATTATAAGCTTGGCGAAATAGGAACCAGCTTGTTGAAGGAAGTCAAACCCTACTTAAATGAAGTAAATAAATTAATAGAGAAGAAAAGCGGTGATGCGCTGGTAGAGGGAATAAGATCACTCTTAAGCAAACTAGAAAATCAGGTACTATTTGCACGAGAAAACCTGGATAAACAATATGGCAAAGGTGATACAAGCTTAATTCTCGGTGCTTACGATGGAAACATAGCTCAAGTAAATGATTTAATAGCGCGCGGGGCAGATCTAAATATTCGTGGGGAACACGGTGGTACAGCATTATTATGGGCGCTAGAGCAGAATAAGCTGGAAATAGCAAAAGTACTAATTGCAGCTGGGGCTGATCACCATATAGCTAATAATACGGGTGAGACACCTTTATCTGTCGCACTCAAAGGAAACCATAAGGATATAATTGTTCTAATTATGAACTCGGGGAAGGCTACTCAAGATGAACTAGGCCAGATTTTAGTTTGGGCACTCAAGTTTGACCATGACGATATTATAACAAAATCAATTGCTGCTGGGGTTGATTTTAATATCGTTAGCACGAATGAAGAAACTGCAGTTGATATAACACTTAGGCATAAAAGATATGAGCTTCTTGTTGCTTTGCTTGATTCAGGCAAGATAAGCAAAGATCAGATCAAAGCTTCATCGATAAATAAAAAAACTAAATCAGGTGATACACCCTTGGTCACAGCAGCTTACACAGGAAATTTAGAGCAAACACGAGCCCTTATTAAATTAGGCGCAGATCTAGATGCTAGCGGGGAGAATGGTGGTACGGCCTTATTTTGGGCTATAAATCAGGGTATGGTAGACGTGGCAGTTGCCTTACTCAATGCTGGAGCTGATTTCCATATAGCGAATGATAAGGGTGACACGCCTTTATCTCTAGCATTAAACAAAGGATATAAAGAGATAATTGTTCTTATGATGGGCTCAGAGAAAGCTACTCCAGGTGACTTACACCAGATTCTAGTTTGGGCCATCAAACAGGGCCATGATGACATTGCAAAAAAAGTAATCACTGCTGGAGTCAATCCTATTGTTCCTATTGAGAATAAAAAAACAGCAGTTGATTTAGCAATTCAGAATAAGAAATATGAACTCCTTGCTGATTGGCTTGAATCAGGCAAGATCGGCAAAGAACAGATCAAGGATGATGTGTTAAATGAAACATATAGTCATGGTGATACAGCTTTGATTCAAGCAGCTTACTTTGGGAGATTAAATCAAGCAAAAGCTCTGATTAAATTAGGTGCAAATCTAGATATTAAAGGCCAGAATGGTGGTACTGCTTTAGTCTGGGCTATAAAGCAAGACAAGATAGATATAGCAATTGAGTTGATTCGTGCAGGTGCAGATCCTAATATCGCAGACAACGATAGGAAAACGGCTTTATTATTAGCAAAAAATAGCGACTTAATTGATGCCTTAGTAGACTCAGGAAGACTTACTAAAAATGGAATTAACCGACAAGATGTTAGAGGTGATACAATATTCATCAAAGCAGCTTTCTTTGGAAAATTAGAACGAGTTAAAAAACTAATAGTTCAAGGTGCAAGACTAGATTATAAAGGAGAAAATGGTGCTACTGCATTACTTTGGGCTCTAGAGCAAGACCATCCAGAAGTAGCAAACGCATTGCTTGTGGCTGGAGCTGATTTCCATATAGCTAATAATAACGGTGTGACACCTTTGTCAGTCGCATTTAAAAAGAATCAAGTGGAAATAATTGAACTCATTAGGGCTTCGGGTAAGGCTACTCCCGATGAGTTAAGCCAGATTTTAGTTTGGGCCGTAACCAATAAAATCAAAACGTTAGTAGATGATTTGATCAAAGAAGGGGCAATTCTTGATAAAGCATTATTATTAGCTGCTGTTGCTAGAAATAGTGATGCCGCTATAGCATTAATAAACTATGGCGCCAGCCCCACTGTCGAAGATCGAAATAGCGACAACATTTTAATGTTGTCAATACTTAATAACATGCCGGAAGTTGCTGAAGCTGCATTTCACTCTAAAAAAATGAAAGGACACCTAAAAGATACAAATAATAGTGGTAAAAATGCGCTTACTCTGGCTACTGAAAAGGGTGCAAATCATATTGTGGAACTTTTGACTGCTGCTACATTAAGCCAAGCTGATGTTTTACTTAAGACAACTGGAAGACATATTACTATCGATAAATCCACAAACCCTGAGAAACTGAAGTACGCCTTATCAAAAGCAACAAAAGAAAGTTCACTCACACCAGAAATGATGATGATGTTTATAAGCAATAAACTAGACGTAAACGAACGATACAATAACGCTGTCCAAAGCACTATGTTAATGGATGCTGCAGGCAAGGGAGATTTAGCTCTGGTTCAAACTCTTCTTGCAAATGGGGCTTCACCAAATCTAACTGATAACAAGGGACATACTGCTGCTTTCTATGCTGCCCAAAGCACTAATCCGGATATTATTGATGCATTAGTAAAAGCTGGCGCAAATATAAATCTTACTGGCGAATCTAAACGCGGCTTAACAAAAACCGGCTATAATACACCTTTTGCTGAAGCTTTAAATAAAGGCAATAGTGCTGTCATCAATAGATTAATAGAGTTTGGTACGGATCCATATATAAACATAGAGAGATACGCTGATTTAAAGAACATCGGTACTCGAACAAGGCATACTCTTACTTTATATAAGAAGGACCCTATAGCATACCTTTTGAAGCACCATAAACTGGAAGCATTACCAGCGCTTTTGAACACCGATGAAATGGTTAAAAAGCTTATTGTACATGCTGCTCAAAAGGAACGAGCAGATATTCTCCTTGAGATTGAAAAGCTTCATCCAAAGATATTCATCAATGCTATGAAGAAAGATCGCAATATAACTAATGCTATCTGTATTTGTATATCCAATGATAATAAATGCGACCCAGTAGCGAAATCTGACCTCTTAAAAAAGGTAATAGACGCAAATAAAAATATTAAATCAGTGCAGCCACTTATTCAAAATGCGGTTGCAAAAATCGGCCGACAAGCAAACAGATTGACGATGTTGCTCGTTAATGCTGTAGAGCAATTAGCAAAAGGTAAGATAGTAACTTTTATACACGAAAACGAGCTACGACCTATAGCACTGAATTTGTTATTAGAAAAAACCATAAATATGGGTGAAGTAGAGGCCGCTATAGAACTGCTACAAGCCGGCGCGGATCCTAATTTCAAAAACGCTGATGGAGTGCCAATGATAGCGCTTGCTTTTAACAAGCTAAGTGTAGAACTATTTATGCTATTACTGGAAAAAGGCGCGAACCCAGACACTGTAATCGATGGAAAAAACCTGATTGAAATAGCCTACAGTTGGGGAGACTTAAATATAGTTAAGAAACTATTGGAAAAAGGAGCGAATCCTAACACCAAGATTGATGGGGAAAGCTTGCTTGAGATTTTTCATCGTGAAAGCGACTATGATACAGTTAAGAAGATGATTGATGCTGGTGCTGATTTAAATATAAAAACCAAAGCAGGGCAGACATTCTTAGAAGTCATGTATGATACTTATATAGGCATGGGTGCTGGTTCAGAGGCAGAACGATTACCTTATAAAGAAATATTAAATACCATGTTAACATCGGACAAACTAGATATAAATCTTGCTGGCAGCAATAAGCAAACTATCTTGCATCAAGCGGTTACTTTGAAAGCCAGCCCTGAGGATATAGTGCTGCTCGTGTTGTGTGGAGCTAATATAAAGGCTTTAGATGCACGAGGCAAAAAGCCTTTGGATTACTTAGTCAAATCCGATAATCCAGATTTTGTATCCCTAAGTGATATCCTAAAAAATGGCGCCACTGCCTTGTTTGAAGCTAAAAATACTATATTGCTTGATAAGTTCCTAAAAGGAAACAGCCTCGAAAGCAATTTTGACAATAGTCTTAGAGAAGACATTCTAGAAAAATACCTGAATAAAGCTGAAATTAAAAACCCTGTATTTGCTAATGACCCTGAATTTAAGGGAGCTTTGGATAAAGTTAAGGCGCACCAAAATCTTGATGTGGCAAGGTAACTTCTAGTTCTATCAACCGGTGCTTAAATATTGATTATTCTGAATTGTGAAGCTATACTAATGGGCGTCACAGCATTAAGCCAGGTTAATATGCATTCCAATACAGCCGCAAATGATGAGCCAAAACGCCTTCTGGATCAAATTAATTTACCGGAAGATATCAGGGACTTCACCATTCCCCAGCTCCAACAGCTGGCCTGCGAATTACGCGATGCGACCATAACTGCGCTGGCTAAAACCGGAGGCAAGCTGGGGGCTGCACTTGGCGTCATTGAACTCACAGTTGCCCTGCACCACGTCTTTAAAACTCCACACGATCAATTGGTCTGGGACATTGGACACCAGGGACTCCCGCATAAAATACTAACCGGAAGAAAGCACCAGGTGCATACCATGGGGCAGCCCGGAGGCCTTTCCGGATTCCTTAAACGCGCCGAAAGTGAATATGATACCTTTGGTGCCGGGCACTGTTCTACGTCGATCTCTGCCGCTTTAGGCATGGCGGTTGCTAGGGATATGAATGGAGATGATTTTAATGTTGTTGCCGTGATCGGCGATGGTGCACTTACCTCAGGCATGGCATATGAAGCGATGAATAGCGCCGGCCATTTGCGCAGCAGGCTGATAGTTATCCTCAATGATAACGAGATGTCCATCGCACCAAATTTAGGAGCTATGCACAGGTATTTAAACCGGCTAACTTCTTCCAAACCATATTTACAATTCCGGCATATGGCTAAAAACATGCTGCATCATATGCCTGATCCCATTGAGCATTTCACTAAAAAAGCCAAGCAGTACGCTAAGGATTTTATCACTGGGGGCAACTTTTTTGAAGAATTGGGATTCCATTATATAGGTCCGCTGAATGGGCATGATATCACCGAATTAGTTCCGGTATTGCGCAACCTCAAGGAAGATAGCAAGATCGAAAGCCCGATACTGATACATATTAAAACCGAAAAAGGACATGGCTTTAATTCTCCGGATATTTGCACTGAAAGCTATCATGCAGTTAGCAAATTCGACCCGTCAACCCGGATACAGATAAAGTCCAGCTCAAGCAAGCCGACCTATACGAAAGTGTTTGGCGAAGCCCTGACCAGCCTTGCTGCCCTTGATGATAAAATTATAGGTATTACCGCCGCAATGCCTTCTGGCACTGGGATGAATATTTTGGCAAAATCCTACCCTGAGCGGATGTTTGATGTCTGCATTGCCGAACAGCACGCCGTCACTTTTGCGGCGGGACTTTCTACAGGTGGCATTATCCCCTTTGTCGCTATATATTCGACATTCCTCCAACGCGCTTATGATCAGGTAGTGCACGATGTTGCCATCCAGTGTTTGCCAGTAAGGTTCATACTTGATCGCGCAGGCATTGTGGGTGGAGATGGGCCAACCCATGCAGGATCATATGACCTGACCTATCTTTGCACTTTGCCAAACTTTATCGTGATGGCTCCCGCAGATGAAGCTGATCTGGTACGCATGGTAACCACCAGTTACCATATAAACGACAAACCGAGCGCTATTCGTTTCCCCAGAGGCGAAGGCGTAGGTGTGGACTTACCAAAAAACCCTGAGCCATTACCGATAGGAAAAGGCAGATACATTAAAAAAGGCCATTCTGTTGCTATAATTTCATTAGGCACCAGACTCCAGCAGGTTATGCTTGCTGATAAAATCCTCCAAACTAAAGGCTTTGATATCACTATATTTGATGCGCGCTTTGCCAAGCCAATTGATGAGGCAGCCATTCGCGAGCTTGCCCTGAGCCACGAGCTTATTATTACATTGGAAGAAGGAGCGATAGGTGGATTTGGCTCGCATGTGGGACAATTTCTGACCAGCCAGGGTTTACTTGATAATGGCTTAAAATTCCGATCGCTATTTATGCCCGATTACTTCATAGAGCATAACACTCCTGAAGCCATGTATGAAGAAGCCGGACTCAATGCGAGTAGTATTGTTAATACCGTATGCAATTTATCACTCCCCAACTCATTGCGTGCGGCAAATGCATGACCTACCCCATACTTTCAATACGTGAAGCCAGCATAACCTTTGGAGCAAAACCGCTTTTTGAAAACTTAGATCTTAATGTTTATGATAAGGATAGAATCTGCCTGGTCGGCAGGAACGGCGAGGGTAAATCCACCATCTTAAAAATCATCACCGGTGACTATGAATTGGATAGTGGTGACCGCTGGCTCAAACCCGGCACAAGCGTTGGCTATTTAGCCCAGCAATTTACCTTTGCCGATGATCATAGAGTTATAGACTATGTCATGGAAGGCTTAAGTGCTGCGGAACAAACTGCAGATAAACAGTATCTAGCAGATATTGTTTTAACTCCATTGCAACTCAATGGTAATGACATACTTAATAAACTCTCCGGCGGGCAGCTTAGACGGGCAGGACTCGCCAAAGCTCTGATCGAGCAGCCTGACCTATTACTGCTTGACGAACCCACTAACCATCTTGATATTCATACCATTGAATGGCTGGAAGATTACCTCAATCAATATAATGGCGCCATCATTTGCATAAGCCATGATCGGGCATTCCTGAAGAACATCTCCAATAAAACCTTTTGGCTGGATCGCGGCAACCTGAGAGTTAATAACAAAGGCTATGACGGATTTGAGAACTGGTCTTTTGAAATACTTGAGCAGGAGCAACGGGAGCTTGATAAGCTGGCGCGCAAGCTGTCGGATGAGGAAGTGTGGAGAAACCAAGGGGTAACGGCACGCCGCAAGCGCAATCAACGCCGACTCGCTGAGCTTTACCGGTTAAGAGATAAACTCGCATCGGACCAGGCTGCTGCCAACAAGCTCAAAACTAAATTGCGCCTGGATCCACTTACACCAGGCCTATCATCTAAACTGGTCATCGAGCTCGATCAGGTATGTAAGTCCTATGGTGATAAAATCATTATCGACAACTTGTCTATGCGCATCATGCGCGGTGATAAGATTGGCATTGTTGGCAATAATGGCACAGGCAAAACCAGCTTTTTGCGTATTTGTATAGGAAATGAAGAACCCGATAGCGGGAGAGTGAAGATTGGGAAGACTGTCACAATAACCTACTTCGATCAGAAGCGTGCTTATCTTGATCCGGAAGATACACTATGGGAAACTCTGTGCCCGGGTGGCGGTGACCATGTAAAAGTCGGAGATCGTTTGATACATGTGGTTTCTTACCTGAAGAATTTCTTTTTTGAAGCTAAGCAGGCGCGTGATAAAGTAGCTACTTTATCAGGGGGACAGGCAAACAGACTGTTGCTAGCTAAGGCTCTGGCTGATCCAGGATCTTTATTAATCCTTGATGAACCTACTAATGATCTCGATATGGATACCCTAGATATGATTCAAGAGGTGCTTTCCGATTATGCAGGCACGCTGGTAATAGTAAGCCATGACCGCGACTTCCTTGACCGCCTGGTCACAAAAACCCTGGTATTCAATGGCAATGGGGTTATAGAAGAGTATATAGGCGGCTACAGTGATTACATTAAAGAAACCAAGCCACGAATTACTCCAAAAGCCAAAAAGAAAACAGATAGCTCAGCCCCCGTTGAAAAAGAAAAGCCTAAAAAGTTATCATATAACCTGATACGGGAACTTGAAAGCCTGCCAAAACTCATAACCGAGCTTGAAGATGAGATTACCAACCTCGAGCAGGAACTTTTTGATCCAGATTTATATCAGAATTCGCCAGAACTTTTTGCGGAGAAATCACAGCGCTTAACCATAGCCAAGAGTGAGCTTGAGGATGCCTGGAACCGCTGGCAAGAAATAGACACACCTACACAGAATACTTAAGCTGCAGCTGGTTCACCTTCAATCTCTTCTTTCTTAGGCTTTTTACTAGCCATGGCTTCCTTAGCTTTCCGAGGATCATATGGCTCCTGCTGTGGCACAGCAATAGGAGAAAGCAATCGCTTGGTGAACATTGGGTCTTGAAAGTACTTAATTTTCAATGACTTAATAGGAGGCTTGGATTCAATCAGCAGTATCTGTTCATCACGCGGCAACCCAATCACCTCTTGCGGTAATAATAGCGCTCTTTGAGCTTTAGAAACGTTTACAGAACGCGATGCTGGATTAAAGTCAAGGAACTTAGGCTTATTTAAAGACGCCTGATCAACAGTCTTGTTACCACAAAGCTGTGATATCAGGTTCGCAGTCTCAACGTTGTTCGCAGCAAAGGTAATACGGTAAGTCGAATTGGAAAGGAAAGAGTTCATTCCCGCTTCTTCATAAATTCCTTTTAGCTGCTCAGTATCTTGAATAATGAGGAATAGTCGGCAATGGTATCCGCGGAAGAAAGCAATACCATTCATGAATTGTTCCATCTTACCAAGAGTTGGAAACTCATCCATTATAAACATCACACCATAAGGCTCATCTTTCCCAGGTATTTTACGGCAAAGGAACTCGGTGGCTTGTTGATAGAAAACCTGAAGTAAAGGCTGCAAGCGCTTTAAGTTGTCCGGTGTTACACCAACATAAACGGTGGTGAGCTTTTTCTTCATAGTCATAATATTAAAGTCACTGCTGCCGGTCGCCGTATCAATCAGCGGGTTTGCCCACAGTTCCAGGTTTGAGTTCATAGTTGAAATCACACCACTTCTTTCCTTATCTGCTTTTTGCAGAAATGCGGCTATATTCATGTAAGCAACTGGGTGAATATCATTACCAATAGTGTCTAGCACTACCGCCAGGTTATAGACCACATCGTCACTACGCATAGTACGGACAACTTCACCAAATGACTTGATTTTCTCTGGTACAGCCAGTAGATACAGCACAACCCCCAAAAATAAAGAGCGCGCTTCATTATTCCAGAATTCCTTTTCCGGCATAATCAGGTTAGCAATCTTCTGCACGTCATCCACCATCTGCCCCGGCTTCTCACTAACCCAATCAATAGGGTTATAACAATGAGTATAACCATCGGGATCTGCCGGATTCCATACATAGACTTCCTGCCCCATTTTCTTACGCCAGCCACTGGTAAGCTCATAGTTTTCCAGCTTAATATCATTACAAATAACCGATTCATCATAGAAAAGCAGATTTGGTATAACAAACCCCACACCTTTACCTGAACCTGTAGGAGCAAAAAGAAGCGCGTGCTGATACCCAGACGCAATGAGGTAACCTTTTTTGTCCACACCTAAGAGCATTCCATTTCTCGATCTGAGTCCTGCTCCTTTAATGTCGCTTTCAGAAGCCCACCTTGCATCACCATGCAATGACTCCTCTCTCTTATACGGTCTTCTTTCATAGATATCGTGGCGGTAGTACCAGAGCAACCAGCTAAAGAAAAACAAAGGAATAAACGTACCGCAAAGCAACCTTACAATAAAATAGTTGTTCATACTATACGTAAGAGCTGTTCTGTACTGATACCAATAGGCATAATACGCATAAAAGTTCTGTTCAGGTAGAATTGAAATAGCAAAGCTATAGGAAAGTTTGTCAACCCCCGCTATTAGACCGAAGGATAAAACACTTGAGATGTGAACTGATAAAAGTATGACAAAAAACAGTCCAATAAGGCCTATAATTAAGTTTCTAAAATTGTTTACAAAACCTTCACCCATAACTACCTATTTTTTCTTTGCTGCTCTATAATACACTTCAGACACATATCTTCTACCTTTCTCACCTCTCTTGAGTTGTACTACAATATCCACAACATTCAAAATGTATTCTTTAATTTCGGCCGGTGGCATTCCTAATCCCGCTTGCATCACCATCAGCTTAAGCTGCTCAATAGCCATGGTTGGTGTGTCAGCATGCAGAGTGGATATCGATCCAGGGTGACCAGTATTAATAGCACGCAAAAAGCTAAATGCTTCAGCACCGCGCAACTCACCAACAATAATACGATCTGGTCGCAGACGAAGACAGGCTTCAATCAATTCCTGTGCCGTTACTTTCGCACGTCCCTGCCCTCCTTTTGAAGCGAGGAGATGCAGCCGGTTCGGATGGTTGCTTAATTCTATTTCCCGAGCATCTTCAACTGTGATTATACGCTCGTCGGCTGGTATTGCTCTTAACATCGCGTTAGTAAACGTGGTCTTACCTGTTGATGTACCACCGCTTATTATAATGTTTTGCTTGCAAATCACAGCTGTGTTTAAAAATTCTTTAATCTTTTTTTCTTCTAAAAGCTTATTTAGCTTTTCCGCATTCACATCAAAAAGCGCCTCTACTGCAGTAGCATCAAAGGCCCCCATTTTTTCATAATCTTCTAACAGCAATTTCATCGCTGAAGGCTTACGTATGGAAATACCAACAGTCCCGGATTCACAGGCAGGTGGTATTACTATCTGTATACGAAAACCTGTAGGCAAAGTAGCCGAAAGCAGCGGATTCTCCTCGCTTATTCTTTGCTCAGTAGATTGCGCAACCAGCACAGCCAAACCCTTTAAATGATCAAGGTCAATTTCCGGGATGCTCTCATATCTGATGTCACCCTTTTTTTCTACCCAGGCTTCAAATGGGCGATTGATAGAAATTTCATTGACCCCTTCTTCAGCAAACAGCTTTTTCAAAGGCTCTAAATAAGTTTCTAGTGCTGTTAAACTGCTCATACTATCTCAATACCTTCAATCCATTATTGACAAATTGAGGAGGGAAAATAATGTCTTGATTAACAAAGACCTTAATTGTGGTTCCCTGATCGATTGTAATTGTAGGGTTAGTATTAAAGGTATTTTGCACGATTTGCGTCGAAAGATCTCTAAACTTGTTCAAGCTGTCCTGAAGCTGTTGAGAACCTACGGTACCAGTTGTTGTAGTCTGGGTGACACCCGCTGTACTTGCGCTGTTCGTTGTAGATACTCCTTGGTTTTTAAGACTTGTAAATTTTACTGCGAGAGTTGGAATGAGATATGAGGTTAAGAAAGCACTACCCATCTGTAACCAAAATTTGTTATCTACATATCCAGGAACACCAGCTCTACCCAAGTCATCAGTACCCGGAGAGTTAAGCGCCATGTCTACACCATCTGGACGAATAAGTCTCTGCCAGATCACGGCAACTCTTGTAGCTTGAGGAGCAGAGCTTCCACCACTGCCTCCGCCACCTGAACTAGCTCCTCCACCGCCACCGCCGCCGCCACCGCCGCTGGAACTGGTAGCACTATACGTACCAATTAAACGGGAGCCTTTAGGAACCAGAATATTCTTGCCGCTTTCAGCATAAACATCACGGCTGACTATAGCTCTCAGCATGCCTGGAATATCAGTATTGATTGCTGTTTCAAGTACCGCATCAATCATCTTACCCTGTGCGATTAGGCAATCAAGATTACCCATAAATGTCGCGGAAACTGAAGTAGCTTGTGAGGTACGTGTATTTACATTTTCGAGTGCACCATTCCCAAACCCAAGGTACTCACCCTTTTTCTGGGCTTCCTTAGTTTTATCTGTTTCTTTACCAGCCGCAGCTTTGCCTTCTGCACCGCCAGCACCAGCACCGCCAGCCTGACCACCTTGTTGGCCGCCGCCCTGACCGCCACCTTGACCGCCACCACCAGCACCCTGGCCGCTGCCAAGCACCATAATTGATGCTTTACGTCTCATTTCAAGCTGCTTTCTTTTCTCTTCACTATCCGCACCACCTTGAAATATACCAGGATTCTCAGTTGAAGCTACTTCACCAGGAGCAGGAATTGTTGTTGGAGCAGAGCCACCGCCTGATGGGTAAGCAGGAAAAGTTGGAGAATTAGGCGTAGCTGGAACCGGCGGAGGAGGGGGTTCCGGCGGTTGTGGATTCACAATTGGCGGAGGCTCCGGAAGTTTCACCGGTGCAGCCGGCTTTACAGATTCAACAGTAGGAACTACTGGAGGAGGAGCTGCTGTCTTAATTAATTCTTCCTTCTTGGATTCAACTATTTGTTGCTGCTTTTCCTTGGCTTCCTGTTGCACTACTTCAGGAGGCTTAGTTGAATTAAAAACAAAATAACTTAACCCTCCAAGCGCAACTATGAAGCCAGCAATGATGAACTTTCTTGAATTAGGATTGCTAGCCACTTGAGAAAATTTTGTTTCAAAGAGCTTTTGGGCTTTTACCCTGGCATCAGACACTGACTGCCCTACAGATTTCTGCTTAGGACCCTGACCTTTTACCCCCTCCTCAACTTCATCTGCCTCTGTGCTATAGCCAAGATATGATTTCTCCTCTTCGGGCGCGACAACTTCAGGGGTCACCTCAGTTTCTTTATTTTTCTCGTTATCCATCATTTAAGGCTCCTTACTTCTGGCTCTCATTGAATACATATACAGTGTCTTTACCGCTTTCAATTTTAAATTCACAAGCAACGGTATTAACTACTATATAATCAGCACGCCTCTTCAGCTTTAGCTCTTTGTAACAGGTTTCAGTTCTCACAAGGATTTTTGGAACATGCTGCAACTTGCTATCAAATTTAAAGAAAGTATTTATGCCATCATCAAAAACTTTTACAGGAGCAATGCAATCAGGTCCTGAAAGAGTGTAATTAAAGTTAAATGGTTTTATGACCGGTATAGGTTCTACTTCATGCGCAACAACTTCAGGTTTCTTGTTGTCTAAATCCTCATCATTATAGAAAAAGCGAATCACATAAGCCAGTTCTTCATCAACTGTGTATGATTGAGATTTAGATTGCACTTCAAATTGATAGACCCTTTTATTTGTTAATATGGTCATGTTTGTCAGTATATTCTCTTCCAGTGGCTTAATAAACAATCTCCTACCAACTGGAGTTAACTGCCAGGCGAAGTTATTTCCTACGGAAATGGTTTGGATTTCTTCCCCTTCAGCGAATTCAACACTAGTCTGATAACCATAATTAATTACAATACGGAAAATTTCATTTTCACTATAAATAAAAGTTTTAATACGACTGTCTATAGCAACTGGTCTATTTGGTTGAGCACATGCATAATTCAGGCTCATGAAACAAATAACGGTGGCAGTTATAAATGCTTGGAATCTCATATTCTTATTTATTATACTCCTCTTCAACAGTGTAGTTATTGACAATAAATCCTAAGGGATTGAGAAATCTCTGTTCATCACTAAGCTTCTGATTGTCAAAAACAAAATCAATAGTTGCGATTTTATCTGTGGCAGCTATTGGAACTCCTTGAACGACAACCTTAAACCTAACCTGTGCAACCTGCGGTTTAAGAAACGTAAAAGATTTCATTTCAATCTGTCTAGTTCCACTCAATCCGAATGTATTTATTGGGCTCTGTTTATTGTTTTTATTATTCATTCTATAAAATATGCCATAGGTATTTTCATTCGAATACAGTGCAACTTGTGGGAACACAAGATCAAATGTTCCGGAGAAAAACTCCTCCCTGAGCTTGACATATTTCCAGACAAAATATCTCCGAATGGCCTCATCTTCACTGAGAGCCTTGCTTTCCAGTGGATATACTACTGTAGTCACTCCAGACTTGGGCTCAATTTCAATAACGAATGGTTCAATAGAAGTTTTACTAGTGTAATACCATATCCCCAGCATTAGTGCGCATATAGAAAAACTAAAAACACAGGCAAGCAGCACAAAAGCATTTCGTTGCACTTGCATAGATTCATAACGGTCATTATACCAGTTTTTAGTTGTGTTAAGCACATCCTTTGACTGGTTGAATGCTAGTTTATCTTTTATTTTCTTGACGCTATCTCCAAGACCCATACTTGATTCTCACCAAAAGCTTTCTTCAAAAAAGTTTCATATTGAAGTTACTCTCAGCAAAGCTCCAATTTACCAATTGGTCAAGGAAAATTGTAATATAATCTGGACGACGATTTTGATAGTCCAAATAATATGCATGTTCCCATACATCAATAACAAGCAGAGCTCTTTGGCCATGCACCATAGGTAGATCAGCATTTGAAGTTTTAATAATTTTTAATTTATCTTTATCCAAAACCAACCATGCCCAGCCACTGCCAAACTGAGTAACACCAGTTTGCTTAAACTGTTCTTTAAATTTATCGTATGACCCAAAATCTTTATCGATCTGCGCTGCCAGCTTGCCTAATGGCTTGCCGCCTCCACCTGATTTCATGGAATTCCAATAAAAAGTATGGTTCCAGAATTGCGCGGCGTTGTTAAAGATCCCCTGCTTGCTTTCATCTTTAGCCGTTGCCATGATGATTTCTTCCAGGGTTTTAGACTCGAGCTCAGTACCTTTAACAAGTTCATTTAGTTTAGTAACATAGGCCTGCTGGTGCTTATCATGATGCAAGTTCAAGGTTTTCTCAGATATATTAGGCTCCAACGCCTTGGCATCATAAGGCAAAGCCGGCAAGGTAAATGGGGCTTTCTCAGAACTCTTCATCGGATTTGTGAGTTCGTCAGAATCTTTACCATAAGCATTCCCAGCTACCAGTGCCATAAAAAGATATATGCCAATCAGGATATAATGATTTTTTTTATTCATATTATACTCCAGGACTACATGTCCTAATAAGTTAAAGATTGAAGTTATTTTCTGCAAAGCTCCAATTCACCAAATGCTCTAGAAAAATTGCGACATAATCAGGGCGTCGGTTTTGATAATCAAGATAATAAGCATGTTCCCAGACATCAACTGTCAGTAAAGCTCTGTGTCCATGCGCCATTGGCAAGTCAGCATTGGGTGTTTTAGTCACCTTTAGTTTATCTTTATCCCATACTAACCATGCCCAACCGCTGCCAAATTGAGTGACACTTGCCTGTTTGAATTGCTCAGCAAAATTGTCAAAAGAGCCGAAATCTTTGTCGATTTGAGCAGCAAGCTTTCCTGTGGGTTTTCCACCACCCTGTGGCTTCATGCAGTGCCAGAAAAAGGTGTGGTTCCAAATTTGCGCAGCATTGTTAAAGATCCCCACTTTAGCATTGTCATTTACAGTCGCCAGGATAATTTCTTCCAGGGTTTTAGTTTCAAGTTCGCTACCCTTTATCAGGTTATTTAAATTATTAACGTAAGCCTGGTGGTGTTTACCATGGTGAAAATTCAGGGTTTTTTCAGTGATATGCGGCTCAAGCGCCTTCTTATCATAAGGCAAAGCTGGTAGTTCAAATGGGGTTTTTTCAGTACTTTTCATTGGATTTAACATTTTGCTTCTCCTTGGTCTCTAGGTTATAGTAACCTAAATATATCATTAGCGAAGCATATAGGTAAAGATGAAAACAGAATTTTTTAAATTGAAACGTGGAACTGTGGTTACTGTTATTGGTGGCTCTGGTTTCCTAGGCCACTATGTTGTGAGAGAGTTAGCAAAAACTGGAGTTACGATTAAACTGGTTTCACGAGATCCTGATAAAGCCTCAGCGCTGCGGGTATGCGGAGCTGTAGGCCAGATTGGGTTTGTCAAAGCCGACGTTGCTAAAATCAGTCAACTTGAGAAAGCTATCAAAGGTTCGGATGCCGTTATCAACCTTGTGGGGATTCTTTACAGCAAAGGAAAACATAACTTTCATAATATGCATGTGACGGCGGCAGATAATATAGCAAAACTTTGCCAGAGCAATCAAGTTAAGCGCCTGGTTCATGTATCAGCATTAGGCGTTGAGCGCTCATGCCAAAATTCACAATATGCAAAAACCAAGCTAGCCGGCGAGAAAGCTATTTTGCAGCATTTCAATAAGGCAACTATTTTGCGCCCCTCGGTTATTTTTGGCGCCGAGGATAACTTTACCAATTTATTTAATTGGATGGCAAAAATCTCCCCCGCACTTCCGCTGATAGGATCAGGACGCACTAAATTCCAACCAGTTTTTGTGGGCGATGTTGCAAAAGCTGTAGTACAATGTTTGCAGGAGGATCCAAATTTGGTTTGCAGCAAAACCCTTGAGTTGGGTGGCCCTACTGTTTATACCTTTAAAGAGATCATAGAGATCATACTTAAAGTCGGTCACAGAAGAAGATTGTTGCTTCCCATACCTATGTTCTTAGCTAAAATTAAGGCTTTCTTCCTGGAGCTTATGCCCAACCCCATTATGACCAGAGATCAAATAGAGTTGCTAAAATATGACAACATTGTGTTTGGCAAAAATGGGCTAACAACACTAGGGATAACCCCAACGCATATGGAAAGCATATTGGAAACTTATATTTAGTAAGGCGAGCAATTTAGAAGAAGACTCTAAAACCCATAAGCGCTGTATGGATTTCGCCAGATTGCTTCTTGATTTTCCAGTCAATCGATCCACCAGGGACTGTAGGCAAGGTTTGGGCGAAGTGCAACTTCTTATTGCCCTGATATATGAAACGGTATCCCACCTCAAATGCAGCATTCTTCATAACTTCATAGGCTATCCCTAAGCCAAGCTGTAAGCCAAAATTACTTTTAGTTGCTGTAGCTTTACCATAATCGTTATTGAATTCAGTCTTGGTGTGTCCCCACCCCAAACCGGCAATAACAAAAGGCGTCATCTTTCCTTTATTGATGAAATCATAATAGGCATTTACAAACCCAATTGAGCTTTTGACCTTTACCCGTTGCTGGATATCAAAAAGCCCTTTATGCCCTTTTAGCCCATCGTCTGCAAAATACTCAAGGTCAGCGCGCCAGTTGGTGTCAGCAAAAGCATAGCCAAATGCAACTGCACCTAAAAACCCGCGTCCACGAGCTTTCTTATGGTCTTTTCCAGCAGCTGTTACCCAGGTTAATTTATAATTATCTGCATGGCCATATCCAAAAAGCAGTTTTCCATAGGGACCTGCCATTTCAGAAGCACTAGCTGTAGATGCTAATAGAGCTATGATTCCTGCACCGATAATAATTTTCTTCATTTTTTGCGACCCATTTGAAACTTAATATAATTGAAAAACTATACATAAAATCATTTTGAGGCAAGTATGAAATTAAAAATATGCAAAGCCAAGGTAGCTGCCAATAAAAAAAGGTGCCCTAAGGCACCTTTTCAAATCTTCATAGCAAGTTGAATTAGAAGCTAACTCTAACACCAACTAAACCAGCATGAATGCCTTGTACTCTATGACTTTTGTTTGTAGCAATTTCACGGATTTTGATGTTCTTATCGATATATCTATATCCAACATCCAAAGCAACATTTTTAGAAACTGCATAGCTTACGCCTACACCAGCCTGATATGCAAGGGAATTTGTTTTCTTATTTTTAATAAGATTCACTCCATTTGACTTAAAAGAAGTATTGTTATGAGCCCAACCTAAACCAGCCATAACGTATGGGGTAAATGCACTGCTATTTTTAATGTCAAAATAACCATTCACAAATAAACCCATGGTTTTTACTTTGAATTTAGAGTTATTACCACCAACAGCTCTATTTTTAATTTTTGAATCTATACCATCATCAAAATAGAATTCAGCATCAGATCTCAAACCATTAGCGAAGGCCATACCTGCACCAACGTTTCCAACAAGACCTTTACCCTTCTTCGGGGATACTAGATCAGTCTTATAATTGAATTTTTGGCCGACGCCATAACCAAGACTTCCTTTAACATAAGCAGCGTCTCCTGCTGCTTTAGCGCTTGCAGTTGTTGCAAGTAATGCAATTGCTGCAGCTGAAATAAGAATTTTTTTCATAATAATGAAACCAATAAAAAGTTAAACCTGTGACAAAAATATACACATTTATACAATATGAGCAACGCGAATTTGCGTAAAAAACGGGATTTTTAAATAAATTATAATTGAGTTTTTATCTAACTACATGATTTATAAGCAATACAGTGATTTGAATAAAAACCTGGTTGCTTAGTGGACATTTTTTGGAAATTGTATACTGTACAAACTTACCTATTTAATAGAATCCCATGCTCCGCCTTACTGAAATTAAACTCCCGCTAGATCACCCTCAAGAAGCCATTGCTGAGGCAGCTATTGCTCGGCTTAAGATTGCGCCCCATGAGCTTATCTCATGCGCGGTATATAGGCGTGCAAATGATGCGCGCAAGAAATCATCCATTTCACTCATCTACACTCTTGATGTAGAGGTAAAGAATGAGGCTGAAGTGCTTAAACGCCTCTCTAATGATGCTCGGGTTCAGCCGATGCCGGATACGGATTACCGCTTCGTAGCAAAGGCGCCAAAAACTCTGAGCACTCGACCAATAGTGATTGGCGCTGGGCCTTGTGGGCTGTTTGCCGCTTTGCTTCTGGCACAAATGGGATTCAGACCCATAATACTTGAGCGTGGCAAAGTGGTGCGTGAGCGCACTAAAGATACCTGGGGGCTATGGCGTAGATCAGTTCTTAACCCCGAGTCCAACGTACAATATGGGGAAGGCGGCGCAGGCACGTTTTCCGATGGCAAGCTCTACAGTCAGATCAAAGACCCACGCTATCTTGGCCGCAAGGTTTTAACCGAATTTGTGAAAGCAGAGGCTCCGCCAGATATATTAACCGAAGCCAAGCCTCATATCGGCACGTTTCGGCTGGTAAAAATGGTAGAGAATATGCGTAGGACTATTGAATCGCTCGGGGGCGAATATCGCTTCCAAAGCCGAGTAACGGATATCGATATTAGCACAGCCAGCGATGGTACAAGACAAGTGCGCGGGGTTATGCTGGCAGGTGGAGAGCATATCGAAACCGACCATGTGGTGCTCGCGATCGGCCATAGCTCGCGCGATACTTTTAAGCTACTTGCAGACTTAGGTGTCTATATTGAAGCCAAACCTTTTTCCTTGGGCTTGCGCATAGAACATCCGCAATCGCTAATAGATATGGCCCGCTTTGGCAAGAATTCTGGCAATCCTATCCTTGGCGCTGCAGATTACAGATTGGTGCATCATGCCACAAATGGACGTGATGTCTACAGCTTCTGCATGTGTCCTGGTGGCACGGTGGTTGCTGCCACATCAGAAGAAGGGCGCGTGGTTACCAATGGCATGAGCCAGTATTCTCGAGCCGAACGCAATGCCAACGCTGGTATTGTTGTAGGCATCACGCCTGAGGATTACCCTGGAGGGTCGCTTGCTGGCGTTGAGTTCCAGCGCAAGTGGGAGTCCGCTGCTTTTATAGCTGGTGGCAGCACTTATGCCGCACCTGCCCAAACTGTGGGTGATTTTATTGCAGGGGTGCCATCTACCCACTTAGGAAGCGTCACTCCCTCATATAAGCCAGGCGTAACGCCAACCGACCTCTCAACCTGCCTTCCAGATTACGTCATCGCCGCCATCCGCGAAGCCCTTACTGCATTCGGCCGCCAAATACCAGGCTTTGATATGAATGATGCTGTGCTCACTGGCGTAGAAACCCGCACCTCCTCTCCAATTCGCATCAAGCGCGATGAGAGCTTCCAGAGCATTAACACCAAAGGCTTATTCCCTGCAGGCGAAGGTGCAGGTTATGCAGGTGGCATTTTGTCAGCGGGAGTGGATGGGATAAAGGTAGCTGAGGCTGTAGCCCTGAGCATGGCTTAGAATAAACTTGCATTCCCTTCCGCTAAAGCTTCGGGCGACACTCCTTCGCCTAATCGTTTCGGTTGTCTTGACTTTTGTAAGCCACCTAGAAGCTTAACCAGTCCGCCTTCGCCAAGGCTTCGTAAACATGAAAATAATAGACTAAAAGCCTAATGTGAGAGCATAAACTGGCGTCAGCCCGCCTATGCCAAGGCTTCGGCGAGGCACGTTTCGCACGCTACGCCAAGATAAATCTCGTCGTAGCTAAATTTTGCCTTCAGCAAAATTAGCGAAGACGGATGGTGCCGCCGGTAAGAATCGAACTTACGACCTCTTCATTACCAATGAAGTGCACTACCACTGTGCTACGGCGGCGAAAAATGGTATGGGTAATGTTTACTCAATTTTTTCACCATTGGCAAGGACTAAGTTGTGATTGATGCTAGTGAAATAACAAAAAATCTCCTAGATTAAGTAGATTAATAGCAATGAAGGGCTACAATTAGAGAATTATTAAAAACAGCGACTGATCGATTGGAAGCTCGGAACATTGCAACCGCCGCACTTGACGCCGAGCTATTATTAGCTCATGCGCTGGGCATTGAGCGATTCAAGCTCTTCACAACCTCACCGATAATCACTCTAAACACGCGTGACAAATTTGATGATTATATAAGAAGGCGGGAACAGCTTGAGCCGATTGCGCAGATATTAGGCGAAAAAGAATTCTGGGGCTTGGACTTCAAAGTTAATAGCTCAGTGCTTATTCCCAGACCGGAAACCGAGCTAATAATAGAACTCAGCTGTAAGTGCCTCCCTGACAAGGAAGCTCACATAAGCATACTAGATCTAGGTACGGGCTCAGGGTGCATTGCTATAAGCTTGCTTAAGGAGTTCAAGCAGGCTACGGCAATCGCAGTTGATATCAGTTCTCTGGCGTTAGCACTGGCCAAAGAAAATGCTGAGCGCCATCAGGTATCTTCACGTTTAGAGCTGCTGCAGGGAAGCTGGTTTGATGGCCTACCTGCACGAACTTTTGATCTCATTGTGAGCAATCCCCCTTATATTGGAGTTGATGAAACCCTTGCTGCGGAAGTGGTTAATTACGAGCCCCATATTGCCTTGTTTGCCGAGAACAACGGATTGGCTGCTTATGCGCAGATCGCCGCAGGCTTAGGTAATTTTATGCATAGCAACTCATTAGCTATCTTTGAAGTGGGGGCGAAGCAGGCTGATGATGTAACTAATATTTTCAGTGCTAATAATATCGAAGTAGTTGAAATCGCTAAGGATTTAGCCGGCCATAAGCGTGCTCTGGTATGTAAGAAGATTAGTCCTCGCTAGTATGCATGGCGAGTTTGTTAGCCTGATCCTGCTCGTGGAGCGCATCGATGAATTCATCAAGCTTGCCTTCGCTAATAATACCGGTGAGATTGTACAGCGTCATGTTGATGCGGTGATCAGTAATCCGACTTTGGGGATAGTTATAAGTTCTGATGCGCTCTGAACGATCTCCGCTTCCCACCTGCCCTTTACGCATTTGCGAAAGTTCAGTCTCACGCTTTATGCGTTCGGCCTCATAGACGCGAGAGCGCAGGATCTTAAGCGCTTTGGCTTTATTTTTATGTTGGGATTTTTCATCCTGCTGTGAAACAACAATCCCCGTAGGTATATGGGTGATGCGCACAGCACTATCTGTCGTATTAACGTGTTGTCCACCTGCTCCACTCGCGCGAAATACATCTATACGGATATCGGAATCATTGATTTGGATATCGATATCCTCAACCTCTGGCAGCACAGCAACCGTTGCCGCCGAAGTATGGATACGACCGCTTGACTCAGTTTCAGGAACGCGTTGAACCCTATGCACTCCCGATTCAAATTTGAGCCTAGCAAACACATCTTTACCTGAAATCACCGCAGTTGCTTCCTTAACTCCATCCAGCCCGGTTGCGGAAATCGATAGCACTTCAAATTTCCAGCCATGCGCTTCTGCATACCTCTGGTACATCCGAAAAAGAACCGCCGCAAACAGGGCCGCTTCTTCACCACCGGTACCAGCGCGCACTTCCAGAATGGCGTTTTTACGATCCGCCTCATCCTTAGGCAAGAGCTCAATTTTAATTTTGGCATCAAGCTCAGCAAGTGTTTTGGTAGCCGAGACAATTTCCTGTTCAACTACTTCTTTAAATTCCGCATCCAATGCCGGGTCTTTTAAAAGTTGCTTGGATTCTTGAAGGTTATTATTTGTATGCTTATACGCGTGTGCAAGCTCGACTATTTCTTCTAGGTCAGAACGTTCCTTGGATACTTTTACATATTCCTGCGAAGGCATAGAAGAAGGATCCATCATCTTTTGACCGAGCACCTCATAACGCGAGATTATCTTATCTAGTTTTGCTTCGAGCGACATGACCTTATGATTTCATACTTACTAATGAGAATACTATATAATATCACAGGATTATAAACAACACTTTACTCCAGCGAGAGAAAGACCGGCGCGTGGTCAGATGCTTTTTCCCAGCCGCGCGATTTATTATCAATCCAAACATTTTTCAATTTGTCAGCAGATTCCGGAGAGATAAGGAGATGGTCTATTCGCATGCCGCGATTATTCTGCCAGCCGGAAGTGCGGTAATCCCACCAGCTAAACTCCTGCTTATTCGGGTGCATCAACCTATAAGCATCATAAACACCTGAGTTTACTATAGTGCGGATCCATTTACGCTCCTCAGGATGGAAGCATACAGTACCATCAAGGCTTTTAGGGTTATATACATCGATCTCTTCCGGGGCTACGTTATAGTCCCCCCCAAGAACCATGGCTTCATTATAGCTAAGCAAGTCTTTGATATGGCCATGCAAGCGTTTAAAAAAACTCAGTTTATAGGTGAATTTATCGCTGCCTACTTCCTGACCGTTAGGCACATAGACTGACGCTACCCTAAGCCCATACCCATCGATATTGGTAAAGCCTTCAATATATCTTGCTTGCTCATCTTCTCTATCCCCTGGCAAAACCTTCCTGACATCTTCGATAGGAGATTTGCTGAGAATTGCCACTCCATTATAAGATTTCTGTGCGGAAACTGCTATGTTATAGCCCATATTTTCTATAGCTTCATAAGGAAACTGATCGGCCACGCACTTTAATTCCTGGAGCAAAACCACATCTGGCTTAGTCTCATTCACGACCTTTTCAAGATGCCCAAGCCGGGCTTTAATTGAGTTCACATTCCAGGTACAGATAACAGGCATAATTAAACCACTATTTGATCTTATTAACGGATAATAGCGAATTATTTGTTTGATGCAAAGGCATTACTTGCGAACTTCACAGATAGAAGAAATAGACATAAGCCATTAAAAATGTTACAATTCCTCAAAAATTTATTTCCATACAGAGGATTTATGCATAGGTTAGCTGCTACTGCAAAAACACAAGAGACCGCAAGAAGGCTAGAGACATTCGGGCATCAGATACCTAAGCTCAATGAGCTAGTGGTAATGCAGGTTCTTAAGGCTAATTATACAGCTGCAAATATAGATGAGTTGCGTATCGCAACAGAATCTATAATTAATGATGATATAACTTTGCAAAAGGGCTTGATGGCTTATATTTCTGAGCACTATGAGTTTAATTCAATACTCCCGCTTTCAACAAATAAAAATGCTATAACATTTGAAGGTGCTCTAAACATGACGCACAACCGCTTTACAGACATATCTCTAAAGCCATTAAATGAGACCTTCAAAATGGATCCTGATATCCCAGTGATGCTTGGTGGAGGTGCGTTTGGTGATATAAAAGGAACATCTCAGCCAAACTTTATTCAAACTGCCAGTCTAGCTATATTGAGAGCTTTGAAAGCGATAACCAATATAAATGATGTGCCAACTTTAGTAGAGGATGATATTTACAATATATCAACCAGCCCTGTGATTCAAACTACTGCTTTGCCTCATGGTTTCAACATCACTGAGATTGATCCACGGCTTGCTTCATGGTTCTATTTTTATAAAGATGAGTATAGCCCTGAGCAAGGTGAATTATTAGTTCCCAACTTAGGGTATCAATTGGGTGGTTCAAGAAGCGATCTAAGATATGCGGATAAGGTTTATGCATCTCAAGACTGCTCTTCTATTCTCAGCCAATGGGCAAACGCCTCTCATCAGTTTACCACTTATTTCATGCATATTGCATATCCTGCCACTTGTTCTTCGGATTACCCTGAGTCCATGTGTACAAACGACCCTTTCTGTCTCTCGGTCCTAGAAGTACTGAATCCTATTTGCGACGGTGAGCTGCAAACCAATGTGTCATCAGGTGACATTTTTGTTTCAAGACATAAAAATGCAGCAGGTGGGCACATGGGACTTATTACCGAAATAGCTGGAGACTGCTTTATGAGCTTATCAGATTCAAGGCATATGCCTGAAATTGAAGGGCTCGGTTATATTTGGGTATGCCCTCATAATGAAACTTCAAAGGATTGGTTTTATTTTAGAAGCAATGAGTTTGCTCATGAAGACCAAAATTGTATGGTTGCTGCTTTAAATGGGGAATAATCCGCCCTATTATTTATAAATTTCAAACCCTTATGGTAGAGAATGGAGAGATTTTGAAGAAAGCTGCACCTGACTTTGAATAAAGGTTGTATCAAGTATTCAAAAATAATATTCTGTTAAAAAATAAACTCATGGAGCATAAGAATGTCCAAAGAATTAAAGCAATCTGAGTTTATATTATATAGTTCAGCAGAAGGTAATATTAAAGTAGAAGTATTTTTACAAAATGATACTATTTGGCTTACTCAAAAAAGAATGGGAGAATTGTTTTGTGTTGAAACAAATACTATTAACTACCATCTTAAAGAAATCTTCAAAAGTGCTGAATTATCTGAGGATTCAGTTATTCGAAAATTTCGAATAACTGCTAATGATGGAAAATCATATAACATGAATTTTTATAATCTTGATGCTATCATTTCAGTTGGCTATCGGGTCAATTCTTCACGCGCGACCCAATTCCGTATATGGGCAACCCAGGTCTTAAAAGAATACCTAATCAAAGGTTTCGTGTTAGATGACGCCCGCTTAAAACAAAGTCAGCAATCTTTTGGTAAAGATTACTTTAAAGAATTACTAGAACGTGTTCGGTCAATTCGTGCCAGTGAGCGCCGTATATATCAACAAATTACCGATATATTCGCTGAATGCAGCATAGATTATGATCCAAGATCAGAAACTACCAAAAGCTTTTACGCACATGTGCAAAATATGTTTCATTATGCAATTACAGGTCATACTGCTGCTGAGATAATTTATGAGAAAGCTGATGGTAAATTACCCTATATGGGATTAACTACCTGGCAAAATGCACCTGGTGGCAGAGTTCTTGCTTCAGATGTCACCATAGCCAAAAACTACTTATCTGAGAATGAAATAAAGAAACTGGAGCGAACTATTACTGGCTTTTTTGACTATATAGAGAATGTCATCGAAAAGCGCATTCAAATGAAAATGGACGATATGGCTGAAAGCGTTAATAAATTCTTGAGTTTTAATGAGTACAAAATACTTACTAGCAAAAGCAAAGTGAGTAAAACTGAAGCTGATAAAAAAGCCTTAAAGGAATATGAAGAATTTAATAAAACCCAAAAGATTGAATCTGACTTTGATAGGTTTAGTAAGCGTCTGTCAAGAGAAGAAACCAAGTAGTGGGCTTGAGTTTAAAAACCGACAATGCACAATTACCGCTTTAGTTGGGGAGGCTTAGAGTTAAAGTCAATTGTGCGCTCCATCATAAATTAGTGTACTAGCCCTGGATCCTTTGGGGCCACTTTTACAGCTTCTGAATGGGAAGTTGGCGATTGTGGAACTGTATGAATTACAGCTGGTCTATCTCCTAAGGATTCGACATAAGAAGCACGTGGCGAAGAAGGCTGAGTTTTGGGCGAAGGAGGCTGAGTTTTCAACGATTCTTTTGCATGGATTTTTACGGTCTGCTCATCTGCATCTTCAACTCCATTATCCCGCAACCACTTTTCACGGTTATTTTCAAAAGATTCTAAAATATCTTTTGCCTCACTACTTACACCGTACGGCAATGTTTCAGGTTCAGGCACTTCAATCTCAGGAAAACACTTTAGCAATTGTTTAAGTGTTTCAGTATCTTCCTTTTTAGCTGCACATATTAATGCTGTTTCACCATTTTCATCCTCAACATTAGGATCAATACCTGGAAAGTCTTTTAGCGCTTTAATAACCTCAACATGACCATTGCTGCTGGCAGCCACAAGTGATTTGGATAAATCATCAGCATCTGGAGTAAAGCCTGGAAAGTCTTTTAGGGCCTTAATAACCTCAGAATGACCATTGTTGGCAGCCGACTCAAATGCTGCGTAACTACTAAAAGCATCTGGAGCAAAGCCTGGAAATTCCTTTAGCGCCTTAATAACCTTAGAATGATTATTGCTGGCAGCCAACTCAAATGCTGTGTAACTACTTAAATTATCACGGTCAATATATGTAGCATTGGGGTTAAAGCCTGGGAACCCCTCTTTCAGGACATTAATTACTTCACTATGCCCATTTCCAGCTGCCCACATTAGTATTTCGAGACCAACATTATTATGATTATTGTCTTTTGCCGCTCGTATTGCCTCAGAATTAGGAACAAAATCTGGATAACCCAATATACTCTTCACAACCTCAGCATCTCCTTTACCTGCTGCCAATATTAATGCTGCGTTTAAGTTTTCAGCACTAGGAGCAATATCTGTAAAGTTCTTGAACTCCTTAATAGCACGAGAGTTACCTCTTTGGACAGCATGCATAAATGCTTTATTCATGACTTCAGCAGTGGGAACAAAACCGGGAAAGTCCATGATAACCTTAATCGTCTCAATACTTCCATTACCTGCTGCAAATATAAATACTGCTGTCAAGTCTTCAGCTTCAGGAACAAAACCGGGAAAACTCTTTAGCGCATTAATAACCTCGATATCTCCCTTAGCTGCTGCCAACATGAGTACAGTGTTACCTTCATTATCTTTAGCATTAGGGTCAATACCTTGAAAGTTCTTTAATGCCTCGATAACCTTAATACTTCCGCTTTCTGTGGCCAACATTAGTACTGTTTTACCATCATTATCTTTAGCATTAGGGTTAATATCTGGAAAATTCTTCAGTGCATTTAAAACATCAATATGCTCTTTGGCAGCGGCTAACATTAGTACTGTTTTACCATTGTTATCCTTTGCATTTGGGTCAATACCTGGAAAGTTCTTTAGCGCTTCGATAACATTAATATGTTTATTGGCAGCTGCCAACATTAGCGCTGTATTTCCATTACTATCTTTAGCATTAGAGTCAATATCTCGAAAGTTCTTTAGCGCTTCGATGACCCTAAGACGTCTATTGATTACTGCTAGCATCAGTACTGTGTTACCACTACTATCTCTAATATTAGGGTCGATACCTGGAAAGTTCTTTAACTCCTCTATAATTCTAGTATATTCACGAGATGCTGCTAGCATTAATAATGTGTCACCTTTACTATTTTTCTCATTAGAGTCAATATTTCGAAAGCCATTGAGTGCATTGACAAGCTTAACCTCTGCATTCAGTACTGCTAACATTAGTATGGTGTAACCATTACTATCTTTAATATTAGGGTTAATACCCTCAACTCCTTTTAGCAGCTCGATAATCTGAAAATTCTGCATAGAGGCAGCCAACAATAATGCTGAGACACCATTTTTATTTTTACCATTAATATCAATACCTGGCACTTTAAGCAGGGCAGTAACTTGCTCAACTTTATTCAAACCTATTACAATTATTAGCGGAGTAAGGCCTTCCGATAAACAATTAACAAAACTTGTAAATTTATCCGGAGTAGTATTAAGCGCTTCCAAGAGTTTGTCGTTATCGGATCTAAGCATATAATGAAAATAGTCGTTACGCCATTCGACGGCATCTTCCTCAGTAATTATAGGGACAGATTTGGGATCCTTGGGATCAATTTTAACCGCAAATTCCTGGTTATAAGCATCTATAAACCTTTGCCGCTCTTCTTGAAGATAATCTATTACTCTTTTTGATTTAGTAAGAACACCACGAGGAGGTCGTATGGTACATTGAAATACAGAACCATCTTGCTTTTTAATTGAGATAGTTGCTGTTTGCTTCACATGAAGAGCAAATCTGCTTGTAAAATCTCTCACTTGATCTGTATGACTTATTAAATCTATACTGGATCCACGTATAGTTTTAAAATTTAAGTCAGCCATTGTAGCATCGTCTGCTCCACCATGGGTAACCAATACAGATCCTATAGGCAACTCAGCAACAAAAGGAGCTGCAGTGCCAGATTTGCAAGCATAGAATTCTATATTAAGTGGCATTGTGGGGTTATAAACCGCAAGTTTTTTTAGAAGTTCACTTGCAGGCATATGGTCTACAAGGTACACATTACCCCCCTTAAAACCTCCATGAGCTGAAATATATATTCTTGTATTTTCACTGATAGCGCCTCGAAGGGCACTACAATCCAATTCAGCAAACTGTGTTGTACCATCACCTATTAATAAAAATCCTTTCTCTTTCTGGTTAAATTGCTGCCTTAAATCTTCAGGAATCACTAGGTTTGAACCCCAAATGAAGACAGCTTTATACGGGATGCCTGCTGCCTGGCTGCTTGCAGAAGCCGACGTTCCGCCTGCGCCTTGATCTAACATAACGCCCCTCTAAATATAGCTTATAAGCCCATTATGGCGGCTAAAAGTTAATTATTTGTTAATTTAGATTGAAATTACATATTGCACATGGAATTCTTAATTAAATCATCAACCACTTCTGGTTCTGCGAGAGTCGAGGTATCGCCAATATCTTCAAAATCACCTGAAGCAACTTTGCGCAATATTCGGCGCATTATTTTCCCCGAGCGAGTCTTTGGCAAACCTGGCGCCAGCTGGATAAAATCTGGGATCGCGATGGCGCCAATATCTTTACGAACTATATCCTTTAACTCTTGGTATAGCTGCTCATTCGGCGCGCTATCATGCTTTAGAGTAACGTACGCGTAAATGCCTTCACCCTTAATATCATGCGGAAATCCGACAACAGCCGACTCTACAACCATAGGGTGATACCCCAATGCACTCTCCACTTCTGCCGTACTTATACGATGCCCTGAAACTTTGATTACATCATCAACGCGACCTGTTATCCAGTAGTATCCATCCTCATCACGCTTGGCACCATCTCCTGCCAGATACATGCCCGGATAAGTTTTAAAATATACCTCCAAATACCTGGGGAAATCGTTTAATATTGTGCGGGCAAGCCCTGGCCATGCATCGGTTATAACCAGGTTACCCTCCGCAACTCCGTCCAATATATTACCTTTTTGGTCTACAATTGCAGGCTTAATACCAAAAAATGGCAGCGTTGCCGAGGATGGCTTTAATTCAGTTGCTCCGGGCATAGGAGTTATCAGAAAGCCGCCACTTTCGGTCTGCCACCAGGTATCCATAATTGGACACCTGGATTCTCCGATAACGTTGTAGTACCATTCCCAGGCTTCACGATTTATAGGCTCCCCGACGCTACCCAGTAACCTCAGGCTTTTACGGGAGGTCTTACTTATTATCTCCTCTCCAAATCGCATAAGCGAACGAATCGCAGTTGGAGCTGTGTAAAATACCGTAACCAAATGTTTGTCGACTATTTGCCAAAAGCGAGAAGCATCTGGATAAGTAGGAATACCTTCAAACATTAAGGTAGTTGCCCCATTAGCTAGTGGGCCATAAATACAATAGCTGTGGCCAGTTATCCACCCTATATCGGCAGTGCACCAATAGATGTCGCTCTCCTTATGGTCAAACACATATTTATAAGTAATCGCGGCATAAACCAAATAACCGCCGGTTGTATGCATTATCCCCTTTGGCTTAGCAGTAGAGCCTGATGTATAAAGTACAAAAAGCGGATCTTCCGCCTGCATTGAGACGGGAGCACAATCATCACTCGCATTCTTCATTAGATCATGAAACCAGAGGTCTCTTTCATCTGTCCATGGACAGTTTAGGCTACTTTTTTTAATCACAACCACATTTTGTATGGTTGCGATTTCCGGATGCGAAAGTGCTTTATCGCAATTTTCCTTATAGTTAAAAGCACGCCCACCTCTAGAACCCTGATCTGCGGTTATTAAAAGCTTGGCCTTGCAGTCAATGATACGGTTTGCCAAAGCATCACTAGAAAACCCACCAAATACCACCGAGTGAACCGCGCCTATCCTTGTGCAGGCAAGCATAACAACTGCTGATTCAATAAGCATAGGCAGATAAATGACGATACAATCACCTTTTTTAATACCTAAATTCTCTAGACAGTTTGCAAACTTGCAGACCTCTTTATGCAACTGACGATAGGTAATTTTCTCTGAATCTTTAGGATCATCACCTTCCCAGATTATAGCAACTTTATCACCACGAGCTTCTAAATGGCGGTCGAGGCAATTATAGCTCACATTAAGTTCTCCATCTTCGAACCATTTAACATGGAAGTTATCCAGCTCAAAAGAGGTATCTTTAACTTTAGTAAACGGCTTAAACCAATCGATAATATTAGCCTGTTCCGCCCAGAATTTATCGGGGTTTTCTATCGACTCTTTATACATGCGCACATAAGTAGCTTCATCTACCGACGCACCCTTCTTGAAAACTTCAGGAACTAAATAGCTTTTTGTCATGAGAGCTTACTTCTTATTTTATATTGATTATAGTACTTAACTTGAAAGATTAATGGAAGTGCATGTGCAAAATATTTTTGGCTGTTCTAGCACTCAAATAGATAAAACTTTATCAGATAACCAAATCAAGAAATGTATACAAACTACGGGGGTTTGTATACATTGGTAGAGGAGATGTATACAAAGTTTTAGAGTTTACGCATCTAAAATAGTTGATTTTTCATTTCAGCCCAAGTTCATTTATCAATAAGTTTATTGCTTTTTCATGCGCTTGAGAAGCATTAAGGTTTAAAACCCCATCAATCTTCATTTCATGATTAAAGGCTTCTACATATGATTTAAACGTATGCTTTGAATAATAGGCTTGGATCATAGAGATGGTTTTGGATATTAAAAGATTATCTGGAGAACCTGCACGATGGCTCGCAAGAGCAGTGACAGCATCTTCATAGATTTTAAACTTAATCTCTTTTATCTTCTGCCATTTCCATATAGCTCTACCAATCATATATGTAGTAAAATATGCTGATATTACTGAAGAAAATACAGAAAATGGAAGAATTATTAATAACCAAAACCAGACACTATTACCCATTATCTTCCTCGTTCTTGTATATGAACCCTTTGTCCTTCCCGATAGATAGTATACAAAATACTCCTAAGACATAGTATACGCTTTATAAGGCTCTAGTCCGCCTTCGCCAAGGCTCCGTCGGACACTCCTGCGCCTAATCGTCTTCGGTTAGACTGGCTTAATAAACTAAAATCCTAAAGCGAGAGTATAAACTGGCGTCAGCCACCCGAAGCCGAAGGCGCAGGGTGGCTCCCCGGGCCGGACTCGAACCAGCGACCGAGCGGTTAACAGCCGCTTGCTCTACCACTGAGCTACCGGGGAATATAGTATACCCTTAGCCTTTTAAAAACTGGGGGCGTCATGCGTCGGGATTCGCATTTCGTTACGTATGAAGAATACGCGCCTCATGCTCACCACTAGCATTCCTACCCATTTTCTAAAATGCTTTGGGTAGTCTTACCCGCTTTCTAGAAAGCTTTGGATATAGTATAGGAAAGTTTATAACACACTTTCAGATAATTTCCACAGGAAATTTGTGCCAGCCTTAACTTTAATATCAGCTAGGCAAGGTGAATGCCTAGGCCACCAACGCCAAGCATTTCATATCTTCCTCTTTTGCTGGTCTTATCTGCTGTTTCTGGCAGCAGTTTCTTACCGCAAAGATCATTGAGCTTAAGCATAAGCGTATGCCTATGTTCCAACGCCTTCGCGTTTTCCAGCATTTGCGAGCGATACTCAATAAAATCATTGATTTTATCATTACCGAGAAACTCAAAGTAAACCTTGGTTGCCACTTCCAGCAACTTATCATAGTTATTGTTGTTCTGGGTTATATGACCTTCTTCAAAACCAGAGATCAGCTTATAGCCTTCCATAAAATACTCGTTCTCTTCGAAGAACTTTTTCACTCTACTAAACTCTTTTTGATAATCAGATTTCATCTGTGAGTATAGTTTAATGTCTACTTCCAGCTCAGTCATGAAACGCTTGATCATGTCTTCGCTAACATAGTCCTGCAGATTGGTATTTAATCTTGGGAAGTAATGAAGCAACTGAGTCGCAACTTCAAAGTGACCGGTATTCATAGCCACTCTGAAAGCATCTTCAGATCTGATATTCATTTTGCACAGACTGACTATGATATTATAGTCATAGAACTTGCGACTTGCGATGATAGCTTGTTTGATTAAGGCCTCACTGCTATATGGATTGATTTTTACAATCATTTTGCGCACTTCGCTGCAATTGATATGATGAATCTCCTCACATTCAAGGATATGGAAGGAATTTTTTGGATCCAGGCTTACTGTGAAAGATGCGCCATGTTTGATCAAATTAGTAATATACTCGATTTGTTTACCTCTAACTCCTCTAAGGAATGGATCCGATCTGTCAAGCTGTGATAGCTCTAGCACAGCCTTATATAGCATTCTGCCTAGAGTAATAGATGGTGTAATCAGCTTACTGCCTTCAAAGTCGAAGGTATCGGCTACCTTATTCAGATCGCGGTTTTGAGCAACATAAAATTTCTCATAATACAATTTCTCAATTTCGTTTTCATGAAGCTTATCAAATAATCGCGACATACTGCGATCCACGCGTGCTGCAGCTTCAACATAGTCATAAAAGCTCTTAATATCCTCAACCACTTCACGAGCGTGGTATATCCTGGACTTCACCATCCTAATTGTCGATTTAGTAGCAGCGATAAATTCATCCGATAAAAAATGTTCTTTTAACATTTTATCCAGTCTTTCAATGTGTACATAAGCCTTAGGGATATAGTGCTTATAATGGCAGTAGCGTTTGTAAAGGGTTTTTGCTGTTTCAGAGCCAAGAATCACTTCCTTTTTTGCCCGTACATTGCTGATTTCATCTTTTATTTGATCGATTTTAACCTGTAACTGCTTCACTTTTTTGTCGGCATATTCTTCATATCTGCTGACATCTTCTTGCTTACAATTTGCCTTTATGTAATCAGAAACCATGACTAACATTCTAGTCAGATCTTCTTTGACCCTCTTCTCTTGCCGATCTTTAATCTGGTTTTCAAGAGTAACTTTCTCGTCAACCTTTTTATTAAATTCACTTTCGCGGTTAGCTAGCCTAGCAAGGGAGCCATTTCTAGCTAGTTTTGTAAAGAGTAAAAGCATATTGTACCTATATTTATGTGGCCTTTATAATTAGTATAGTATTTATTAAGTATTAACAAATGGTTAATAAAATAGCAAATTATCTTGATTGTAAGAAATTGGGTTGTTAACATGATGCTTGATTAGATTATATTTCTCAGCATGTCCCCAAAGCCCCAAGCACAACTATTTGAAAATATTGAAGGAATTGAGCCAATGAAACTAGACCCTTTAAATGTTGGTGATGTATTTATAAAAGCCATGCACCAAATGTTCGCTGACCCGCAACAGGCCATAGAGAACAACCTAGAGCTGGCAAAAAATTATACCAACTTATGGAATAATATCGCACAAAAACTGCTTGGTAATGATGTGGATTCCTTATATAAAGGCGAATCAAAGGATCGCCGCTTCAAGGACGAGACCTGGGAAGAGAACCCGGGATTTAATTTCATCAAGCAATCTTATTATCTCAATTCATCATGGATTAAAGACATTACTCGACAAGTGGAAGGGCTTGACCCAAAAGACTCAAAGAAACTGGATTTTTACACGCGAGTTCTTATTGATGCTATGGCCCCTACTAATTTTTTCCTAAGCAATCCTGAAGTTATTAAAGAAACTGTGAAGACCCATGGCGCCAATATTCTTAAGGGAGCGCAGAATTTCCTAAGCGATCTCGGGCGCTCCAAAGGAAAATTCCAAATATCCACTACTAATCTAAAGGATTTTGAAGTAGGCAGGAACCTAGCTATAACTCCAGGCAAAGTTATATTTCAAAACGATTTGATCCAGCTTCTTCAGTATAGTCCTAGCACGCCTACTGTTTATGAAACCCCGGTATTAATCATTCCGGCCTGGATAAATAAATATTATATACTTGATCTTCAACCTGAAAATTCCTATGTCCGCTGGCTGGTAGCGCAAGGCTATACAGTATTTATGATCTCCTGGATCAACCCCAATGCAATGCAAAGCAATAAAACTTTCGATGATTATATGAGCGAAGGTGCATTAGCTGCCATCTCCCAGGTATGCAAGGCTACAGGGCAGAAGGAAATCCACTGCATGGGCTACTGCCTGGGCGGAACCTTGCTCGCAGCAACCATTGCCCATATCAAAAGCCAGAAACAATATTGTTCTGTTAAAACAGCAACTTTCTTAACTTCACTGGTAGATTTCAAAGAAGCAGGTGATATCGGGGTATTTATCGATGAAGAGCAGATTGAATTTCTTGAAAAGCGTATGAGCGAAAAAGGCTATCTGGAAGGCAATGAGATGGCCGCCACCTTCAGCATGATTCGCAGCAATGACATGATTTGGTCGTTCTATATTAATAATTATATGCTAGGCAAAGATCCTTTTCCTTTTGATATTTTATACTGGAATGCGGATTCGACTCGCCTGCCAGCAAAAATGCACTCATTCTACCTGCGCAACATGTATCTTAAGAACCTGCTTGTCAAACCGAATGGGCTAACCCTATGCAAAACTCCTATAGACCTACATAAAGTTGATGTTCCGGTGTATTTGCTTTCCACCCGGGAAGACCATATCGCCCCGTGGATGTCCACCTATAAGGCTACACAGATTTATTCTGGCCCTATCAGGTTCACACTCACCGCTTCTGGGCACGTTGCTGGAGTAGCCAATCATCCAGATAAGAAAAAGTATAACTACTGGACCAATGAAAAGCTTGCACACACTCCTTCCGAGTGGTTCAAACATGCAAAAATCCATGAGGGATCCTGGTGGCTTGACTGGAACCACTGGGCAGCCACTAAATCCGGTGAAAAAATTGCCGCCCGTAAAGTTACTAATGGGTTAGAAGACGCACCTGGCAGCTTTGTAAAGGTGCATTTATAATCATACAAATCCCCTAATTTATTCTTGCATTTCTTATTTTCGTTTTTGGCTTAAATCGATAATAGCGCCATTTCTTATTTTCGTTTTAAACCTAAATCGAAAATAACGCCATTTCTTATTTTCATTTGCGCTAATACACTATAAGCTTATTTTCACCTTTTGACATTTTCGAAAATAAGAGATATATTAACAGCAATAAGTTAATGCCCACTATTTTATGGATATTAAAAACTCCCCATCCGGGAAAATTGTTAAAGCACCAACAGGCTATAATGCTTTTGTGCCTAATCCTTTGCCAGCAAGCTTTACCTGGAACACCGGCTTAGTAAACAGTTTATCCAGAGCCGATCATATTTTAGGTAAGTTATCCAGAGAAGGTAGCAAATTACCTAACCCGCATCTGTTATTGCGACCATTTATAACCAGAGAGGCGGTTTTATCTAGTAAAATTGAGGGAACGCAAGCAACCCTGGGGGAAATGTTGGAAATGGAGGCTGGCGCTCGCGTAGATCGTAACCCGGATGACTTACAGGAAGTTCAAAATTATATAATTGCATTGAATTATGGGCTGGAACGGTTACAGGATTTACCTTTATCTTTAAGGCTTATTAAAGAAATTCATGGGAAACTTATGCAAGGAGTTCGTGGCGATCATGCAACGCCTGGGGAATTTCGCCGCACCCAAAACTGGATTGGCTCACCAGGTAGCACAATTACAAATGCAAAATACGTGCCTCCACCACCTGATGAGATGATAAATGCTCTAAGCTCAATGGAAGCTTTTCTACATGACAGAACTTTACCACCACTAGTTCATATCGCCCTTTGTCATTATCAGTTCGAAGCCATTCACCCATTCCTTGATGGCAATGGTAGAGTTGGACGTTTATTAATTACATTGCTTTTAGTGGAGCGCCAATTATTGCCATCACCTTTACTCTACTTAAGCGCTTTTTTTGAAGCTTCAAGGGAGGAGTATTATAAATATCTTTATGATGTTAGCGCTCATGGAAAATGGGAAGATTGGTTAAATTATTTTTTAAATGGGGTGGCCGTACAATCAGAAGATGTTTTGTCACGCGCTGAGCGTATAAATAATTTAATCTGCGAGTGGCAAATCAAAGTGGGTGGTGCAACTTCTACTCTCCAGGAAATCGTGAAACACCTGGCGGTTAACCCGTTTATGACAATTAGCAAAGTTGCAGAGCGACTAGGTATAGCTTTTACAACTGCGAAACGGGCAATACAGAAGCTGGAATCTTTAGAAATTGTTTATACTGTAACTGAAAGTAAGCGCGACCGCCTGTACTGCGCAAAGAAAATCTTAGATATATTAGAAGAGCCAACCAGAGTTAATATTCGTAAAGTATGGGGAACTTATTCGCCACATGACTTTTAAACAATAGCTAGGCTGTATGTTAACATTCCTATTTTGCATGCTTTACTATAATCCTAATGAGTCCTGAAATGTCAGAACCTAACTAAAAAAGCTTTTGGCCGTTGGGCACTGCCGGATGCATGGTAGTCAGGCAAACTGCACCTTGTTCGTCGGGGAATCCCACTAATAAAAACTCAGAGCTAAACCCAGCGATGTTTCTGGTTCCGAGGTTTACACACCCCACCACTTTCATGCCTACCAGTGTTTCCGGCTTGTAATGCACAGTAATCTGTGCAGAGCTTTGTTTCACTCCTATTTCCGGCCCGAAGTCCACCCAAACTTTATATGAAGGTTTAGTGGCGCGTTCAAAGTTCTCAGCCTTTACTATGGTTCCAGAACGCAGTTCAACTTTCGCAAAATCATCATATGAAATTTGTTGCATAAATATATACTCCTATTTTTATTTTTTATGTTCCTGAAGAAATTTATTAGCCTGAAGAGCGGCCATACAGCCGGTTCCTGCTGCAGTCACTGCCTGCCGATAGATTTTATCCTGGACATCACCAGCGGCAAATACGCCTGGTATGCTGGTTTCGCTGCTTCCTGGCTTGGTGATGATATAGCCTTCATTATCCATATCAAGCATGCCCTTAAATATTGCGGTATTGGGGAAGTGCCCAATAGCGATAAACACACCATCAACTTTAAGATCAGTTGTCTCATTGGTTTTGACATTTTTGATCCTGGCGGCAGTCACTCCCAAAGGATCCTCATTACCCAGAACTTCTTCCAGCACGGAATCCCATATAACACTGATTTTTGGGTTTTCAAAAAGCCGTTGTTGCAGGATTTTCTCAGCGCGCAGTTCATCTCTCCTATGAATCAAAGTGACTTTGCTAGCATGGTTAGTGAGGTAAATCGCCTCTTCCACCGCAGTGTTGCCACCACCTACCACCAGCACTTCTTTGTTTTTATAGAAGAAACCATCACAGGTGGCACAACCTGAAACACCAAAGCCCTGAAACTTAGATTCACTGGGCAGACCAAGCCATTTTGCCTGTGCGCCAGTGGAAATAATTATCGTATCCCCTTCGTAAACGTTATCACCTTCTCCATAGCATTTGAACGGCTGAGATGAAAAGTCTACTTTAGTAATAAAATCATTGATTATATTGGTGCCAACATGTTTGGCCTGGCCACCCATCTGCTCCATGAGCCAGGGCCCCTGAATAACATCAGCAAATCCCGGATAATTTTCCACATCGGTGGTAATCATCAGCTGGCCACCAGGCTCAGAGCCAGTGACTAATATCGGCTCCAGTGCTGCGCGCGCAGCATAAATTGCCGCAGAATATCCCGCTGGCCCAGAACCTATTACAAGAACTTTTGCTTTATGGACTGTCATATCAGCAATTACGCGCTACGCTTTGCAAGGAAGGACTTAACTCCATCCGAAGTTGGCTTCATTGTATCTTTCCCTTTATTCCAGTTAGCCGGGCAGACCTCCCCATACTTCTGGTGTTGGTTCCACGCATTAACTAAACGCAGCATTTCACTTATGCTTCTTCCAAGAGGGAGATCATTGATGGTCTGATGAATTACCTTACCTTCTTCATTGATAATAAAAGTACCGCGGAAGGCAATGGCATCATTAAATAGTACTTCATAATCCCGGGCAATTTTCTTGGTAATATCAGAAACCAGAGGGAAATTGATTTTGCCGATACCGCCTTCTTTTACCGGTATGTTTTTGTAAGCCAAATGGGAAAACTGAGAATCCACGCTGACTCCAACAACTACGGCACCATTATCCTCAAATTCTTTGAGATGATCATTAAAACTCAAGATTTCCGTAGGACATACAAAAGTGAAATCTAATGGGTAGAAAAACAATACGCAAATTTTGCCTTTTATATACTCTTTTAAATTAAACTCAGGGTTAACGCTATTGTCAGCCATGATGGCTGTTGCCGAAAAATCTGGTGCGGGTTTACCTACTAAAGACACTGCTTACCTCATTATTTGATTTATTGCATTTCATTATAAGACATTTTGATCAGCAATACAATCTCTCTTAATACTTAAGATTTGACTTTCATAAATAAACCGGATAAGCCATACTTAACATATGGAAATTTATAATGTTTGTATGCTAGAGGGAAAGAAGTCGAAATTTATAGGTAGCTCTTCAGAGAAGTGCGATACAATTGGCATGCCTTTTCTTATTATTACCAAAAACCTGATTATCCGGCCACTGGTTAAGCAGGATCAGGCTGTGGTTATGGAAGCTATACGCGAGAGCCTCCAAAGCTTGCAGATGTGGCTACCATGGACAGATACTTTCCCCAGCGTCAATGAATACGCTTCAATTTGCCAGAAGTTCTATACTGAGGCGCAGGAGCAATTAGCTTATCATTTTGTAGTTTATCAAAACGAAGTGTTTATGGGGATGTGCAGCCTTATGGATGTAAACCTCAAGCAAGGAGTGGCTAAGCTGGGATACTGGTGCCGCACAAATTCGGTAAACCAAAATTATTTTATCGAGGCCATCAATGCTAAATTGCGTTATAGCTTTGAAAAAATAGGACTCAAAGAAATTTATATTCAATGCATGGTAGGTAATTTTGTTAGTGAGCTTGCAGCAAAAGAGCTAAATTTCCGCCTTCAGAGTGTAGATCTTATAGACGGCAAGCAATTTAAACTATATAAAATCGAAAGTTGCTCTGTTCTGCCAGAATTAGATAATTACTCCGTAGTTGAATAGCTTCCATATCTTCTAAAAAGATTGACAATATAGCATGTTAATTCAAACCTTAAGTTATGATTAACTGGAAGAGATGTTAGTTAATTGAGAAGCACAGGTTATGATAAATTCTACGATACTGGTATCTATATATCCGGCCCTGAACTTAAATTTCATTATAGCAGCTTCTTAGGCTGGATACAAAATGCTGCTAAACGTCTAGTAACCATCGGGGACGGAACGACGGAATTATTAAGCGATCAACATAGCTTTGGCACATTATTAGGCACCTTATCGTTGCTACAGGCAAACAGGAGCTTAATGCCAAATGATGGCCGAACTATAGTGGTCATCAATGCCCACGGCAGCATGCAGAATGGCAATCATTATATCCAGGTCAGACCTGATTTCGCTGAAAAATCTTCTTTGTCTTCCCAGGAATTGTTTAAAATGCTGGCCTCCACGTTAAAACAACCTTTGGATATAATTTTTTCAGCTTGTTATGGTGGTGGAGCTGGCAAGGATGTTCATTACTTACCTGCTGGCAGCAGAGTGTTATTTCTTACAGATGAAAATGATGCGAATACAATCTCCAGTTATGTTCAAACCATTTATCAAATGCACAGTAATTCAAAGCCAACTCTAGACACATTTTTCGATAATTATCTTTATAAGCTCACCAACAATTATAAACCTTACATAAGCATTGCTGGTGTCGATATCATCAAGCCATCTCTGTGGTACAAATACCCCACTCCTCCGGTGAGTTCGGAGGCACGTGACTTTGTGCACAGCACTTTCAGCAAAAATGTTTGTCAGCAGGATCAAGCATGTACAACTGAGATAGACATCCTAATCACCAAACTTCCCAAAATCACTTCGCTTGATCAGCTTATTGATTTACATCCGGATTGTATGCAAATATCACTGCAGCTAGATCGCATTGAGACCCAGATTACGCTAGCAATGCAGGGGAATTCAACGGCACTTGAATGCAAGCATCTGAAGGAGCAGGCGGATAGAATCCTTTATCATTATCAATTGCCAATTGAGATTAACCTCGAAGATCATTTCTGGATAGAAAATGAAGTGAGTTATCATGGAAACATTGAGGAGATTTTCCAAGAATACTGTTCAACTACAGGCATCCATTCGCTGATAAAGGGCAATCTGTTGTTTGGCTACAAAACAAATAATAATTTCCCAATGCCAGAAGCACCAGCATACGGCAAAGTCCTTGGGATAATAAAAACTTTGCATGAGTATGAGGCTACCCACATTTCTGAGGGGATTTGAGTTCAGTATGTTATCTAATTGTGGTGAAGCTAGTCCGCTTCGATAAGAAAGTGCGCCATGGTAACGTCATCACCCCCCTTGCGGGGTGAAGTGATTGTAAGTTGCGAGGTTGGTGTAAAAAATAAATAATGTAGGCACGCGTTTATAGGCCCGCCTACGCCAAGGCTTCGGCGCGGCATCCGTTTCGCACGCTACGCCATGATAAATCACGTCGTAGCTAAATTTTGCCTTCAGCAAAATTAGCGAAGACGGATGGACATACTTTTCGATTCTGAGTTTTTGATTGTGGCATAAAGAAAACAACTATGCAACTAGTTTTTTATTAAATTGTCAAATAGAGTTGAAGCGCGCTAAATCTCAATGTTTTTCTGGATTCTTCGCTACGTTCTGAATGACTATTTCATCAAACACCAGGTTTACTGCAGATTTGCTTCAATTGTATCCACTCACTTTTGCTCAGAATTGGGGTGGGTTTATTTACTGTATTACTTACAACAAGCGAGCTAATACGCTCTTCATTTGCCGGATGGGTGGAAAGGTAGTTCACTATTTTATTGTCAAAAATGCTACCGCTATTCCTTTTTAAAAATCCAATTAAGCCGCGCTTACTGACTCGAGCCTCATCAAGCAGGCTAATCGCAATGCGATCGGCTTTTACTTCCTTATCACGACTATACTTAAAATTAAGTAGATTCATTTCCATACCAGATAATATAACCGCCACTCCGACACGTTCGATTAGGGCTTGCACAGGGTGATTTTCAAGGTGATGCCCAACTTCATGCGCGAGAATACCTGCTATTTCCTCAGGACTTTCAGCCTCATCAAGAAGTGCGCTAAATATAACGACATGCCCCCCAGGAACAATATAAGCATTCACCGTATCTTCAGTAACAATTTGCACATTAATTTTGTCTCTGTGCTCCTTGGGTACGATGCGTTTAATGATTTTATTCAGTGATTCAATACCGTCAGTATTCTTACAAACCAGCCCCTTCTCTTCATAGGTTTCGACATGACGCTCACCGATATACTTTGCCCAACTGCTTGGAAACACTCTTGCAATCTGTGAGGAAAACTGAGGTAATACCCAGGCATACACTATCATAAGACTGATGAATAATGCGACCAGCAAGCAACCCCGGCTTTTAGTTATGTTTACACGCACCAGGGGTTTATTAGCCAATGGTATTTGAATAATCAATGCTTTGTATAAATCCAGATCAGCTATAATGAGTCTTTCAGCTGGCCGAGTTTTATTACTCAAGCTAAAAGCGCTACCAAACTCAGGGCTTTCTATTAACGTAATATCTGAGAATTCCCAGCTGAGTTTAATTCCGTTTTCTCGGTCTTCTATTACTAGCTTATAGGACGTCAACGTAATTACCACCGCATGGGAATTAGCTCGCATGCCATCGTAATATTTGCCTACAGCATTCATATTAGATAACGCCTGCAAAATCAGGTTCACCTATTACTGAATTCAACCCTTCACCCGAGCCAGCTAATTCTTCATTAGATTGCAGGACTTTCGAAGTGTTAATATCGCCTATTATAGTTAGGTTATCCGCAACTAGTTTAATGCTGCGTTGCATAACATAAGGCATCCCTATACCCAAGGTGCAAACTACTATGAGCAGATTAACTAAATAAAACCCTAACAGCTTTCCACCCGTAATATCAAAATCGAATCGAAGATGATCAATCTGCGTTGCCTGAAAGTTATGTCTGATAAGAGCAGCTTTATACCATAACCTAGACAATGCCAAAGTCGGTATAGAGAGCAGCATGGTTATAAAATTAATTTTCCATAAGCTCTCGGGATTACCATGGAACTTAGCACGCGCATTGCCGTAATAAGAGTTTTCCGCAACCATCTTAGCAAGCTTAACGTCAGCTATATGCGCGTATAAGCCCAGGCTAAGAATTTTTAAAATGGTAAACTTGATACTCTGACAAGCATATGTAAAGGCGGAATATTTTATAGCACCCCTGATCCCTCTCCAGGTAACCCGCGAGAATCTATAACGCAAAGCTGAGAAAATAGCAACGCAAAATAGGGCATAATAAAACACTACAAACAATGCACCTGAAACTAAAGATGCGCCTGCCATGATAGCATCAGCTTGCGCCTCTCCACTGAAATGGGCAAAAAAGGCAGCAATGAAATATATAATAGCATAACCTATAGTTAATAAGACGTAAGACAAAAATAAAAACAATATGCCTTTGATAAATCCTAAGAAAAGCTCGCCACCGGTGCCGGTGTATTGGCATGGGTCACCTGCCAAAACAACGCGTGAAGCAACATATTTCCGCAACCGCACCCTTCCCCAAAAACTGTATATGCCTAGGGTCATGATGCTCAGGATAATATTGAGCAACCAAATACCATAGATATGGGGTATTTGACCTGTATACTGTATTTTAGCAGTACTTAGTTTTCTCTTTTTAGGAGTTGCAGACTTTCTCATGATATATTCAAATTAATTCAAAGACGAATTATATCCATATATCACGCCAGTTGCAAGCAAATCCTATGTTTTTTTAATATTTATGTATTTAATAAACTTTGCGATTGAGTTGTGTAAGGCTGCATCCACCCAAACTTTTGCACTCAAATTCTTTTGGTGGAAATAGCCAAGACTGCCCAGGTTATGGCAAAGAGATCGAAAGCTTGCAATAAGCCGGGTATCATCCCCTACTTCTCCATAGCTGGCAAAAAACTCCTCTAAAGCAGTTTCGTTAAATATCATTATCCCAGCTGATAAGTCAATTCCCGGCTGGCCAATATGGGTATCACCCCAGTCGATAAGTCCACAAGGCAATATATTTTCATCAACAACAATGTGGCGGAAATACAAATCACCGTGAAGGTAACAGGGGTTGTCCAATTTGAAATCCAGTTTGTGAAAGAGGTTTATAATATCCAAAAGCTGAGCTTGCGGAAAACCTGCTGCGGTAAAATACTGCTCATATTTCACCACCTGACTGGTGATAAACTTCACGCGATTTTCTATATCCAGCCGCCAGGAATTGTCACCTTTGATCAACTGCAAATGCTCTTGCTTAATGGGAACTGAATGCAGCTCCTTGAGCCACAGTCCAAGAGTCCGTGCGAACTTTAGATCATCAATCAAAGGTTGAGCCGCTTCACACAGAGTTTTTCCAGGCACAATATGATAGCCCGCAAATGGATATGGATAGGCATCCGAAGGCGTTCCAATAAATTTGGGATTGGTAAGCTGGAACGAAACCTGCTCAGCAATATAGGGAAGTATGGCAATTTCATTTTCCATACACATGATACCGAGTTCCCGACGGGGGAATCTAAACACCCATTCATTATTAACCAAATAGGCCACATTATCATAACCTTCTCCGAGGAGTTCAATGGTACGAACATCCAAGCCCACTTGTGTAATGAGGGCGCGCACCAGCTCTTCATTCACATCAATAGTCTGATCCCAAATATTACTCATGTGTGCATCACACATTCTTCAACTATCTTCCCAAGCTTTTTAAGCGCATCAGCTTGTGAGAACTTGCCGATATTCTTTCTGAGTTCTTTCAGCTTCTCTGGGGTAGTCATCAAATCTTCCAATACACGGGCAAGTTCTCTTGGCTTGAAGTGTTTTTCTGTTATCATAATTGCCGCATGTTCACTAACCAGATTGAGTGCATTGTAAAACTGATGGTTATCTACAGCAATGGCATATGGGACAAGAATTGTCGCTTTCCCAATGGTGGCGACCTCAGCAATTGATGAAGCACCAGCCCGACAAATAACAAGATCCGCATCTGAAATCAACTTGTTGATATTGATAAAAAAGGGTTCAACATGCACTTGTGCTTGGCACTTCTTAAACTCCGCCAGAGTTCCCTCAAGGTATTCAGGACGCGCCTGTTGAGTGATAGAGATTTTCTTCTGCAAGGCCTCAGGTAATAAGGCAATCGCTGGTGGTATAATTTCACTGAATATCCTGGCACCCTGACTGCCTCCTATAACCAGTATCCTGAATTTCTTAGCTTTGCTTACAGGCTTGCTGCCTTTGCAGTTTATAATTTCTTTACGAACTGGTGTGCCAGTGATCACCATCTTGCTTCGGTATTTCTGCTTTATACCGCGCGTATCAGGAAATGTGACGCAAATCTTTTGGACTACGCTGCTAACCAGTCGATTAACCCATCCAAGAACTGCATTTTGCTCACTGATAATCGACTTGATGCCCAGCATGTATGCGGCAGCAAGAGCTGGAAAAGATGGGTAGCCCCCAAATCCAATGACCAGTTGCGGCCTTTGCTTTTTCATAAAAGCCCGAACTTTAAACAAGCCAAACATCAGTTTGGTAATTCCGCAAACTTTGTGCGGCAAAGAGCCGGTAAGCCTTTGCGACAATATCTGATGATGCGGAATTTTAAGCAGAGCGCCCTGCAAAAAAGGCTTACTTCTATCATCGCAGATCAGCACTGGTTGATACCCTTGCTCAAGCAAATACTCTGCAAGCGCCTGCGCCGGGAAAATATGCCCGCCAGTTCCCCCAGCAGCCAGAACTATTGTACCTTTACTAGTCTTCCGTTTTCTCATTTCCTACCTTTATCTTTGCAATAAAATGCCCGAAATCGCTGGCCTTAGAGAAATCTTTATAAACTGATGCGTAACGCACATAAGCAACCTCATCCAGTTTCGCAAGTTCCTCCAGCACCAATTGGCCGATTATCTTAGATTCCACCTCGCCTTCCCCATACTTCTCAAGCTTTTTCGCGATATTGCTGACCAGCTGCTCAATCTGCTCTGCGACTATTGGACGTTTGCGTGTTGCGACCTCAATCGATCTGAACAGCTTGTTGCTGTCAAACGGGCGAATCTGCCCATTTCGCTTGATGACCTGAATTTCACGAATACCTATCCGTTCAAAAGTAGTGAACCTCCCGCCGCAATTAGGGCAAAGCCGGCGACGCTTGATCACACTGCTTTCCTCTAAAGGACGCGAGTCCTTAACCTGCGTATCGTCAAATCCACAAAATGGACACTTCATATACTTTTTGCCTTTCAAAAATTGGGGCTGCCATTGCACCGTCATTGCGAGCGAAGCGAAGCAAACCAGTACACAGACTCACAAGATTGCCGCGTCGCTTACGCTCCTCGCAATGACGGCAACTTGACAAATATGCCCTCAGTACCCAAAGAGCCTAGCAAATTAAATGCCGTGAGACAATTGAATTGTTATCTAATTAAGTCAACTCCACCCGGTAATCCAGATCCAGTTACAACTCCTACTGGAGAATAACAATAATCTTGGTAAAGATAAGAGCTTCCATACTTAGGAGAGTTATAGAATTTAGCAATGGTACTTTTTAATCCCTCACTCCACAATATTTCAAATCCATTTTTCAAATCTTCAGCTTTTGGAGTGTGCCCTTTACCATGAATATAGTCATAGGCGACCAGTACTACGGCAACAGCTGCAGTAGTCCATATGATGGGGGTTGCAGAGAATCCAAGCAAAGCACCGCCCGCAACAGGAGCTAGTATACCTGCAGCAAGCGCACAACCGTATTTTAAACGGTATAATACTCTATTTGCAGCATTGGCTCTTTCCAGCTCTGGTTTATCTATTTCAGCGCGAAGCTCTATGACTCTATTCTTAAAATCCTGAGGCATACCACTATACCATTGCTGTTTTTCAAGACTCCCCTGACTAACATGCTGAAGCATAGCTTTTGCGATCGGTGCATTATTTATGTTTACTGATGTATATAAGCCACCTGATGCATGTCCAAATGAAAATGCTACTTCACATACGTTAGCTCCATTATTTACCAGAGTATCTACTATAGCTGTATTGGTCTGCAAGGCCGCAAACATTATTGGAGTTCTGGTTTCAGCTCTGTCTTCTTTTGCTTTAACATCGGCTTTAAGCCCAACAGCTACTTGAACTTTAGCAAGATTACCTCGCAAAATAGCCTCTACTAAGTCAGAATCAATTGCGCTCTTAAAGCCAAATGCGTTGGTAACTGTTTTGTTTGGCCCATACTGATACTTAAAAAACCTATATCTATCATCAGCATTTCTAGCATATACATATTGTTGTACACCTGGTAGCATTTTAAATCTCATTCGGTTACGGCAATATTTTATTCAGCATTTGCAAAAATTGCCAGCATTAATATGTTAAAAAAACACTAATGCTTCTTATATTTTTTATAAAGCTGAGAGTACTCTCCACCCTGCTCGAGCAGTTGGGAGTGGGTGCCGGATTCTTTGATGATACCATCGGTAACTACATAGATAAGATCAGCGTTCTCGATTGTCGACAAGCGGTGGGCAATCACAATTGTGGTTCGACCTTTCTTAAGGTATTCCAAAGCCATTTGCACCTGCTTTTCTGAAATGGTATCAAGTGCGGAAGTCGCTTCATCCAACAGTAAAATCGGAGCATTTTTAAGAATGGCTCGGGCAATCGCCAAGCGCTGGCGCTGCCCGCCAGAAAGCTTGTGGCCATGCTGGCCAATATTGGTTTCATAACCATCCGGCAGATTAATGATGAAATCATGAGCGGCGGCGGCCATAGCTGCATCGAGAATCTCTTCATCGGTTGCATCAAGCCGACCATAGCGGATATTCTCCCGAATAGTATCTTCAAATAGCGCCACCTCCTGGCTTACAAGGGCTATTGATTTGCGCAGAGTTTTAAGAGAGACACTCTTAATGTTTTTATTATCGATTGTGATATCCCCATAATCAGGGTCGTAAAGCCTTTGCAGCAGGTTAAATATAGTGCTTTTGCCGCCACCTGAGCTGCCAACCAGGGCAATAGTTTTCCCCTGTGGGATATTAAGCGAAATGCCATCCAGGATTTTATTGTTGGATTTATAAGAGAAATATACGTTGGCAAAATTGATATTATAATTTTTAAAACCGCTATCGTTCTTTACGTTTTGATCCAAAACCTCAGGCTCAATATCAAGTATCATAAACAAGCGGCGTGAGGCACTGAGCCCCTCTTGCACAGCATTGTTGAGATTGGACATAGTCTTCAGTGGTTTATACAGCAGAAGCAAAGCAGTAATAAAGGAAAAGAAGGAACCTGGAGTGGTTTCCCCAGCAATAACCTGCATTCCACCGTATACAACTACAAGCGCAACTGAAACCGCACCCATAGTTTCCATAATCGGTGAGGATGCAGACTCTACTTTTGCAGTTTTGCGATAGAAATTAAGCATGCGGTCAATAATCCGGGCAGCTCGCGATATTTCATATTCCTCACGGCAATAGGACTTAATGATGCGCACATTTTGAAAAGTCTCATCAAGGCGAACGGTAAACCCTGCTATTTCTTCCTGCATGCTCCGCGCGAGTTTGCGCATGCGTTGTCCAAGCTTTATCAGTGGATAAAACGCAAGCGGCAAAATGACGAGAGCAACTACAGTAAGCATTAAGCTCTGATAGAACATTACCACAATCAAACCTATAACCGTGAATAACTCTGTTACTGAACCAGTTACGACATCGGTCACCGTCCTTCGCATAGCGTTTATATCGTTGGTAAAGCGGGAGATGAGGTTACCCGATGGGTGCTCATTGAGTAGCTTCATGTCTGAATAAATAAGGTGCGAATACAAACGGAGCTGAATATCAGTGATGATTTTCTGGCCTACCATCTTCATGGTAGTGGCCTGAAAGAAGGTAGCCAGACCCTTGACAATAGCAAGACCGATAACGGCCAATGGAATCAGGTAAAGCATGGTACTGTCTTTTTTGAGAAAGATATCGTCCAGCAGGGGCTCCATCATCCAGGCATTAATTGCAGTGACAATTGAAACCATAATCATGCACACAACAGCCAGCATAATACTCTTTGCGTACTGCTTAACATGCTCGGAAAAAATCCTTGAGAGCAGATAAAACCCACTGTCGTATTTATTTACCACTTTAAATTTGCCATTTTCCAAAACTGGCCTAGTCATTAATCGACAATTTTCTTCCATATCTCTTTTAATAAGGATTGATTCTGCTTTCTTCTTTCTGCCATTACCTTAGGGTTAAACTCTTCGCTTTCTTCCGCTGGCTTAACTTGATGGGCAAAATCGCTTTGTTTCTTTTGCTCTCGATTCAAACTGACCTGTTCAGGAGTTTGAGGCGCGGCAGCATGCCTTCCTCTAAAGTTACGGCCACCACCTTTTTTATGGCGGTCATGACCAGAGCGGCGCCTATCATCAGTTTTACCATCCAATTGAAGTTCGTGCTGATAGAACTGATCTGCTGCTTCCTGGTTTGCCTGATCGTTAGGAACTAATTCCAGCTCACTAAACAAGTCGCGATCCCGATGACGATGCGAACCATCCCTGCGGCCATGCCTTATTTTCCTGCTGCTACCGGCAGAAGGGTGTTCGTGAGAAGGTTGTTTTGCATCATGATAAGGTGCCTTGCTATTGTGAGGCTTGGCATGCCCTGATTTGTTGCGAGGAGACCTTCTTAAATTCTTTTGCTTACTGGTTAGCTCTAAAGGAGGTTCATCGTCTTTTATTTCCATATCATCCTGCTCTTGCTCTTGATAGACCGCCTGATCTATTCCTGAAGGCGCTTTCTCTTCTATCTTTCTTGGCTGAACGTGTTTTTTCTCAATAAAGAAACCATCACCGCCTGCCGTCTCATCAATGTATAGCAGAATTTTACCATCGAATTTCTTCTCAAGTACGCTGAGTTGCTCACGCTTGTTATTAAGAATATGCAGTATGAGTTGCGATGAAGCAGAGACATGGATCTCTCCGGATACACTCGATGCCACTTCTCTTTCAATTGCGCGCAAAACCACAACTGCAGTCGAAGCGGTATGACGTATACGACCGCGACCATTACAGTGCTCGCAAACTTCAGTATTAGCTTCAAGCAAGCTTTGGTTTAATCTCTGGCGCGACATTTCCAAAAGCCCAAAACTGCTGATCCTTCCCGTCTGAACTTTAGCTTTATCTTTCAGCAAGGCATGCTTTAATTCACGCTCTACTGTCTTGCGGTTATTAATTTCTTCCATATCGATGAAATCGACCACGATAAGACCTGAAAGATCACGAAGATGCAATTGTTTAGCGATCTCTTGCGCGGCCTCAATATTGGTTCTAAGCGCGGTATTTTCAACATTGCGTTCACCTGTTGACCGCCCGGAGTTTACGTCGATCGCAACCAAGGCTTCTGTATGATTGATAACAAGGTAGCCTCCTGATCTTAAACGCACCTGATTGCTATATAACTCTGCAATCTGCTCTTCAACATTATAGCGGCTAAACAAGGGCAATTTATCCTCATAAAGCTTAACCTTAGTAATATGGCGAGGCAAAATAAGTTTCATAAAGTTTTTGGCGTCTTCAAACGCTTTTTCTCCTTCAACCAAGACCTCTTCAATTTCACTATCATAGAGATCACGAATCGCTTTCTTGATGACATCACCCTCTTCGTGAATAAAAGCTGGAGCATTTGATTTAACGGTATGATCGCGGATATTGTTCCACAGGCGCTGCAAATATTGAAAGTCTCGCCTGATTTCAGTTTTGGTCTTATATGAGCCAGCAGTTCGAATTATGACCGCGCCCTGCCCCTCAAGATCATTAGTCATTTCCGATGCGACTTTCTTTAAACGCACGCGGTCCTGATCATCAATAATTTTACGGGAAACACCACCACCTTTTGTAGCATTAGGCATAAGCACGCAATATCTGCCTGCAAGAGAGATGTAGGTTGTGAGCGAGGCACCTTTAGTGCTTCTTTCCTCTTTTTCAATCTGAACAAGTATGACCTGGTCTTTTTTAATAACTTCCTGGATCCTATAACGACGGTAGAATTGAGGGCGATCTTTGATATCATAATCACTCTCACCATCTTCATGATGATCCGTTGCTCCTTCTTCATTTTCTTCGTCTTCATCACTTTCTGGATTCGGCAGTTTAAGATCCTTCTCATTCTTGGACTTATGAGACCGGCACATTTCTTCTAAGAGCTTATCCCGATCAGAGACCGGAATCTGATAGTACACCGGATGAATTTCCGAAAACGGAAGGAAACCGTGGCGTTGCGCTCCATAATCTACAAATGCGGCTTGTAAAGAGGGTTCAACCCTAGTTACTTTTGCCAGGTAGATATTTCCTTTGGTAGACTTTTTTTCTGCATTTTGATAATCAAATTCTTCAATTTTCCCGTTATCACTTACTACTACTCGCAGCTCTTCGAGATGTGCTGCATCCACAAGCATTTTTCTTGCCATGACTGTCATTCCTATAATTCATGTTAATTATACCTAAATAAAATTGAAATGCGGTTTCTGGCCTTTATTCTTTGGGGGATTTTGTGAACTTTGCATTATACGTGTAGGGTGGCTACATTGTATAATCCAAAGCACCAAAATTCCCACAAAGCCTAAGTCCATAAATCCATATTTCAGTTCCATTTAGGTATATCCTCCGCCTTTCAAAAATTGTGGGCGCCACCTACGCTCTTCGAGCTTAAGTCGGCAAGTAATTCGCATTTTGTAACGTATGAAAAATACGTACCTCACACTCACCACCTTTATTACTACCCAATTTTTGAACTACTTTGGGTATACTTTAATTTAAAATAATGTAGAACTGCTGGCGTTTTACTGAAGCAGATTCTATCAATGCCTTTTAGTTAGATTGAAAAAGGCTTAAAATTCTTTACATTCAATTAAACGCTAAATTGAGCCAATAGTCAATTGTAAATTTAAGGATCAAGCCTAAATTACTCAATTATTTTATTGTCGCTATGCTGCTTTTTGCAATGGTATCTTAATATGCTGTGTCGTAAAATTGTAGTTTATTTGCCTTTGCGGCCAAAATACTTATTAACATTGTAGCAAGAATTATGCTTTAAAGTACTAAATGCAATTAACCAGCGGTATAACTTGCTGGAACTTTTACAGTTTTAGGAAGCAGTATATAAAATTTGGTGGGTACTTTAAAGCCTCCGGCGACCTTTTCTGCCAGCATCCCTCTGCCGAAAAACACATCCCCCCGTACTGCCCCGCGAATGGCGCCACCGGTATCCTGAGCTATGAATAAACGTTTATATTCCTTACCCTGGTAGAGCTCATTTTGGGGAAGTTTTGATTCCACCCATACCGGCGCTCCATAGGGATAAAGCCCGCAATCAACTGCAATTGACCGCTCAGGTTTTAGAGGCACCCCCTGCCCACCTACCGCTGCTGCCGCTTCTTGTTTGCGGAAGAACACAAATGAGGGGTCCTGATCGATGATTGCCCTGCAATCTTTTGGGTTTTTGTGCAACCAATCCATCATAGCATTGGCTGAGTGTAGTTTGAGGTTGCGTTCATTGAGCGCGTCGCGAATCCCTTTGAACTTATAGCCATTATGGCCATCAAAACCCAGCACCATCTCACTGCCATCATTGAGCTTAACCACCCCCGACCCCTGAATATGCATAAAGTACAGGCGGGCGCGGTTATCAACCCAAGCGATTTCTAAACCTTTGCCAGACAAAGCACCACCATTGATTGCCGCCTGGTTAATTGCATCACTTCCTTTGATATCAGCGAGATTCGGCGGCTTCTTATAGACCGGGTATTTATATTTTCCGCCAGGCTTACGGCTTCCCTGAAGCTCAATCTGGTAATAACCAGTCAGAGTGCCATGCGGGTTATTCTCATCATCGGTGGTTTTATAGGGCGTAAACCAACGCTCAAAAAACGCCTGGGCTTCATCATCGGAACAACTCGGCATAAGGCTTGCTTCAATACAAGGAGGCTGCCAGTCGCTTACAGAACCACCAATTTTCGTCAGTTTACTTATGGAGTTGTCAGCTTTTGCAGCGAGAATTTTCTTGCAGGAGTTCTTAAATGCATCCAACGCCCAAGAATGGTTATCATCTTCCCATCCAGGTATTTTATCAAAAGAAGTTTCTTCGAATTTAACGATGCGAGACTTAGTGCTTGCGCAACCTGTAAGAATTGCGCCTAACAACAGACTTAAGAAAAGATGGGTTAGAAATTTAAATTTACTATTCGGCATTGTTACTAACAGCACATAACTTCCATACATTTGCACCAGAACCAATATCTTTTGAAAAAGACCAAAATTCATTTGCAAGTATAATCTTAGAAGGATTGCCGTCAATGATTTCTCCAGATAGTTTATCCTTAATCACTTTTATCTGCTCACTAATGAACTGGACATCAATAGTTGCAACCTTATTTTTATTTGATAATGCAGCGGATTTTATATTGCATTCCTTAATGGCCACTATAGTGACTTCACGGAGCTGATTAGAAGCTTCTCTATTAGTGATATCAAGATCAAAATTATTATATAATTCAGGACTTAACAGCTGCTTTAGGACATTTTTTTCCCCTTGTCCATGCGCATTTATAATCATTTCAAAAGCTGATTTAGCACCTTTGATAAATTTCTCAGCAGTCATCATAGGATCACTCTTCCTAATAGCATCAAATACCTGGCGATCCGACTCTGAAAGCGAGGCCTCAAGCCCGGAGGCTATATCAATTATCTTTTCTTCTTCCCTGGTTTCAATAATATTGGATATAGACTTTTTGAATTCTTCAAACTTATCTTTTTCTTCGTCTGACATTTCATTGTCATACTTAGTATTGCCCATTACGGAAATGAGCTTCTTGAAGATTATGAAGGCAACAATTGCCAGTACTAAAATTTGAAGCATATTGATATTTTAATTATTTTACTATACATTCTGATCTCTTAATGTTATCAGAATTAAAACAAAATATAAACTCTTATCTTAGGGAAAATTATGTTGCAAAACCAAGGTAGCTTCGTAGTACACGGGCAGTATATTAAAGATTTATCCTTTGAAAATAAGAATGCTCCAGCGAGTTTAATGGTGCAAGACCAACCCCAGATTAATATTTCTTTTGATATTAAGGTAGATATGGTTGATGAGAACACTTTTGAAGTGACGACTATTACTCAGGTTAAAGCTGATGCCAAGGAACAGAATTTATTTCTTGTTGAGTTAACATATTCCGGCTTGTTTAGCGTAGAAGCTTCAGGCGAAGAAGAGTTAGAAAAAGTCCTATTGGTGCAATGCCCAAATTACCTATTCCCTTACATTCGCAGAATAGTTTCCGATGTAACCCGGGATGGTGGCTTTATTCCGCTGCTTCTGCAACCAATTGATTTTTTTGGCCTTTATCAGCAAAAGAAAAACACCGTGAATGATAATAAAAGCGATAAACCGAAACCAAAACCTAAACCAACTGACAAAAAATAAAATACTAAGGGAGATAAAACTCTGAAAATATTTTGTCGACGTTAACTTTTTATTAACTTTTGTATTATAGAAATAAATATCAGGGGGACCTGGGAGGGTTTCACTTCTTTAAAACAATACGTTACAAGTACAGGCCGGGATTGACATCTCGGCCTGAAACTTTATTATGGAAGAAAACATGAGTTACAAATGGCTAATTTAAGCACGCTAATCTATACCTTTTTCAATGGTGTTTACATGGGAAGCGATGAGTTCGGGCAAAAATACTATCAGAGTAAAAAAGCCAACCGAGGCTTTGGCCGAAAGCACCGTTGGGTAGTTTATAAAGGTCTAACTGAACCCACAAAAATTCCGCCGCAGTGGTATTGTTGGCTGCACTATCAGTCCAATGAAATACCACTGAATAATGATAAAAAACACGATTGGGAAAAGTCTTGTGTTCCAAATCTCTCAGGAACAAAGTATGCTTATTATCCTAAAGGTCATCTACTGGCGGAATCAAAGCGTGGTAAGGCTACAGGTGATTATGAACCTTGGTGCCCTGAATAATTATTGGTTTTTCTATGTCAAAAAATATTATTGAAACGTTAGTTGGAGCAGTTGTACTAATTATAGCTGCCGGCTTTTTATATTTCGCCTATACAACTACCGATGTTACCGGGGGAGCCGAAAAAGGCTACACAGTCATTGCCAAATTTGATCGCGCTGATGGCCTCAATCTAGGCAGCGATGTTAAAATTGGAGGTGTTAAGATTGGTAGAGTCATCGACCTCTCTCTTGATAAGAAGACTTTTCAGGCAGTTGCGAAAATCCGACTTAGAGCAGGGATTGATTTACCCGTAGATTCAACCGCTGAGATAATTGGCAATGGACTTATGGGAGAGAAATATGTGGCTATTGTTCCAGGCTCCGAAACTGATCATATTGCCGACAATGGAGTGATTGAATTTACTCAGTCATCAATCAGCCTGGAAAGCCTGATTGGTAAATATATTTTTGGCGCTGCGACAAAAGACACCGGCAAAGAAGGCCAGAAGGAAAAGCCCGCTACTAAAAAAGATAATTCTTAGCGTACTTACTATTCGTACACTACATAAGTTTTGAATATCATGTCATGGAAGCCTACTTTCTTCTCGGTTACGCCGATAGATATAAAGCCAATACAAAGAACTATTGCGGATATAAGGTATCCTACCGTCGATCTTCCTAAGGCTTTTAGGAAAGATACCCGAGTACCATCTTCATTAACGAGTTTGAGTCCCATCACTTTCTTGCCAATAGTTGCCTGCCATGAAGATGACTGGGTGATTGACCAATATAGCCAGCCAACAACGGTAATGTATGCGTTTGCTATATCAGTTACCTGCGTCATACCATGAGCGTTAACTGTAGTTACAGTCACACCCATAATGGTCAGGAGGATACCCATAACGAAGCCAACAATTAATGAATCAATGATATAGGCTAGAAACCTTACCCAAAATCCTGCGTGTTTGTTTTCCATATAAACCTCAACCTTGAGTTAATATATTAAGAATACAGAAAATTGGTTAACAATAAGTTAAAAGCCCATCAAAATTACTTGATGGGCTTTATTTTAAGAAAAATCTAATGAAAGCTATTATTATTCAGCTTTCTTCTTAGCTTTTGCTGGAGCTTTGGCTTTCGCCTTAGCTTTGGCTGCTTTAGCTGGAGCCTCTTCGGCTTCTTTTTCTTCAGCTTTAGCTTTTGCCGGAGCTTTCTTCTTGGTTGTTGTTGCTTCCGCAGCTGCTGCTTCTGAAGCGGCAGCTTTAGCTTTTGCATTGCCAAGCGCTACACCCAGGATTTCACCGAGGCTGGCACCACTATCTTTTGAGCCGTACTCAGCGATAGCTTTTTTCTCAACATCAACTTCGAGAGCTTTAATAGAAAGTGAGATCTTGCGATCTTTAGACTCGCTTACAACCTTAGCATCAACTTTATCACCGATGCCAAACCTATCAGGACGCTGCTCAGATTTATGTTTAGACAGGTCGCCTTTTTTGATAAAGGTCTTAACCCCATCTGAAATTTCAACGGTTATGCCATCTTTAGAAATATCGACAACTGTACAAGTCACGATTTCTCCCTTCTTATGTTTACCCGCAACTTCTGGCGCATTTTCTTTATTAGTCTGCCTTAAGCTAACTGAAATTCGCTCTCTTTCAACGTCAATCGAAAGCACAATACCTTTAACTTCATCACCTTTCTTGTATTTCTTAAGCTCGATTTCCGGCCTTTCATCCCATGAAAGTTCAACAGCAGGGATCAAAGCTTCTACATTAAGCTCTGGTGTTCCGGCATTCATGAGAATAAACATACCGAAGTCTGCAATATTCTGAATGACACCTTCCACTTGTGAGCCAACAGGATGGATTTCAGCAAATTTCTGCCATGGGTTTTCAAAGCATTGTTTGATGCTGAGGCTGATCTTGTGCTTGGAAACATCCATTTCCAGAACTACAACTTCAACTTTATCTCCAACCTTAAGAAGTTTGCGCGGATGAGTATTACGAGCATTCCAGCTGATTTCAGTTTGATATACTAAACCTTCAACGCCAGGCTCAAGCTCAACAAATGCACCATAATCAGTAACTGTGGTAATAGCACCTTTGATTCTCATTCCGGTCTTATATTTTTCAACTAAGCCTTCCCATGGGTTTTTCTCAAGCTGCTTAAGCCCGAGAGATACGCGCTTGGTTTCTTCGTTGTACTTAATAACCATGACCTTAACAACCTGGCCGATATTAAGCTTTTCTGAAGGGTGAGATATTTTATCCCAAGAAATATCGGTGATATGTAGGAGGCCATCAAGTGAACCCAAATCGATAAATGCACCATAATCTGTGATGTTCTTAACTGTTCCTTCCAGAATTGAACCTTCCATAATATTTGAAAGTAGAGCATCTCTGGCTTCAGCACGCGACTCTTCAAGAATCGCCCTGCGAGATACCACGACGTTACCCTGATCACGATCCATTTTTAAAATTCTGAATGGTTGTGGGAGGTTGATTAAAGCGCTGATGTCTTTGATAGGGCGAATATCAACCTGGCTTCCAGGAAGGAAGGCAATCAGGCTGCCTATATCAACAGCGAATCCACCTTTAACCCGGCCAATAATTGTACCTTCAACGTTAACACCTTGACGTTGAAGTTCTTCAAACTTAAACCAAGCTTCTTCACGAAGAGCTTTTTCACGGCTCAATATGGTATTTCCACCGCGGTCTTCTGCGCGCTCTATATAAACTTCAACTTTACTGCCAGGTGCAAGTTCGACCCGCTGACCTTCCGTTTGGAATTCTTTGAGCGAAATTCTTCCTTCGCTTTTTAAACCTACATCGATAAAGACTTCGCCGTTCTTAATACTGATCACAGTGCCTTCAACGACTGTGCCTTCTTTTTTTTCGTTCTGAATGGATTCTTCAAACAGTGCTGCAAAGCTATCGGCTGATTCAAATGTTTCTTTGAGTTTTTTTAATGACATAATAAGTATAAACCCCTTAAAGGATTGATGGTTAATAAAGCACTTCCAAGAATAAACTGCTATACCCTTCGCCTTTCACCAGCCTTCGCGCAATGCGCTTCGGCTCGGTCGTTAGCTTTGCATTCCTAGCCAATTCTTGAAATGCTTTGGGTATACACTACTCGCCTTTCAAGAGTTGACTGCCTCCAGCCTTCGCTCTTCGAGCTAAGGCATGGCAAGCATGCTTTGGGTATCATAAATAAATTTACGCTGCCTTCAAACTATCCATGATAGTTTTGTGAGAAAGTGAAATTGCAAGCTCTAGAACAGCATCAGCATTAAGATTACTAGTATCGATGACAATAGCGTCATCTGCTGCTACGGTTGGGGCAACCTTTCTATGAGTATCGCGTTCGTCCCTTTCTCGTAAATTCTTTAGTACTTCGTCAAATATAACCTGTTTACCTTCCTTTTGCAACTGTTTAAACCGACGTTCAGCACGAACTTCTACATCAGCTATAATGAAAAGTTTAAGATCAGCATCGGGGAATATTATGGTACCGATATCCCGACCATCCATCACCACACCTTTTTTGCCTTGTGCAAAATCACGCTGGGCTTGGTTTAAAGCATTTCGCACCTCTTTGTGAGCTCCAATTACTGAGGCCGTAGAGCTAATTTGTTCGGTGTGAAGCGGCTCGTTTATATTGGCGCTTATATCATGCCGATCTATGCAAGCTACAACAGAAGCAGGGTCGTTGATGTCTATAGCATCCTTGAGGGCATAAAATGCGACTTTCCTGTAGATAACTCCGGTATCGAGATAATCAAAGCCATAATGAGCAGCCAGTTTTTTAGATAAAGTACCCTTGCCGGAAGCTGCTACTCCATCAATTGCCATTACAAAACACTTCATTTGTATTTCTCAATTGGTTTTTATAGCTTATATCAAAAGTGCGCCTATTTAGCAAGAAAATATAAATCTTATATAGCCGCTTGTACTTTCGTGAGTGGGGTCTCCCCTCGGCTTGTTTCAACCTGATCAGTGTGCTTTGGAGTAGTTGCACGCTCAACTTGACTTACTTCTACATTTGCACCCTGCACTAGTGGCACAGAGGCTAACGTAGTGGATGCTAAGTTTGTGGCAGTAGATGCCGGAGTTTGTAAAGCAGCTACACTCGCTGATGATCTCATATTTGGAGAATTAGCAAGCAGTAGCTCATTTAGATCGAACTTGTATTGATCAACTGATAGGTCACGGAGATAGAGAATATTATAATATAGACCAGGTACACCTAGTGAATGCGCTTTTAGCTGGTCTCTATACGCATCCTCATATTTTTCCAGGAACCTATTTACGTTACTTCTTACAAAATAGGTCTCAGGGTTATTAGGCAATTGATAAAGAGAGGTATCGCAATCTTCTTTTGCTTTTCTAAGCTTCTCTTTAGCAGCATTTTTAGGATTGTCGTTTGAGGGTACCTTAGGGGTGTTATCTTTCGCTTCAAACTGATTTTCAGCATTTTGCAGCTCAATACCATAAAGCGAGTGCCTTGCTTGAGCTCTTCTTAGATAAGCATAAGGATTGCGCTTTTGAACTTCAATAGAGCTAGTAAAATCTGCCTCAGCTTTTGCGTACTCCCAGATCATTAGGTGGGTTACACCTCTTCCATAATATGCGCTTGGACTATATATAGCATTATGCACACGTGCATAAAAAGCATCACTAGCCCTGCCAACGTTAGCATATTGTTCGGTCGGATGTTTAGGAACAAGTGCTTCAAAAGCAGAGTTTGGTGATTTTCCTTGATGAGTAATTGAGTTTGAAAAAGCCGCAATTGCATCCTGGAACCTACTATGCATAAGATGGATTTCCCCAATTCTAAGGTATGCGCTGGGGTTCCATTCTCTTAGATTAACAGAAGCTTCAAAATCATCGAATGCTTCTTGATACCTATTTGACAATAAATAGGCCTCACCCCTTCTAAAATATGCTGATGAGCTTTCTGGTCGCTGTGCAATAGCCATAGTAAGATCATCGATTGCTGCTTGATAGTCTCCATTAATTGTGTGAACTTCTGCTCGCCCTAAATATGCATAGGGATTTTCCGGTTGTTGAGAAATGGACATCGTGAAGTCAGCTATAGCTTCTTCATTTTGACCATTTTTTCGAAAAGCATAACCCCGCATACGGTACGCATCAGGATTGTCTGGCTTTTGTTCAATGGCTGTACTGAACTCAGGTATAGCCTCAACATAGTTTTCTAGTGTAACTTTAGTTTCGCCCAGTAAGAAATAAGCCCTGGGGTTATCCGGCTTTTGTTCAATGGCTCTCTCGCAATCATCAATGGCTTTAGAACAATTTCCATTACTCAAATTAAGTTCAGCACTTAGAAAATAGGCTTCAGGATTATTTTTCGGGCGTTGGTATACACAAATGTCACAATCATGCAGCGCCTTAGAAATTTCTCCAGTCTTTTGATAGGCTTTGCTTCTTAAAAGATATGCAGCGGGATTCCGTTTTTGCTGATCAATAATAAAACTACAATCAGCTATAGCCTCACTATAAGCACCCTCATCAAAGTGCTTTTGAGCTGTGAGTAACCACTCAGAAACTTCTGAAATTGTATGAGTTGGAGATACTGGCGCTGAAGCTGCAGAACCTTTAGGTTGATGATTTTTCTTTTTAGGCATATCGCTTATTTCCAACCTATATTAAATGCACCTAACTTAATAGCATTAAGATATTTATTCAGCTTGTCAAACAATAGTCTTAAACCAAGTTCTTTCTTATTGCTACTTCGTCGTGCTTCGCCTCACCTATAAAGAATAGGCATCGGCTCCAGCCTTCGCTCTTCGAGCTACGGCTCGGCTGTGCGCTCCTAGTATCAATTAAAAAAGAGACTTGGTTATAACTCGATAGCGTGCTCTTTTCTATTAAATTTACCACATGCAAACTGCTGAGTCTTGGTAGTTATATTGGAGCTCTGAACTATTGGATCTGTAGTCATAGTTTGAGATGCAAGTGAGCTGGCGGTGAGATTCTTGGTGAAAGCGTCACGATAGCTCATTTTTGCCGGCTGTTGACAAGGGTTAGAAACTACTGAATTCAATTCTTTTGGGTCTAAAAAATCAATGGCCAATAAACGCATGGTTTCCCGTGCTTTTTCTGCTTCCTTTCCAACACTCTCCAACTGCTTTCGAGCTAGTGTCACGTAATGATCAGACCCTTCAGATTCTCCTTCTTTTAACAAAACAAACGCTCTATCATTGCATATTCTGGCGATCCATGAGGATAACCCTGTTTTGCCTTCAGATTGTTGCTTTAATAATTCCTTTAGAGTTCCAGCAGGCTCTTCCTTTTTGGGTTTTTTAGGAACCATAATTTTGCCTAAGTGAGGGGACCTAAAACGAGTTTGCTTATGGTTATTAGATAGCAACTTCCGATCTTTAAAGTTCATCGGCAGATGTATGTCAGCTGCATTTGTATCTGATACAAATTTAGTTTTATTAGGAACAAATGCAGGGGCTTCGGCGCGCAAAGTGGACTTTAAACGTGGATTTTTCATTTCTAAGGCCTGTATTAATATTTATAGTATTGTTAGCACTAAAATATTAATTTGGCATGATAAAATTGTCACTACACAGCACGTTCAATCTGAGCAACTTTGCCTTTTGGTACTATATGAGAACCGCGCACTTCTGCCCCATTTGTTTCCACCGGCATAGAACTGCTAGCTAACGGAGATGTTGGTTTGCGCCCGCACATAAGTGCATCACGAAAACTCATCTTGCCTGGCTGACAACCATTTGGCGAGCTGTTGGTTTTTGTTGGGCTAACTACAGAGAGGCCATCAACTAAAAGTTTAAGGGCGGGTTGCAGCTCTTTTTGTATAGCAGCAACTTCTTTCTTAAAATTGTCATCTCCTAGCGCTTTTAAATCTGTTAAATGAGAAGCCGCGATTTCATACTTACCAGCAGTAATATAGCCTTTAACCATTTCTAGGTATAAATCCGTAACATCCTTTGCTAAGCCTATAATACCCCTAGACTCTGCCCTGATCCAATAGTCAATCCCTTTTTCATAATTCTGAGCTGCTATGTAATCTTGAGCTGTTTTTTGAAATAGCAAACCAAGTGCTGTTTTCGCCCTTTTTGATCCTTGCTTTTCAGCCGTTAATAAATCTTGCAAAGCCTGCTTGCAATTATCCAATTCTCTATAAGCTGATGCTCTTAGGCAATATGCTTCTGGGTTTCTCGGTTGCTTAATAATAGCGGCACTACAAGAGCTAACGGCATCCTTATAGCATTCGTGATCATAAAACATTTGAGCATTTTTCAAACTTTGTGCAGCTGATAACTGTCTTGAAACAATTGCCCTGTTTGGGCTGTCAGGGTTGTTAGAACGAGATGAAGAAGTAGTCGGATGCAATCTAGCTTTTAGTGGAGTATGGGAAGAAACGATAGTGGAATTAGGTGAGAGTGGTTGCTTTGCAGGAACAAAAGGGGCCGCTACTGGATTCAAAGAAGCGGGTATACGAGTAAGTGCGACTGCAGGAGTACGTGTAAATTCAGAAGTAGGCATGAATTCAGGGGCCCTTGCTCTTAATGGTGCAAGTGAACTAGCAGTTGTACTATTTTCTTGACGGGCTGGACGTTTTTTCATTATAAATACTCATTTAAATAATGCCCGGCAACATACCATAAAAATCTCAACTTGGCAGAATTAAAATATTAAATTTTTTTTAAGGTCCAGAATATATCCTGGTTTATGAGCCCTTAGGCCGTTTTAATTATAATTGCCCCAAGCAAAATCGTAGCTATACCTATGAGTTTGCGTTTATTTCTCTCTTCCTTTAAATAACAAATCCCCAGGATCGAACCAAAAACAATAGATATTTCCCTGACCGCTGCCACATATGGTGTTGGGCTTTTCTGCAGGGCAAATAAAATTAACAAATAAGCGAATAAGGATAGAAGCCCTATCATGGCGCAATACCGTTTATGAGAGCGGAAAACGACCAGAGTATGAGTTCTTAATCTGAGCAGCATGATAGGTAACAGGCTTAGGGAAGTGCAAAGAAACATCACTGAGATATAGAAGAATGGTGGAATGTAGGTGATGCTTATTTTATCGATGATAGTGTAAAAAGCGGTGCAACAGCCAACCAGAGCTGCAACCTTCATAGCGTTACGCTTTTCAAGATCGCGTATGCGTTTAATAGCGATGAGCACAATCCCCAGCACCAATGCAAATATGCCCAGAACACCATTGGGGGAAACTACTTCCATGCCAGTAAACACCACAATTATTACTGTGAACAGAACCCCGATTCCGCGCGCAATAGGATAGGCAAGCGACATTTCACCAAGGGTATACGACCAACCCAGCAAGTAAACATACATGGCATGGACAAAGGTGGTCAAAACAATATAGGGAACCCAGTCTGAAGATATCGATTCAGTTTGAGTGAACAGCAGCGATACTGGCGTCATTATGGCTCCAGCAATCAACCACCCAAACCATAGGGTGACGATTTTATTGGCCAGTGATTTTTTAGTAAAAAAATTCCATGATGCATGGATGGTTGCAGATAACAATATCATCAGGAATGAGCTTAAATCCATTATACTCATGTACAGGGTTGGTGAACGTGCAGGCCTAGCCTTGAACGCACTTCTGTCACCATAGCAAAGAATTGCGAAAAGATCGAGCTAATGTTATCTGGCTAGAATTTACAGGGTTGTTGATCAAAATAAAAGACCTCTAGATAAGTTCTGCAAAACAATCTATGAGGTCTTTTATGCTATACCGAAGTATAGTAATATTATTACCCTATTAGTTCAGGAATAGTAATTTCATTACCATCTACTACTTCATAATGAAGTTCAAATCTGAGAGACTCAGTAGTAGGAGAAAGAGTCTCCTCGTCACTATTGGTATCCTCATAGCCTATCCACGGACGGCTTAAAAGAACAGAAATTGAATTAGAGAGATAATTGGTTGTTAACGCATCAGGTAGCCCATCATTATTAACATCAGCAGCAGTAACGAATCTAGGACCGTCGCCAACTCGATACTCCACTTGGGGAGCAAAAGTTCCATCACCATTTCCTTTCAAAAATGATAGTGTTCCGGCGCCTTGATTTGCAGTTACTACGTCAAGATTATAGTCATCATCAAAATCCGCTACAGCAATTGATACAGGCAAGGTGCTAACGTTATACTGTACTTGAGGAGCAAAAGTTGCGTCACCATTACCTTTCAAAAAAGAAATCGTACTGGTGGGCTCCTTGCCTGGGATAGCCCATATAGTACCAGCATTTGCTGTTAATACATCAAGCTTACCATCACCATCAATGTCTGCTATAGCAATTGACTCAGGAGAGACGCCAACTGAATAACTTACTTTATCAGCAAAAGTCCCGTCACCATTATTTTTAAGCACATTAATTGTATGAGCATCATTATTTGCGGTTAATATATCAAGCTTACCATCTCCGTCAATATCAGCAGTGGTAACTGCCGCAGGAGTATTGTCAACTGTATAATAAACCTTAGAAAAAGTTCCATCAGCATTACTTAGAAGAATAGAGACAACGCCAGAATTACCCCTGAAACCAGCTGTTACTATATCAGGTTTACCATCACAATTAATATCTGCTGTGGTCATTGCGTCAGGACTAAGGCCAAGTTCAATATCAGGTTCTTGACGAATAAACTTCCCGGTACCATCTCCTTTAAGATAGGAAATTGTTCCCATTACAAAATTCGTTGTTAATACATCAAGATTACCATCTCCGTCAATATCAGCAGTGGTAATTGAGTTAGGGTTGAGGCCAACTGAAAAATCTATGTGAGGTGCAAAAGTCCCTTTACCATTACCCTTAAGTAAAGAAACTGTGTTATTGCCAGAGTTTGCAGTTAATACGTCAATATACCCATCACCATTAATACTTGCAGTGGCTATTGAAGTAGGATTGCTATCAACTGGTGTATCCTGGTGTTTAAAAAAATTTATACTCATAAAACCTCTAATAAAATTAAAGAATCCAGCATTTGCATAAAATTCAACAATAAGGTTTTAGCAGTATAATTGAATTAATACAGCTGTAGCGCAAGTTGTACTATGCTATAGAAGAGAATGCAATACAGCATAATGAAAAAACTGTGTTATATAGTAAGGTAAAATTATATTTACTCTGAATATAGCCAGATCCCCGTCCTTGCGAGGAGCGCAAGCGACGTGGCAATCCAGCGTGCCGCACCATTCTGGGTTGCTTCACCCCACAAGAGGGGGCTCGCAATTGACAGAGTTTTGGGCATTTTAGAGTAAATTTGGATAATAAATTGGCGTAAGCCTGAAGCCGAAAATCAATTCAAAGTCTCTTTTTTGCAAATGCTCTACCTGATGATGTTTTGAGATAGAGCTCAAATTTCTCAGCTCTGGATTTCTCTAAAAATGCAGTATAACCTATCAATTTCCATGGTTTAAAC
>JABDBN010000002.1:622-105444 GCA_013288625.1 Alphaproteobacteria bacterium | reverse complement strand
GAATGATCACATTCTTAAATATCTGGTAATTCAAGAAGGGTTTAAGAACTTTATAGGTCATGGAGTAACTCCAAATACATTACTCGATCACTATGCTAATTTGTTAAAAGATCCTGATTGCGCCAAGGCATTTGGTGACACGACTGATAGGCAGCGAACTAATATAAAAGAGAGCATAGAATTCAATTTTGGATTTAAACTTAACTCAAGCCTTTTAGCTGAAGAGAATGGCAAACTTACTTTAAAAGCACCGCCAATGAACTTCCATGCCGAGAAGCCTCTATCGGAAGAACAGATTACCAAAGCTTCCAAAGCTATGGCGGGTAGAGCTGTTGTGCCATGCTCTAAAAATTCAGCCTATAAAGAACTGCTATCGGCACGCGCGAACTTAGTGGCATTGGAAAAAGAATTGGCTACAAAGCTTGATGCGAAACCTAGTAAAGCACACCACAAAGAGATAAACAATTTGGTCAAGCAACATAAATCACTAAGAAAGGAAGCCGGCGTTACCTATGAGTTAGCACCAGGTAATAAATTTTATGACCTTATAATGTCAGGCAATGAAAAAACCATAGAAAGACTAATAAGTAAAATGATGATCAATAACAAGGATAAAGCTCATCAGTCAGCCCCTCAAATGAATGTGGATTTAGATGCAATATTTAGAAATTCGCCGCCAGAGCTATTGCTTAAAATGAATGAAATTGCAGAAAAGCTGGAATCCAGACAGGGCGGCCATGTAAGCAGTTTTCGAGATGGTATCAATAAATTCGCCAATGGAATAAAAAGAATATTTAGCTTTGGCTTAGCTGGAGTTGGAGATACAAAAATTAAAGAGGCACTACAGGAGTTAGGCAAAGTATCACTATCTGCAAGCACTAATAAAGAGATTGAAAGTTTTAAAGATCAAAGCGCTGGCCGCTTTATTGATAACATTTCAAATAAATCAAAGGACAAAGCCCAAGAACTCCCTGCCACAATACAGACCAAGGAAAAAGGTGAAAGAAGACGGTAAAAAGCTATGGTAACAGTAGTTTTCTTGACAGCACACTCTTACAAGGATTAGCATAGAATTAGCAAATAACTTGTTAATTGGTTGAAAATTATGACATTTAGTTCAAGTACCGACCCAAAAGTGTTAGCAGCTGAACTTGCTCTGCTCGAATCACTTACTGCCAAGGCAATTGCAGGGAATATGAACGAGCCAGATTTCAAGGAGTTGAATGATTTGTTTTTCCAAGTAAAAAAAGCGGAGTATAGAAATTATATTAAAGAAGTTGTACCCAATTTGTCTGATGAAAATTTGCACAAGCTTATCGCTGGCTTACTTAAAGAACAAGCCAAATCAGGGGCAAATAATACTTTTTTAAGAGATGACAGTATTTTAAAGGGCCTGCTTGTAGAAGAAGCTCGAAGGCATGGACTTAAGGTTACTTATCCTCCTCTAGTAACACCTGAAACAATTCCAAATGCAATTCTAGATCACTACGCCAGATTGATTGATGAATCTCCTGCAGTTTTTAATGGGAGTAAAGGGCAAGAGGACGCTGCAACCAGGTGCCTGAGTATGAAGAACAGCATAATATTCAATATCTTAAATTCTCTAGTGTTAGAGGCTATAGACCACGCTGAACCAGCAGTACAATTGCAAATTGGAGCCCAGTTACAGAGCAGTAGTTTAGTTCAAGCAGAAAAGTTTTATGCTAATGTTAATGAAAAAGTAAAAGTAGAAAATGATAAAGTTAAGGTAGAAGTACCACCATTGACATTCACTCCAGTGCTAGCTCCAGAAGACGCCGGTAGTATTGCAAAAAAAATAGCCCACAATTCTATTGTAGCATGCTCTAAAAATCAGTCTTATCAATCACTACTAACCAACCATGAAAAAGGAGAGCAATTTGCGGAAATAGAAAAACAAATTAAAACTTATTACAATAACCCATTCGCTAAAAAAGTTCTAAGCGACTTGGTTAAGGAGCACCAAGCTCTAAGAAAAGAACTCGGGATTACATATGAGTTAGGAGAAGAAAGTGCCGCATATAAACTTCTAATGTCGGGCAATGAAAACACAATAGCAAGACAGATGCATGCTATGATCGAAGCTGGCGATATGAACTTACCTCAAAACCGAAACGATATATTAGATATTTCAAAAGCACTAGCAGATAAATCACCGCCGGAACTATGGCTTAAAATGCAAGAAATTGCAGATAAACTAGAAAGCAGAAAAAGTGGTAAAGTGGGTGGTTTTGAGAGCGCCGTAAATAAATTCGTCAACGCCATAAAATGGATGTTTAGAGTTAAAGATAAGGATATCAAAGAGGCATTTAGTGAAATGAAGGCTGCAGCGAAAGGTTCTGAGGAAAGAGTTGCAGAGGAAAAGCCTGCTGAAAGAGCTGATGCTAGCCATGGCAAGAGTGTTGTAGGTGAAGAAGGACCTATTGAAGTAGATGTAGCTGAGAGACGAAGTGACGACCTTGAGGATATGCCGGAGTTGGAACCTGTGTCATTGGACTACGAGCAAGTCATGATACATTCTGATAGAAGACCAACTCAGGAATCAGGAGAATCAGTTATGCCAGAGTTAGAAGACTTAGAGGATGTGCCGCTCGACCCAGTAAAGATCCATAGCCCTAAACATAAACCAGATTCTAATAAAACTCGTGCAGAAAAAGTAAAGGACTCAGAAAAACAACCCCCACGAAGGTAAGGTTACGAAGTCTGCCTTTTTACCAATGATGTGGTTTTATCGTAGATAATAATCGCCCCTCCTCTCAGCCTAATCTCTGCATGCTGTGCTGCCAGGCTGTTACAGGAGCTCTCTCGGGCCCCATAAACCAACTTCAACCCATCCATATCGTATTTAAGGCCTTTGGAATCCACTGTCACATCCGGCGCAGACATTATCGCCAAAGGGCTGTCAATTTTACCTTCTACCTTGAGTTCACAGTCAGCATAATATTCCAGCAGCTCATCTTGCTCATGAATGATAATCCGCCTTTTATTGCTATAATATTTCTTTAGGATGCGAACATTATATAATGTGTGATCCATCCTACCACTCAGCGCATTAACAATATCTATCCTTGTTGCTCCTAGCTCGCCAGCATAATTTATACCCTTATCCATATCAGTTGAATTCTGGTCATCTACTTTAATAACGTGCGAACCTTGAGCCACTAGAGACTCCACAATTTCCTGGGGTGCTGCATCCATATCTCCAACAATATAGTCGGGGATAATAGCGCTAACAGACAATTTGTTTACTGCACCGTCCAGTGCGATTATCTCATCATATCCAATATCAGATATTGCCAAGTTTCCTGGGGCATTTGCAATTATTAAGACTCGCATATCAAACTCTGAAAATAGTTTTTATTATTATAAAAGAGCGTTGCAATAACATTACCATTCTTATCAAACAGGGCAGGACAGGTATAAAATATACTTGCAAAAGGAGCCACAGGCTTATTTTTGGCAGCAACCTTTGCCTTAATAATTTTCCATCCGGCACTACCTAGACATCCGATATAAGCTCCTGGAAGAGGTTTTATTTTATATCTTTTGTCCCAAACCAGATTCTCATCTAATGGCCGAAATGCCTCAATGGCTTTTAGCTCTCTGTAAATAACAATATTATGCTTCTTTTGTTTCAACTCGCATCCCCAAAGTGTGGCAGCTATCTTATGCTTTCGCTTTATTAGCTTGAATACGCGCTTTAAACTATCAAATCTTGGCGGATAGGCATTGCCACTGATTTTCTTAAGACAATATGACAAGGTGCGTAAAGCAATTTCTTCTTCGAGAGCGCAAAAGCCTTCCTGGTCAATGAGTGCATACCCATAGAATTGCACTGTTACAATCGAATCTATTGCTTTCCTGGTTTCCTTTTCCAAATATAACCTGGCTCGGCTTGCGTTCTCTGCAAGCAAACAAAGCCTATTAACCCAGACATCTTTTTCTTCAAGACCGTTTAGTAAGTTACGCACTTGAGTACGACTGTATTTTAAATTGATATTGGATGGATCATTTACCCATTCCCAGCCTGCCTGCTCAAGGGTAGATTCAATATGCTTTCGGCTGCATTTAAGCAATGGTCTCATAATAGTAATTCCATTCATCTTAACTTTCCTTGCGATTCCCGATATACCATCAATACCACTGCCTCGATAAATCCTAAGCAGCACTGTTTCAGCTTGATCTTCAAGATTGTGCGCCACTAATAAATACTCAATATCATTAGCTTTGCAATAATTTGTGAGTAATTTGTACCTGGCACTTCTGGCATGCTGGTGAATATTCCTCTTGGGTTTATTACCCTGCCAAACAAGTATTTCGGCCCTTACCCCCTTTTTCTCAAGGAAATTTCTTACCCAGTCAGCTTCTTGAGAGGATTCAGCTCTTAATCCGTGATCAACTATTAGAGCAACCATGTCTGCTTTTTGTAATAGAGAATATTGATAACATAAATAGGCAAGACACATGCTATCAGCTCCTCCAGATACAGCAACAGCCAGCTTTTTAGAAGATTTTGGGAATTCCAGTGTTGTATGATCAATTACCTGGTTCATTTAAATATGTAATAATTTGTTTGCAAACATAGGCATTAGTCTGCTTTAATAAGCTTATAACTATGTTTGCTCATTAATGCACATGACAGAAGTAAAGAGAATTTTACTAGTAGAAGACGACGAAATCAATGCCAAGCTTGTTAGGGACTTCTTAAAATTTAAAGGTTATGAAGTAGCGAATGTAAGCAATGGCCACGATGTGTTACCTAAAACTCAGGAATATAAGCCAGATTTAATTCTTATGGATATCCAGCTTTTTGGTATGTCAGGCATTGATGCTACCAAACAAGTACGGCAATACCCTGAACTTAAGAAAATTCCTATCTTTGTAATTAGCGCCTTTTCTAAAGCGCGCATTAGCCAGGAACTACCCTCTGAATTCTATGAAGAATATATTGAAAAGCCCATTATATTCAGTGAGTTTATTAAACTTGTTGAAAATTATCTTAATACCTGAGGCCAAAAATGACAGCAAGAGTTCTGGTAGTTGACGATGTGGACTTTAATGTTAAGCTTCTGGATACAAAGCTTAAGCAGGAATATTACCAGGTTCATACAGCTTATAATGGAAAGGAAGCTGTAGAAAAATCTAAGACGGTTCAACCAGACATTATTCTTATGGATGTAATGATGCCTGAGATGGATGGATTTGAGGCCACAAAGATTATCAAGTCCGACCCTCTTACCGCTCATATTCCGATCATAATGGTAACGGCTTTGCATGCTCAGGAAGATAAAGTTAGAGGACTTGAAGCCGGGGCAGATGATTTTTTGACCAAACCCATAGATGACCATGCTTTAATGACAAGGCTTAAATCCCTTGTGCGCATTAAAGTCATGACTGATGAATTGCGTCTTAGAGATAAGACCGGACGAGAGTTTGGAGTTGTTAAAGAAAGCCTGGAACGACGCAATAAAATTGAGGGAGCTAAAGTTGTTCTTGTCGATGACGATCCTACTCAGACCGATAAAATAGTGGCTAAGCTGCAGTCACAAAAAATAACTGTAGATGTTATAACCAATTTTGATGAGGTGATAAATACAGGTGTCCGAAAGGACTATGCCTTAGCTATAATAAGTACTTTACTGGTTGAAGATGATGGACTAAGGCTATGCTCCATGCTCCGAAGCAATGAAATACTGAGATTCGTTCCCATACTTATAATAGTTGATGAAAATGATAGGAAAATGCTTGATCGAGGTCTGGAAATGGGGGTTTCAGATTATCTTATTTCCCCAATGGATATCAACGAGCTTATGGCCAGATGTGCAACCCAAATCAAGCGCAAGAATTTTCAGGATGAGCTTAAAGAAAATTATTTAAGTAGCATCACTCAATCTATTACTGACGGACTAACGGGGCTGAATAACCGCAGGTATTTTGATATCCATGCGCGAAATATGCTCGAGCAGGCTACGAATTCTTCAAAACCATTATCTCTCATGATGCTAGATATAGACCATTTCAAGCGTGTTAATGACACTTATGGCCATCCTTCTGGCGACGCCGTGCTTAAAGTTATAGGCAATTTGCTGATGAAAACACTAAGGATTACTGATCTGTGTGCTCGTTATGGCGGTGAAGAATTTGTAGTTATTTTGCCAAATACAGAGGCGACTTCTGCTCAACTAGTTGCCGAGCGCATTAGGATGATAGTAGAAGCAACCCCTTTTAAAATCCCTGTCGACCCTGGTGAGATAGCATGTCATTGCAGTATTGGTATTAGCGACCTTCGGCCAAATGACACTCTGGAAATGATCCTACATCGAGCAGATCAATGCCTATACAAAGCTAAAGAAGGGGGAAGAAATCAGGTAGTTATAGATATAGCGCCCAAAGCTGCAGCTGAGCCGACCGCTACTCCAGAACCAGCTGCTACTACGGAGCAAACTGCTACTGCAGAGCCAGCTGCTACTGCAGAGCCAGCTGCTTTAACTCCAATTATCAACGACGCTCCCTCATCGCCACCTAATAATCCCCCGCAAAGCTAGAATGGCTGGTTCGAGATATAATCCATGCGTTGCCTATATTCAGTCTCTTTATGCGCCTGAAGATAGCTTACTTAAAGAAATTAGTGAAAGCCTGGATTCAAAAAGATTTAATATGCAAATTTCCGCTATGGAAGGTAAGCTTTTACAGCTATTGCTCAAAATGACTGGCGCTCTTAAAGTCTTAGAAATAGGCACTCTGGTTGGATATTCTTCAATTTGGATCGCCCGCTCGCTTCCAGAAGAAGGCAGGCTTATAAGCATTGAGAAATCAGAAGAGAATTATCGAGAAGCGAGAGCGAATATTTTGAAAGCTGGCCTCAACAATAAAGTGGAGATTATTCAAGGGGATGCCGCCCTGCTTTTACCTGGTTTAGGTAAATATGGCCCTTTTGATGCAGCATTTATCGATGCCAACAAAACTGGGTATCCTTTATACCTTGATTTGGTCTATGATTTGTTGCGTCCAGGTGGCTTGATCATTGCAGATAATACCTTATTATTTGACTCAGTGATTAGCCCGCAACCTCCTCAGGCTGACAAGAGCATGTGGCTAGCAATGCGCAAATTTAATGAAATGCTTGCTGATACCACTCGCTTTGAGGCTATTCTTATTCCCACAGCAGAGGGCTTATCTATCGCTATTAAAAAGTGATTTATATTAACAGTATTGAGACTAGTGGATAATTATTGAGCAAAACATTGCATGCGCTGAGTTTTAGGGTTATAATATCTAAAAATATCCAGGTAAAATATGTTTGATTTCTTCATTAGTACTGCTTTTGCACAAGAAGCTGTTGCAACCGCATCAAAACAAAGTTCAATGCTAGCTGGCATTGCCCCACTAATTCTGATTATGGCAGTTTTCTATCTCTTGATTATTCGACCTCAAAATAAGCGTGCAAATGAACATTTACTTATGTTAAAGGCACTTAGCAAAGGGGATCAGGTTATTACTTCTGGTGGCATTTTCGGCGAAATTATTAAGGTAGATAATGATAAGAACCAGGTGTTCATTCAAATTGCAGATAATGTAAAAATCAAAATAAAGCAGGAATCCGTTGCGGAAATTATTAAACCCCAAACCTCAACGCAACCTGCTTAATATGCCAAAAATCACTTTCATCGACACTCAGGGAAATAAAAAAACCATAGATGCTCAGACAGGGCTTTCGATTCTGGAGATCGCGCACCAAAACAAGATCGACCTTGAAGGATCTTGTGAAGGCTCTTTGGCGTGCTCGACCTGCCATGTGATTGTTGAGTCTGATTTTTACGAGAAACTGCCTAATGCAAGCGAAGAGGAAGAAGATATGCTTGACCTTGCATTTGGGCTCACGCATACTTCAAGACTGGGGTGTCAGATAATTTTAACAGAAGAACTTGATGGTTTAACTGTATCACTACCTGCAGCGACCCGCAATATGATGGTTGATAAGAAGTAATTTATTTATGCATGATATAATCTCCAGCTATTTGCCTATTCTTATTTTTATGGCAATCGCCACTGCCTTAGCGGTTATAATGGTCGGCCTACCTTTTATTGTAGCTAGAAAGCAGGGTTATAAAGAAAAAAATTCTCCTTATGAATGTGGCTTTGATGTTTTTGATGATGCCAGAGTACCTTTTGATGTGAGGTTTTATCTGGTCTCAATTTTGTTTATTATTTTTGATTTGGAAATTGCCTTTTTATTCCCTTGGTCAATTGTACTAAGGGATATAGGCAGTTTAGGATTTTGGTCAATGATGTTCTTTCTTTTGGTCCTTACAGTTGGGTTTATTTATGAATGGAAGAAAGGGGCTTTAGAATGGAAATAGTTTTGAGGTAAGTCATGACAAATACTGCGAATCTTAAAAATCCTGATAAATTTTTTGAAAAGGAACTCAACAACCGCGGGTACGTCCTTGCAAAACTAGATGATGTAGTTAATTGGGCTAGAACTGGCTCACTTTGGCCGATGACTTTCGGCTTGGCCTGCTGCGCTGTAGAAATGATGCACACAGCAGCCAGCCGCTATGACCTTGACAGATTTGGCACTATATTCAGGCCAAGCCCGCGCCAGTCAGATGTTATGATTGTAGCCGGGACCCTAACTAATAAAATGGCGCCGGCGTTGCGAAAGGTTTACGATCAAATGCCTGAACCGCGTTATGTTATCTCAATGGGTAGCTGTGCTAATGGTGGCGGCTATTATCATTATTCATATTCAGTTGTTAGAGGGTGTGACCGCATTGTACCTGTAGACGTTTATGTGCCAGGCTGCCCTCCTACTGCCGAAGCGTTGCTTTATGGATTTCTTTTACTACAACGAAAGATCAGACGCAGCAAAGCATAACTGATTAGGCCTGTTGCTTCTCCGTCGGCCAGAAAACCAGCATTATTATGCCTATACAGATGAAGCTGTCAGCTATATTAAATGTTGGGTAATGCCAGCCCATAATTCTTATATCTATAAAGTCAGTTACCGCGCCAAATCTAGCGCGGTCGATCATGTTACCAACTGCTCCTCCAATAACCATCCCTATGGGAATCCAGTTATATTTTTCCCTGGAACGGTAGAGCCAGCCATAAAATAGTAAGATAATCACACTAGACATGAGCAATAATAGTAACTGGTTCTGACCAGGAGAATTAAACATGCTAAAGCTAATCCCAAAGTTAAAAGAAAGGGTAAAATTAAAATATGGAAAAACTTCAATGGTTTGCCCAATGTAAGAAAGGGCTTTTAAAATATAGAATTTGCTGACCTGGTCAGAAAGCACCACCAAGAAAGCAATTATCGAAGCATATATTATTTTGGTAAATTTATTCATGACCGCAAACTTCATATTCTAGGCCTGAAATATAGCTTAATTTCCTGTAAATTACCACATCCTATTAAAGAGGTTAATGCGATCAACCAGGTAGTGTTTTAGCGATCCAAGGATATGGAGGGAAATAGCTACAATCAAAGCATACCCAAAGTATTTATGTGCTAGCCAGAATTTTCCGGCTAATTCTTTATTAGTATGGAATAGATCTGGCAGCTTATAGCCAAAGAATATCACATCACGCCCTCCTAAATCAGTCATAGCAAAGCCGCAAATTGGCTGAGCAATCATGAGAAAATATAAGGTATAATGTACAAGCTGGGATAAATTTTCATCAAATCTATTAATTTTATAGGGCAGTTCTGGTATCTCGGATCCAGCGCGATTTATAACCCGCATCAGCACAAAAATTAAGGCAACGATCCCAAATGATTTATGCATACTATAATAATAAGCTCTATCAGGATAATCAGCAGGCAAATCTGCCATCCAGAGCCCCACTCCTAGAAGGGTGAGGATAAGAACTGCCATGAGCCAATGTATAATGCGCATTGAAAGAGGGTAACGATCGTGCATAACTACCTGCGATGATATTTTTCTTTAGGATGACATACTATTTCATAAAATCAACCTTTAGTGATCTAAGAAGCGATAGTAGAAATTGAGCTACTACAAAGCGATATTTGTCGATTTGTAGTAGTAAAAATTGCGATCTAAATTACTACTAATAATTGACATTTGTCGATTTGTAGTAGTAAAATAAAAACCATAAGACCTGGAGTATGTTAATGCTATCTACGTTTATCGGAAGACAAAAAGAACTACAAACGCTTACAAACCTATTTAAGAAAAATGCCGCAAGCCTAGTTGTAATTCAAGGCAGGCGGCGGATTGGGAAAAGTCGCCTTCTTGAAGAGTTTGCAAAGAAGTATAGCTTCTGCACCTTTTCAGGCACACCTCCCAATAAATTGACCACAAAACAATCACAGCTTGATGAGTTTTCAAGGCAATTAAGCGTACAAACTACGCTTCCGGAAATTAAGGCAGACGATTGGAGTAAACTATTCTTATTGCTGGCTGATAAAACTAAGCAAGGCAGAATGGTTGTTATTTTTGATGAAGTTGCATGGATGGGCTCAAAAGATCCTGATTTTTTAGGTAAGTTTAAAAATGCTTGGGATAGTCACTTCAAGAAAAACCCAAAGTTAATTTTTATATTATGTGGCTCTACTTCAGTCTGGATTGAGAAGAATATCTTATCCAGCACTGGGTTTGTGGGCAGGATATCTTATCGCATGACTGTAGATGAATTACCATTATCAGACTGCAATAAATTTTGGGCTAAACTAGGAGAGCAAATATCTCCATTTGAGAAATTTAAAGTCCTTGCTATTACTGGAGGTATTCCTCGTTACCTTGAAGAAATAAAACCGAGCTTGAGTGCAGAAGAAAATATAAAGGATCTATGTTTTATAAGAGGCGGAACTTTAGTTAATGAGTTTGATGATATATTTTCAGACCTCTTTTCTTACAGAAGTAATAGTTATAAAAAAATCATAAAAGTTCTTGCTAACGGCTCTCTGGAAATAAAGGATATATGCCAAAAGCTTCTTGTCAAACAGAGCGGTTATATAAGCGAGTATTTGGAGGATTTAATTAAATCTGGCTTTATCACTCGAGATTACACCTGGCATTTAATATCTGGAAAAGTCTCTAAACTCAGCCACTTTCGGTTAAGCGACAATTATCTTAGATTTTATCTAAGGTATATCGATCAATATAAATTGAAAATTGAGAAGGGTGACTTTGATTATAGATCACTTACTACGTTAGCAAATTGGGATACTATTATGGGTCTTCAATTTGAGAATTTAGTTCTAAAGAACAGACGACACATTAAGGATATTCTAAGGGTTAAACCAGATGAAATTATATCAGACAATCCTTATTTCCAAAGGAAGACCTCCCGGCACGCAGGGTGTCAAATCGATTACCTTTTGCAAACTAAATTTGGTAATCTTTACGCTTGTGAGATAAAGTTCTCTAGGAATGAAATACAACCCACTATTTTAGATGAGATGAAAAAAAAACTAGATAGCTTCTATTATCCTAAGGGTTTTTCATGTAGACCAGTCCTTATTCATGTAAATGGAGTACACGATCAAGTAAAGGAGAGTGGCTACTTTGCAGAGATTATAGATTTTGGGAAATTTTTAGAAGAATAAAAAGGCCAGTTATTCAACTGGCCTTCCTTACGATTAAAAGAATCTTCTTTTCTTAGAAGATGAGCTAGATCCTTGTGGATCGTGATGAACATTAGCATGTTGGCGGCCTTCTCGGCTATCACCACGCTCGCGTCTATCGTTGTTGCGAGAACGGTCTCCTCCGCGATTGTCACGCCCTCTGTGCTCTCCAGCACCATCTCTGCCTCGATCACCTCCACGAGACCCTTCGCGATCCCTATCTCTTCCACCACTACCCTGTGGTCTGCGATTATCACGACGGTACCCGCCACCACTACGCGGCTTTCTAGGCTCAAAATCTGGGTTTTCATCTGAGCGTGGCTGAGGTTCTTGGCCTTCATCATCTGTCTCAGGCTTGCTTCCAAAATCATTAAGACCTTTCATGGTTAACCTGACTTTACCCGTGCGATCGATTTCAATAACCTTTACGGTAACTTCATCGCCTTCCTTGACAAGGTCACGGGGACTGCGCACACGGTAATCTGCCATTTCACTCACATGCACCAGTCCTTCAGAATTTTTCATAATACTAACGAAAGCTCCAAAGTCTGCAATGCGACTCACTTGACCTTTGTATACCTCTCCCAGCTCAGGTACTGCAATGATATCGTTGATCATATCAAGTCCAGCCTGCATGGATTCTGCTGAAGTCGCCGCTACAAGAACGGTGCCATCATCAGAGATATCGATTTTAACTTTGGTCTTCTCAATAATATCCTTAATAATTTTACCGCCAGGGCCTATGATTTCACCAATACGATCTTTAGGCACCATAAGCTTTCTAATCTGAGGCGCATGCTCTGCAAGCTCAGGTTTTGAAGCAGTTAGGGTCTTTGCCATTTCACCAAGAATATGTATACGGCCATCCTTAGCTTGATCAAGGGCTTTTTTCATAATTTCTTCTGTAATGCCTGAAATTTTGATATCCATCTGCAACGCAGTAATTCCTTCAAGAGTACCAGCAACTTTAAAGTCCATATCACCTAAGTGATCCTCGTCACCCATAATGTCAGAAAGAACTTCATATTTCTTGCCTTCCATAATCAGCCCCATAGCGATACCAGCAATAGGTGATTTTACGGGAACACCAGCAGCCATAAGAGCCAGCGATGTACCGCATACCGTAGCCATAGATGAAGAACCGTTTGATTCAGTTATCTCAGATACTATACGCATTGTGTATGGAAATTCTTCCTTAGTCGGTATAAGTGCAGCAACTGCTCTGGCTGCAAGCTTCCCATGGCCTATTTCACGACGGCCCGGAGCTCTCATCATTCCAGTTTCCCCAACTGAGTATGGAGGGAAATTATAGTGAAGTAGGAAACGTTCTTTACGATCGCTTTCTATATCATCAACTATTTGTTCATCAGAACCAGTGCCTAGGGTAAGCGTTACTAATGCTTGAGTTTCTCCTCGTGTAAATAAAGCAGAACCATGTACGCTTGGTAAAAAGTTAACCTCAGATTCAATTCTGCGGATATCAGTAGTTGTGCGTCCATCAATACGCTTTTTCTTGCCAATAATAGCTCCGCGCACGATTTCTGCTTCAAGTCCCTTAAAGCAATAATTGACCCAAAGCTCTTGCAGTCCTTCAGCATCAACTAGCTGATTTTTCAACTCTAGTTTTACTGCATCTAATAGCTCGCGACGAACTTGCTTATCAATATTGGTATAAGCAGCTTCGATCTTAGCTTGAGCAATTTCTTTAACCTTTTGCTTGAGCTCGGAATGATCTTGCACTTCAACTTCCCATTTCGGTTTGCCAGCTGCTTTTGCAAACTCTTTAATAGCTTTAATTATAGGCTGGAATTTCTCAAAGCCGAACATTACAGCTCCGAGCATTATTTCTTCGCTTAGTTCCTTAACTTCTGATTCTACCATAAGCACTGCTTTTTCAGTACCAGCAACCACTAAGTCAAGCAAGCTACCATCTGCAATTTGTTCTGCGGATGGGTTAAGTATAAATTCTCCATCTTTATATCCAACACGTGAAGCGGCAATTGGTCCATTAAATGGAATCCCAGATATAGCAAGCGCTGCGGACACACCAGCCATTGCGACTATATCAGGCTGACATTCAGGGTCATATGACAATGTGGTACAAATCACCTGAACTTCATTAAAGAAACCATCCATAAATAGTGGACGGATCGGCCTATCAATAAGCCTTGAAGTCAAAGTTTCACGATCTGCAGGTCTGCCTTCACGCTTATTGAATCCACCTGGTATCTTACCAGCAGCGAAAAATTTCTCATTATAGTTCACGGTTAGTGGAAAGAAGTCGACACCTTCTTTAGGTTTTCTAGCAGCTACTACAGTACAAAGCACAACTGTTTTTCCCATGGTTGCAACTACTGAACCAGTGGCTTGACGTGCCACCTTGCCTGTTTCAAGCTTAAGTTCTTTGTCGCCCCACGGTATAATTTTTTCGTCAATATTAAACATATATATTTTTCCTCTTTTTTATAAATAAAGGCTGCTCCCTACTTGGAGCAGCCTAGGTTTTAAACGCAATTTAGAAAGGTTGCTTTCATTTATTTTCTGATTCCTAGCTTTTTAATAAGATCACGATAACGTTGGCTATCGTTGCTTTCTAAATAGCGAAGAAGCTTTCTCCTTCTGCTAACTAAAGCGATCAGGCCTCTTTTAGCCTGAGTATCATGCGCATTATCATTTAGATGTGCGGTTAGATTACGGACTCTTTCAGTAAGAATTGCACATTGTACATCTACCGATCCTGTATCAGCTTTACCAGTCGCAAAATCTTTAATTAATCCTTGCTTCTTTTCTTTTGTAACGGACATCACTTATCTCCTTATTTTAAAAGATTAAATACTTTAGATGGGATTATTAACCCTTCAGATACCTTGCATATTGCCACAATTTTATTCTCAAACATGGCAGCTAATTTTTCTTCATTTGTTATGGAACTTATGTATTTTACTTTTTGTCCCTGCTGAAGCTTTCTAGCGTCTGATAGAGTCACTTGTTGCACTAAGATGCCGTCCAGCACAACATGTACAGGTTTTAATATACCTGCAACACCCTCTAAGCCAGAAGTGTATACCAATTCTTTCAAACAATCCAGAGAAATCGCATCTTCAAGTCTAAACTGCCCCAAACGCGTTCTTTTAAGCTCCGAGACATAACCGCAAGTTCCCAAAGCATGAGCGATATCGCGAGCTAGTGACCGGATGTAAAACCCCTTGCCGCATTCAATTGAAAATTGGCTTTTGCTTTGATTATGTGTAAGTAATTCAGCAGAGTAGCACATTACTTCTCGTGGCTTAAGCTCAACTTCACCGCCCTGTCTAGAGATATTATATGCCCTCTCGCCCTGAACCTTGATAGCAGAGAATTTTGGGGGCACCTGATTGATTTTACCAATAAATTCCTTTATGATATTTTTCACTTCCTTATCCCCTGCCCGCACATCTGAAGTCGCTATAATTTCACCTTCGCTATCATCTGTGCTTCGATCTTCACCCCAGGTAAGAGTGAAATCGTAGGCTTTGCGGGAGCCCATAGCATACTCTACGGTTTTGGTCGCTTCCCCAAATGCGACTAAGAGAATACCGGAAGCCTCAGGGTCTAAGGTGCCAGCATGCCCAACCTTTATATGATTTTTATTTGCCTGAATTAGCTTCTTGATCTGGTTTAATAGCCCAGTAGATGAAACGCCCACGGGCTTGTCCAGCACCAGCCAGCCATTAAGTATACTGTTCATGAAAAATTAAAAACCCGCCGCTTCCGAAGTTTCTTTGGCTGCAGGGTCATTATCGGCAAGCTTATCCACGATGACGTTAGTCGTTCGGATCTTATCCTCAATATCCTTAGCAATTTCAGGGTGCTCACGGAGATACTGTTTAACATTCTCGCGACCCTGGCCAATTCTCTCACCATTATAGGAGAACCAGGAACCAGATTTTTCCACAATCTCTGCTTTTACACCGAGATCGATAATTTCACCGATCTTGGAAATTCCTTCGCCATACAGGATATCAAAATCTACGGTTTTAAAAGGAGGAGCTACTTTATTTTTAACCACCTTTACCCGGGTTTGGTTACCAATAACTTCATCCTTATCCTTAAGCGCACCGATGCGGCGAATATCCAGGCGGACAGAGGCATAGAATTTAAGGGCATTTCCTCCGGTTGTAGTTTCCGGATTACCAAACATCACGCCAATCTTCATGCGGATTTGATTGATGAAAAACAGGATGGATTTAGATTTAGAGATAGAAGCGGTAAGTTTGCGAAGAGCCTGGCTCATAAGACGCGCTTGCAAGCCCATGTGGCTGTCGCCCATATCGCCTTCAATTTCTGCGCGCGGAACTAGCGCCGCAACGCTATCGATAACGATAAGGTCAACTGCACCTGAGCGGGTTAGAACATCAGCGATCTCAAGCGCTTGCTCGCCGTTATCAGGTTGTGACACGATGAGCTTATCAAGATCAACACCAAGCTTGCGTGCGTACACCGCATCAAGCGCGTGCTCAGCATCGATAAAGGCACAGGTTTTTCCTAGCTTTTGAGCCTCAGCGATCGAATGCAAAGCCAGAGTTGTTTTACCGGAGCTTTCCGGTCCATAGACTTCGATGATCCTGCCCACCGGATAACCACCTACCCCAAGCGCCAGATCAAGGCTGAGCGAACCACTTGGAATAACTTCAGTTTCTATAATTTCTCTCTGCCCCAAGTACATTATAGAACCTTTTCCATAACTTTTCTCAATTTGTGCGCGAGCTGTCTCAAAGGCTTTTAATTTATCCATGGGGTCTCCTGTATATATTTTCTTTTAGGAATTTTCCAACTCTTTTGGGTTGTTGGCAAGTTATTTTTTTGGGAGCACTTAATTTGCAAAAAATTTCTCTATTTCCGCGTAGACCGCCGCCGCATCAGACAATGTATTGACCTTTGATCGGAATTCAGCTGAGTTTGTCATCCCGGCACTGTACCAGCCCATGTGCTTGCGCGCCATCATAACACCGGTTCTTTGGCCATAAAGATGCAGCATATCATCGAAGTGCTCCAGAATTAAGGCTCTTTTTTCATCCAGTGTGGGCTCCGGTAGCAGCTCTTGCTTGCTTAAGTAATGAGCTATCTGGTTTATTATCCAAGGCTTTCCATAGGCTCCCCGCCCTATCATTACACCATCCGCTCCGGAAGCTTTCAATGCGGCTACGGCGTCTTCTGCATTTTTAATATCACCATTGACGATTAAGGGAATTTTGACCGCGTTTTTAATCTGCTTCACAAAATCCCAATCCGCTTTGCCAGAATAAAACTGGCAACGAGTCCGGCCATGGATTGTGATCATTTGTATTCCTAGATCTTCGGCAATCTTAGCAAGCTTAGGCGCATTGCGGCTATTGTCATCCCAACCGGTGCGCATCTTAAGCGTGACTGGGATTTTTACCGCATTGACTGTAGCTTCTAAGATTTTAGCAGCCTTAACTTCATCCCGCATAAGATGGGAACCAGAGTAGCTGTTGACAATTTTTTTCGCCGGGCAGCCAAAATTAATATCGATCATGCGCGCACCCATATCCTCATTGAGCTTAGCGGCTTCAGCCATGTGTTCTGGCTCACAGCCAGCCAGTTGAACCGAGGTCAGCCCACCTTCCTGATCAAACTGACATTTCTGGAGGGATTGTTTAGTCTGTATGATCATGGAGCGGCTAGCTACCATTTCGGTAACTAATAAAGGCGCGCCGAATTTGCGCACAACTTTGCGAAACGGCTTGTCAGTTACTCCCGACATCGGTGCCAAAATCACTGGCGCAGTTAATTCATAGCTTCCTATTTTTATAGACATAAAATCATAATTGATAAACTTTGGCTGCAATACCAAAATAGGATTATAGCCGCTTTTCAGGCTAACGTCAAATTTCGCAGGTAATGCTTCTAGTTAAAGAGATCTGAAAATTAGGCCTTCATTAGTGACTTCAGTAATTGTCCCAAAGGATCTACATAGTTGCTGCATACGAGAATATATTAATTCTGCGTCTTCTTTAGTTGCAAGGTTAGTAAATGCATAATGCAGCTTAACAGGCAATGCTCTCACCTTTTTTATAATTCTTCCATCCAATTCAATCAGAAAAATAAATGACCAATCATTTCTCAAATCAAGATCAACAGCATAATCATCAATGAAATCACCTGTGTTGTATAATATGACCCCGTTTTGATAAAATTCTACCGCTTGAAAAATATGCGCTGAATGGCCATGAATTAAATTCACCCCTAATTCTATGGCTGCTTTAGCAAAATTCTGGAATTTCTTAGATGGAACCTGAACCATATTAGGCCCCCAATGCAGAGAAAGAATAATGAACTCAGCCCCGTTATTTTTTACTATATCAATATCTTTTGCTAAACGCGCTAGCGTACTTTGGTCAGTATTGATTTGAATATAGTTAGTACCAGGTCTGGTCTCAGTAGCAGCAAAAGGGGGTTCGTTATCTGTATAGGCAATAAACCCTATTTTAAATCCCTGACAGCTTATAACTATTGGAGCCTGAGCCTCTTGGATGTTATGCCCAGCTCCCGCATGAGCAATTCCCGATTTATCAAGATGCTTGAGTGTATCAAACAAGCCCTCTTCTTCAAATTCAAGTATATGATTATTTGCGAGTGTGACACACTTTATATTGGCAATTTTAAGTATCTCAGCAGCTCTGGGATCTGCACGGAAATGAAAAACCTTAGGAGTTTTCGACCAGGACGTCATGTGCTCAGTTATTGCGCATTCTAAATTAGCAAACACTGCATCAGCTGACCGAAGCGTAGTTAGTGTATCTCCCCAACAATATTCCAGGGAACGATTTGCCAGCTCTTGATTTACACCTCTTCCTAGCATTACATCTCCAAGAAGAGCTATCTCCATATGTTCCTTTGCCATTCAATGACTATGATTAGAGCTATAATTAGGATAGAACTTGGTAAAATATCAGTCAATATTATGCTGCTGGAACTTATACTTACTTTCCAGGATCCAATACATAATAAACCTAGGATTTTAGCTTAAAATAGGCTATACATGTAGCAGAGTGATAACCTTTATCTTTTATGCAGGAAGTTCAGCAAAAACTTAACAGGCCCGATTGGATTAGAGTCAAGGCGCCTACCTCAGCCGAGTATAAAAATACTTATGAGCTGATCAGAAAGCATAAGCTTAACACAGTATGCGAAGAAGCTGCCTGCCCAAATATCGGCGAGTGCTGGAGCCAAAAGCATGCAACAGTGATGATACTAGGCAGCACCTGCACGCGCGCCTGTAGGTTTTGCAACGTTAAAACCGGCATACCTGATTTGCTTGATCCCCATGAGCCGGATAATTTGGCCAAAGCGATTTCTGAACTCGGTCTAAAACATGTGGTGATTACTTCGGTTGATCGCGACGATCTGGATGATGGTGGCGCTGGGCACTTCGCTGAGTGTATTGCTAAAATCCGAGCCAAAACCAGCGATACAACTATTGAAGTGCTCACCCCGGATTTCTTACGAAAGGACGGGGCATTAGAGATTGTTGTTGCAGCCCGACCGGATGTTTATAACCACAATATTGAAACTGTCCCCTCCTTATACGCAAAGATCCGCCCTGGAGCACGTTACTTCCATTCGCTCCACCTACTTAAGCGTGTAAAAGAAATTGACCCGAGCATTTTCACAAAGTCAGGGCTTATGGTGGGCCTTGGCGAAACTAAGGAGGAAGTGTTGCAACTGATGGATGATTTGCGCGCAGCTGAAGTGGACTTCATAACTATTGGCCAGTATTTGCAGCCTACCCCTAAGCACGCGGTTCTTGATCGTTATGTCACGCCTGAAGAGTTTGAATTTTACGCTCGCATGGCGAAAGTTAAAGGATTTCTTATGGTATCGGCCAGCCCGCTAACCCGCTCTTCATATCATGCAGGCAGTGATTTTGTGAAACTCAGGGCGGCAAGAGTGGCTTCTTTAGCTGCGAGTTAGCGATGAAGAAGGCTCTCAGCAATAGCGGTATTAAACACATTCTTGCCCTGGCAATATTCTTTCTGGGCCATTTACGCAATGTAATAGGGATCTTCTTTTGCATAATCATAATGATATTGTTAAATTCATCACATGATTTCTCACGATCAATTAAGGAAAGAGCTGCTACTATGGTAAGCTCTACTTACGCCGTTATTACCTCGCCTCTTAGCTTGTTTTCTAGCTGGCCAGACTTCTTTTATAATTATATGCTGGCAGTCGAAGAGAATGCTATTTTAAAACGAGATATTAACACTCTATCGCAGGAGCTATCGAATCTTAAGTTAGAGCTTGGGGAAGCGAGGAGCCTAAAACAACAACTTAATTTTTCCGAATTAAATAAGCCAGGTACAGTATCCAGCAGAATAATATCTTATAATGACAGCAGCTTCGGGCATATTTTTGCTCTTAATATTGGTAGTGCTGAAGGAGTCAATGTTAGCGATGTTGTCGTAAATAATAACATTCTGTTGGGCAAAATCATTGACGTCAGCACCCATGCAGCGAAGATTCAGTCGACTATTGATAGCTCCTCCCGTATTCCAGCAATCACATCTGATGGCCGGCAAAAGATGATTGTTGGTGGAAATGGGATAGGGAATTTTATCACGCCTATATTTCTCAACACACTTGAACAGCCCAAAGACGGTGACCTTGTCATTACGTCGGGAGATGGCGGAATTTTTCCTTATGGCCTAGTTATAGGTTCTATTTCATTAGTTGGAAGTAAGTTTATAATAAAACCCGCCCTGGATTTACTTGACTTAGAATTCGCGCAAGTGTTAATCAGAAACTAATCAATAACCTACTCAGGCTGTGTTTCAATAGTATATTCCTGAGTAAGTTCGTGTGCTAGCTCTATTGGTACGCCTACCACACTTAACTCATCTTGCTGAATAATAGCAGAATCACCAAACTTAACACCAGCTTCGGTTAATGGCTTTATTGATTCTTTACCCAGTAGTTTAACTAGGGAGCTTATTTCCCAGGAATCCAAATCACTGAACTTAACACCTGCATCAACTAAAGGCTTAATTGATGCAATACCAATAGTATAAACTATTGAACCTATGTGATAGGATTTCAAATCACCAAAATTAGCACCGGCTTCAGATAAAGCCTTTATTAATTCAATACCATTCCTTGATTCTAAATGCTTATTCGTCACTATAGAACTCAACGTGTAAGAATCTATATTGCTGTACATTATACCAACTTCTGATAGAGGCTTTATCGATTCTACACCCAAGGTTTGAACTAGTAACGACTCTATTTTCCAAAACTCCTCACGAAACTTAACGCCAGCTTCAAATAAAGGCTTTATTGATTCTGCACCAAGATCTTGCATATAAAACAACGTGAACTTATTAAAGTCCACATCTGCTTCAGCTAAAGGCTTTATTGACTTGACACCTACACTTTTAGCTAAATCTAGTATATCTGTCGGATACCAATCACGAAACTTAACACCAGCTTCGCTTAAAGGCTTTATTGATTCGATACCCAATAGTTTGACTATTGCTATAATTTGTTTGATCCACAAATGATCAAACCTAAAACCAGCTTCGGTTAAAGGCTTTATTGATTCGATACCATATTCTTTAATTACTTCTTCAATGCCTTTCCTATATGCATTCCATTTTAAGTAATAACCATACACTGGTGTATTATCATACTGATACTTAAGAAATAAAGCTGCAAATACAGGAAATGTGTACATATATGCCTTCGTTAGCTTAATTCTTGCGTCCTCTGTGAAGAATGTCATAATAGCCTAATCAATTATAATGAATTAATTATATCATCAAATTGTTAAACAAATATTTCATCAGAACTTTTTTTAATAAGAAATTCGCTCAAGGGTGATATTGCTATTGGTGTGGATGCAGATTTCAGCGGCGATAGCCATTGCTTTGCGAACAATCTTTTCCGCATTCATTTCTTTTTGGTTATAAAGAGCTCTTGCGGCTGCTAATGCATAATTACCGCCTGACCCTATGGTAGCTATTCCATCTTCAGGTTCGAGGACATCACCATTACCTGTGAGGATCAAGGTTATTTCCTTATTGGCAACTATCATCATCGCTTCAAGCCGTCTTAGGAATTTATCAGTGCGCCAGTCTTTGGCAAGCTCTACTGATGCGCGCAGTAACTGCTTAGGATGTTTCTCCAGCTTAGCTTCAAGCCTTTCAAAAAGAGTGAAAGCATCTGCTGTGGATCCAGCGAATCCAGAAACAATTTCACCACCTGCAAGGCGTCTTATTTTGTTGGCAGTGGATTTCATCACGGTATGACCCAGGGTTACCTGCCCATCACCTGCGATTACAACCTCCCTCCCCTTGCGCACACATAGTATAGTGGTTCCATGAAGCTTAATCGAACTTGCAGATTCTGTCATAATTTTACTAACTCATGTTTCTTATATTAACATATTATCATGTCTCAAGTTTAATATATAATAAAAAACCGCGATGAAGCCTAATTAAGGTTCCACCACGGTTTAATTATTTTAACAAAACAGGTTATTCTGCTTTAGTTACAGCTCTACGATTTTGGCTCCAAGCCCAATCATTAGATCCAAGAACAGCTGGGCGTTCTTTTCCGTAACTTACAGTTGTAAGCCTATTGGCATTAACACCTAAGCTAATTAAGTGCTGTTTTACAGCATTAGCACGGCGTTCACCTAATCCAAGGTTGTAGTCGCGGGTTCCGCGTTCATCACAGTGACCTTCAATCACAAATCTGAGATCTGGATTATCAGAAATAAATTGTGCTTGGCGTCTTAAGGTTTCCTGAGAATCTGCAGTTATTGCTGAACTATCGAACTCAAAGAAAACTCTATCACCAACCTTGTTTTCAAGTTCTGAAACCTGGCTTTCTGACGCAACATCGTTACAATCAGAAGTAGTACTACATGCAGTTACCATTACCATGGTAATACCTATAGCAACTAATCTTAATAAGGACATCTTTTCCTCCAAAGAAAGATTTAAAGTATATACGCTCTACTTTTACTAGCTTTATTTCATAAGGTCAATAAAGGAATTTTAAAAAGTTATACTTTTTAAAATTTGATAGTTCTATTAATAACCATGTTAATAACTTTGCTTAAAACTATGCCAACAACTTATTATCAACATTTTCAATCTATTGTTAGCTGGTTATAAATTTCATTTATAATACCTACTAACAGTTAATAAGATTTAAATGTGAAAAGTTTATATGTTAGCAACATGTTTATTTACAGGTGCTTTGTATGTTTGAACCTAATAATAACTATAGAAATTATGTCAGTAACTGATCAGCAATTAGTAATTAACATTACTGACAAAGAATATAATAATAATAATATAAGTATATTAACTATTATTATTATAAAGAACTCTGTATTGATAGCTTGGCAGAAACCATAGTTATAGGAAATAAGACAAGGAATGAGCCAAACGGAATAAGCAGTAAGCTTGGATTATTAACTGAGAGATTAGCAATTATGATTACTGGTAATGATAGAGGGAGAATTAGCAGCGGTAATAAAGGTGAAGAATTTAATCCTAAAGTCAAAGCTGAACATAAGAGCGCTAATAGCGAAATATTAATCGTTACTAAAAACGATATCAGAAAGAACAATGGCAATGAAGCTAAAGAGATTTCAAAAAACAAAGAAGCAATGGGGATTGCAAATAGAGTGACCAGTATTAGTATGAGAGCAAATGCAAAATACTTGGCTGCTAAAATAAATTCGAAAGAAACACCTATTATCTGAAATTCTTCTAAAGTTCCATTACGATAGTCTTCATCTAGCATCAGCTCTGAGTTTAAAATAATAGTGAAAATTAAATAAGTTATTATAATTCCTGCAGTAGATGATTCTGGTATATTTCCAGGACCAATACCAATATGAATTACAGAAATACTAAGTATAAAAAAAATAAAGGAATTTAAAATATGCGATTTATTACGAAAATAAATTTTTATCATACGCTTAAATTCGAAATAAAAAACTCCTATAGATGAAAGAGGTTTATTCATTTCATCATCTCATCGAGATTAATACAAATGGAATTTAATACAGTTTCAGGCTTATGAGAAGCAATTACCACAATGCCGTTATTATTGCATTTTGCATATATCATATTATCAAGCGCATTGCAGCTTTCTGTATCAAGGTTTGTATAAGGCTCATCAAGATACCATATAACAGCACTGGATAACAATAAGCGAGTAAGAGCTACCTTTCGTTGCCAACCCTGGGATAAGGTTCCCACAGGGTGAGTGAGTAGATCATAGAGCCCAAAAACTGAAAGGGCTGCTGAAATAGTTTCAGAGCGGTTATTTATATTGGCCCAATATTCAAGGTTCTCATATACGGTTAATTCTGAAGAAAGCGCATTGCTATGGCCAACATGACATATCATAGAATGATATTCATCTCTATGGTTACTAACATCTACGTTATTAAAGTATATACTTCCCCCGCCGTAAGAATTGATTCCGGCAAGATGTTTTAATAATGAAGTTTTACCACTTCCATTTTTCCCAGATACAACAAGGCAAGTGCCTGGAAATATAGTCACGCCAAAACCATTTATAATTGTTATGCCATTTCTGGCAATAGTAACATTCTCTAGCGTTAACATTTATTTGTATCACCTTGCTAGGATTTATTTCCTTGAAACAGCACTGCCAATTTTTTTACCTGCCCTAATTATCTGATTCCTTTTGGCTATTGTCTCTTGATCTGCACCCACAATCTGAGAACTTGCTCTCGCAAAACTGGTTATTGGGTTAGATCTATCAGCGACTTGCGCAAGATTAACGCCACCATAACTCGTCATTACTAAGAAATTAGCCAAAGTTGCTCCAAATGATGAGAAAACATATATTGCTTGTCCTAATATAAGTAAACAAAATAATGGAGTTATTAACAATAGCGGGCTGCCAAAACCTTCATTTGGCATGAATAAACTGGAAAGTGTGTAATACGATGGCAATAGGCACACATCGATAACAAGGGGGATATTTATAGAAATTATACAAGCCCTACAGGCAGTGAATCCTAATGTAGAATAAACTGCTATAATTAACATGTAGGAAAGCAAGGTTATCCCTGAAATAACTACTATAGGTTGAATTGCAAAAGCCATTAACTGCTTTAACCAATTATCAAAAATCGTCTTGGTTGTTTTAAACAGTAAGAAAGTAAAAAATAAAGGTGAAACCATAAGCAGTATGGCAATCCCTACCATGGAAGTCAGGTATACTAAAACTGCCTTAAATATTCCAACTAAAGCGTATCCAAAAGAAATTACCATCACAATAGCAAGGAAAAAGCCTATAAAAGTTGAGAAAGCCAGCGCGATGATTTTAAACCACGTGTTGCTGTTAAAAAACAAATCAGTAAGAATATCAAAAATACCAAAAGCCTGACTGACATTGAATCTAATGGCATTTACCTGCTGGCTTATAGATTGGGCCACCGCAACATTCTCCATATTTTGAACGGCACTTAGATCAACAGTACCATTTATAAAAGCTATTATTTCTATTGTACCGTCGGTAAAAATACGAAAACAATTTTGATATAAAAATTGCCAAGCGGTAGGCGAAAGTAAAAGTGCGACAAATGCAAATTTAAATACGCGGGGAATCGCTTCTTGTTGTGTAATAGGTGAAATTCCAAGCAGGAATAGCAAACCAGTTACCGTTATATAAAGCACAAGGCACGCCCGAATAGCCAAATTAAAAGAGCCATTGACTACATATGCGGAAAAAACTGACTCAACAATTCCATGCGCACCATCAGAACCGAATAAATAATCATGAATCTGATTAACAGGTCCGCTTATAAGAGTAACAAATCCCTGACTCTGCGTGGCGGTTTTTATTAATTGAAGGTTATACTGCCCATGCCTATGTTTTAGGGTAAAGAGCTCATCTGGCAAATTAGTTAGAGTGACTGGGTTATTGTACATAGGGCTGGGCTTTACATAGGGAGCTTCGGTGATCTGAGAATCAATAGCTAACCATAGCTTGGCGCCTTTTGAGGCATAGGGGTTGGATGCTAATTCAGGCGGAAATGGAATAGCGGTTGTAGCGTTAAGTATATCAGACGTAACTGGAGCCCAGGCGGTTACAAATCCTTGTGTAAGAGGATCTGAATTGACAGCCCCAATAACAGGAGGTGTGGCAGGAAGAGCATACCCATTTCCTGTAATACTCTGAAGAGAAAAAGCATATAGCAGTTTTTGGCCATCCTTATAGGTGCACCCCATCCGGCTAACATGAACATTAAGCCCACCAATAGCATTTGGTGATAGGTACGAGCTGTCACCACGATGACGGAACATCAGTCTGCTAAAGTTGGAGGAGAAACCCGAAAGCTGCCCAGCAAATTGATATTGGACTACATTTTTAGGCAAAGTTACCAGAGCAACTGGATCAAAAGTAGTATAATTGAAGCCATTTGTAGTCAGCTTGCCAGTACTATCCTTCCAACTGTAAAAATTGCATACTGGGGAAGAAGCTGGGTTATTCCTGCATGCGCTAGAAAACTGATCAATAAAAGAAGGAGTTAAAGTAGAATACTCAAGATTAGTAGTACTTAGTTCACCTTTAAGACCTAAAAAAATTAGGTTAGTTTGAGGTGCATTTATCATGTTTCCATTGCCATCATCAAATTGCCCAACATAACTTACTTTTGGATAAGCATTGCTAAGAGCAGCACCATTCAAATCATAAAAAGGAAGTAAATCAATGGATGCTGAAGCCCCTGGAACATTAGGATTTCGCATTACTAAGTTAGAGTCTGTAGCAATCTGTTGCTGAGATGTGGGCGTAGAATAATAAGGTCCATACCATGCAATACTAACTGTGTCGCCATCTCGCGCATCGATTCCTGAATCAGTAAAGTATGTATTAGCGGCTTGCCACGTATTCCTATTCCAGTCTACAGTAGTACAGTTAGTAATATTCATTGTGTTCCAATAAGGACATGCTTGCGTGAATAGCCATGGAGAAGGGATCAACCATTTACTTTGAATGCCACACAGTGCTAATTGATTAACTCCATTAGGATCAAGAGTTATGCTTAAAGATTCATTTGTATTGAGGACAAGACCAGGTGAATAAAGATAGTTTCCTAAAGAGCTAGGGGATGGATCATATGAAAAGGGATCAGCCGGTGTCAATCCCATTTGCGTCCATGTCCACGAAGGTATTGTAGAACTGCAGGCATTGGTAGTAGATTTGCCGCCGTACGTGAACACATTACCTGCTCTACACTCAGGAATGCAACTGTTAATAATACCATCGCTCTTGTTAGTAGGGTCTGAAAAGGTGGTTCTGCATGTCTGGTCGCAGAGTAAAATACAATTTTGTCCGCCTGGTCTTACGGTTAGCCATTCTTTAGTAGTGTTTTCAAATTCATCAGCAAAAATGCACGTGACGGAAGTATCATTACAAGCTGTTAAAGCCAGGGCCATGAAAGCCAGAGTAATAACTTCTGCAATGCTAAAGTTCAATTTCATGTATTATTTCTCGCAATCATAAATTTCACCTTAAAATATATCGTCATCGTCGTTTTAAATAACCGGCTGTGGCTGCTCGCCCTAATCCTCCAGCAGATTGAAGCCCAGTCTTAGCACCCGATGCTAAGCCCATTCCTGCTGAGATCAAGTTAACTCTGCCCCTGGCGTACTGCCCAACATCAAGTATGCCAAGCATCACCGCCATAAAATTCACAATTTCGTCCATGAAATGGTAAAAAATAACAGCTATAAGCACGAGTTTTCCTAACTCACCTGCATAGATTCTCATCGCGTCATTGGTCAAGTACCAAAACTTTCCAAAAATGGCGAGAGTGAAACTACTAATCATAGCCACCGGATTTTGTGTAACGTTTGAAGCATTGAGTTGGGGAAGCCCCTTAATTGCGCGAGTCCAATTCATCTGGCAAATATCATCTCCAGGCTGAGTAAAATTTAGAATAGTTTGGCAGAATGCAGAGGTAACGCCATTGCAAGCCGCATGAAAATCCTGAGGATTAGACTTGTTAATATTAACATTGCCGTAATACACGGCATCAAAGGTTGCTAGCATCAATACAAGAAAACCAAAAAGTAATGCAGGATAGAGTATAAAGCCTAAAATCTGTTTTGCCCAGGATTCAAAAATCCCTTTGGTATGCTGGAATAAACCAAAACATAAGAATATAGGAGAGACAAATACTAAGACCCCTATGGTGAGCATTGATAAGATAAATATATGAGCAAAGCGGAATACCACCAAAAATAACATGAGTGAGTAAACAAATGACAAAAGCATGACTAAAATGCCGTACACGCTGAAGAGGGCAAGGACAATAAACCAGATAGCCATAAGCCCAGATGCAGTATAGTCGCAGGAACCCATGGTCAGATAGTTTGCAATTCGGCAATCGACTAGATCCCAAACTGAGAGCTTTACAACCTGAGGTGTGCCACTAAAATCAAAACCTGCCGTTGGGATCAGACCTGATGCAGTATTGCTGACACCTTTTGTCACAGAGGCGGCTGTTGCTGGCAAAGTAAGAGTGCTTACCAGCGTTGCTGCGCTAGTCGAAACTTCATTCTCACCCAGCAAATTTTTCCCATTGTATTTAAACCTGCACAGGCCTAGGTAATCATTCGCAACCTGAGCCTGCATAAAGAAATCTGCGATTTGATCTGAGAAGTTAACCAGAGGTTTAAACAGACCAGGTCGGTTAGTATCAGTCGAATACCAACCGTCACCAAGAATGAAATAGGCTATAAGTGCGAGCTTAAGTACGTACATAACCCATTCGCCGCGCGATGGAGGTTGAACACTTGAAATTATCTTGATCCCGAGCAAAGAAACATAAAGCACGAATACAGCATAAATCATAGGCGCAATTTGTGCCTGCAAGAGTTGAATATAATTTTTGGCAGTTGAACCAGGTGTGCCAACAAATTTTTTAACTAGAATATCTTTTATACAGCCTATGGTGTTGCTGGTGAAATGCATATCGCTTCTTAAAAACTTGCTTACTGGCATACCTGAGTAATTATCGGCATCTTTTTGCGCAGCAGTTGGTGAGCTCAACAGAACACTCGAATTTGCCAACGATGCTAAATCTGTTCGCATATCGTGCATATATTTACACCTTGTGCTATCGATAAACTGCTGTAGATAGCTAGGCAATTCAGCATAGTCATTCATGATGCTGGTTGTGGTGCAGCCGATTTCGATAGGCACCGGCAAGGTTGCTATGCCCGCGCAGATTTTAAGCGGCGGACTATCCTGAGTAATCTTGTAATAGGCAACTATTCCAACGCCGTGTACCCAGGTCATGTTATCATTTGGGCTAATTTCTGCAGTATAAGTCAGTCCCTGCATGCCACCCAGATCATAAGGGTAGGTACCAAACGCTAACTTTGCGTCAGAAATAAACCCATCCTGAACGCCGACGGCAATTTTTGCCACCATATCAGGCATTTGATGAGGTGATGCTATCCCGTGCGCGCATAAGGCGCTTACCGGCCCGGGATAACCCCAGGTGCGGCCAAAAACCATTTGTTGAATTGATTGGCCGGTATCGAGAATCTGAGATTCGGCTGCAGGCACAAATAGCGGATCGCAATGGAAATAATATGGCAACTCTGATGAATCTAAAAGGCCACTGGCAGCTGGAGCAGTATTAGGAGGGTCAATTACGGCTGCGCCGCTTTGACTCCCTCTACCCGTCCAGCCCGCATATTCTTGAGGGGTAAAAACCCAGGTGTAGGCACAGATATATAAAGAAGCTAACGCTTCAGCAGCAGCAGTTACCGCAAGCCCAATCCCGCCAGTTAATGCACCTACGGCTAAGAGAGCCCCGCCCTGAATACCCAAGCCATAAGAAAGCCATTCATTCATATGATCTGGCCCTGGCTGCTGACCTTTCCTCAACGCGATATTGGTCATTTTAAAATCACTTGGGTCTACAACTCGGCAGTTAGCCCCATATATTGGAGAGTTCCAAACTGCAAGTCCATAGCTATCGCTAGCGTATACTAAATTCTGATGCGCCTGCAAGGAATCAAACCCTGTAGCTTGTGCAAATGTACCTGACATCAGAATTGCCGTAAGCAGCAGTAGGAGAAACAGATAATAAAAACTACGTAAAAACTTCATTCCATAAGGTTATATAAAGCCTATACTTATAAATCTACATTATTCAGGCGATTGCTCAACTCATTATTTATCTTTTAGCACAAATACTATGCAACTATTGAATCGAGAATATTGATAATTACCTTTGCGGTGGTGAAGTTACTATCCAGTCTAGGGTTGTACTCTACGATTTCAAACCCCGCTATTTTGGGATGATTTAATAGCCCTTGAAGTTCGGGAATGACGTCATCTGGGGAAAGCCCATTGGGTTCAAGTGAGCCGGTTCCCAATACATATTTGGGATCAAAAGCATCCAAATCAAGTGAGACTCCAAAGCTCAGAGTATCTTTGTTTGCACGTGCCAGAGCTTCATTAAAGACCACGGGAAATGTCCTCTCTACCACCTCAGGCATATAGTATATGCGGACACCCAGCTCATTGAGCAATTTTTCTTCCTCGGGTTCAAAGCTGCGAATTCCGATAAGCGACAGATGTTGAGGGGAGATTTTAGCTTTTGCGCCGCCGATATTTATAAGCACATCCTCGCCATAGCCAAGAAGCGTAGCTACGGGCATACCGTGGAATGCTTTGGAAGGACTGGTATTATAAGTGTGGGAATCCATGTGCGCATCAATCCAAATGAGGCCGAATTTTCCATAGGAGTTAGTTGCTTTGACAATTCCACTCCAGCTTCCAATTGCACACGAATGATCACCACCAATGATGAGGGGGATCTTGTGGTTTGTGATAGAGGATTCAGTAGCCTGTGCCAGGCGTTCACAAAATGAAGTTACTAGCGGCAAAGAGGGCATGCCTACCGGGATATCAGTTTGAAGAATACTCGCTTCTGATTTTAGAATGCTGCTAAATTTCCAGGAGAGATTATTTTGTAGGAAGAACTTCTGAAGTTCTTCTGGAGAAAGCTCGGTATGACGTTTCTTCGCCCCCCATCCACTAGCAGCTCCAATCAAGTCATAATTTTTCATGCTAGGCCGGCTCAGTAGGTTTAGCTTCTGCCTGTACGGGTTGAGGAGGTTCGCCAACCTTCTCGGGTTTAGATTCCAACTGTGCAGGTTTCTGCGAAGGAGCCTCGGTAACTTGTGCAGACTCAATGGCGTACGCGCACAGGTCTTCAAAAGGCACGTTATTTTTTATAGATATCTCTAAGAGTTTTTGCAAGCTATCCATAACTTCCTGCGGTATATTGCCACCCCGCTCTTTGGAAAGCCAGTCAGCCTGAAAGTGCAGAGGGTGGTGGACTTTTTCCGGCATTCCGATATACACCGTAAATGGGGATTTAGTCCCGCCAAAGTTGCAATTTATAGTGAATTTTCTCATTTTGCTTCCTCCGTACCTTGATTTAATTGTAGCACTATCATTATGATAGTGCAAACTATGGACAAGAAAAGAAATACTTCGGGTAAAATCTTATGCTTTTCAATCACACATAATTTTGCTATTTTTAGCAGAAATGCAGGGAACTGAAGTGAAAATTGCGCTCGCACAAGTAAATCCTATTTTAGGGGACATAAAGGGAAACCTTAGGCTTATTAAGCAGGCATGTGAACAGGCAGCGCAAGCAGACGTAGTTGTTTTTTCTGAGCTGGTGCTTTGTGGCTATCCTATTGAAGACCTGGCGCTTAACGAGGGGTTTATCGAGCAATGTAATATTGCTATTGCCGACCTGGTGAATTTTAGCAAAGAGCTTAAGCAAGTGATTGTGGTCGGAGCTCCACTGAAAGAAAATGGCGCAACGTATAATGCAGCTCTGGCAATCTCCGCGGGTCAGGTATTGGCTAAGGCATGCAAGCAGGAACTTCCTAATTATGGTGTGTTCGATGAAAAGCGAGTTTTCCGCCCGGGAAATGAAACTTGTATATTCAGCCTGTCGGGCAAGAATGTTGCTGTCGTAGTCTGTGAAGATTTGTGGGAAAGCGCAGTTCCTCGAGCCTTAAAAGGAAAACAGGTTGACCTGGTGCTTTCACTTAATGCTTCGCCTTATGAATATAGGAAGCATGCAGCGCGAGTAAAAGAAGTTAAGCAAACAGCCATTCTCATTGATGCCCCTATTATTTATGTAAATATGGTTGGAGGGCAGGATAGTTTAGTTTTTGACGGTGGGAGCTTTGTTTTGTCACAAACAGGGGAGCTTCTAGCCCAGGCAAAATTATGGGAGCCTGATTTTTTGGTTTATGAGCTTGGAACCAAGTCAGATGAAGCCATTGATCATACTGATATTGAGCAGATATATCAGGCTTTGCTTCTTGGAATTCGGGATTATGTGCGCAAAAATGGTTTTAGCAAAGTGTGCCTGGGTCTCTCTGGAGGGATAGATTCGGCGCTGGTTGCGACCCTTGCTGCTGATGCACTAGGCGCTGAGAATGTTCATGGGGTGCGATTGCCTTCACGCTATTCTAGCAATCATAGTTTAACTGATGCCGAAGCCCTGTCTGAAAATCTTGGCTGCAAACTCGATACTATTTCAATTGAAGAAGTCTTCAAAAGCGTGATCACGCACAGTCTATCTGGTTTTAAAAATGAGTCTATTACTGAGCAGAATATCCAAGCCCGTATCAGAGGAATGGTGCTTATGGCGTTTTCAAATGATTTGAATGAGTTGCTTTTAACTACTGGAAATAAGTCAGAATATGCGGTAGGCTATGCCACAATTTACGGGGATATGTGTGGGGGATTTGCTCCGCTCAAGGATGTATACAAAACTCGGGTTTATGAATTGAGCCGGTGGCGAAATGATAATATTCCACACGGTTCACACCTAAACAAGCTAGGAGTTATACCGGTGAATTCAATAAATAAACCGCCCAGCGCTGAACTTGCGCAAGGTGATTTTGACCAAGACGTTCTGCCTGCGTATCAGGTTCTTGATGCAATGCTTTTCAGTTTAATTGAAGAAGATAAAAGCATCGAGGAAACTGTAAGGCAGGGATTTATCGAAGATGAAGTGAAGGAGATGGCCAAAAGACTGAAGGCCTATGAATATAAGCGCAGGCAGTCTGCGCCTGGGATAAAGATTTCAAGCCGGAGTTTCGATAAGGAGCGCCGCTATCCAATAACCAATAAATTTTAGTAAAGTAATGAAACGTATAGTTATAGCAATAACTGGAGCCACGGGTGCAATATATGGCATAAGGCTTCTGGAAATCCTGAATGATATTGGGGTGGAAAGCCATTTAATTATAAGCAAAGCGGCGAAACTGACCATAGCTCATGAGACCGGATTCAGCTTTGATCAGGTAGTTGCTCTTGCCAGTCGCTACTACAATAATAATGAGATCGCGGCGACCATTGCGAGCGGTTCTTTTAAGACAGAAGGAATGATTGTAGCCCCGTGTACTGTGAAGACTCTAGGGGAAATTGGCGGGTGTTTTGCTCAGACTTTAATTTCACGCGCGGCAGATGTGACGTTAAAGGAACGCAGAAAATTGGTTTTGCTTTTCCGGGAAAGTCCTCTGCACTTGGGGCATATAAAAGCTATGCATGCAGTTACAGAAATGGGGGGAATTATATGTCCGCCTTCGATTTTGTTTTATAATAAACCTGATTCTCTACAACAAATAATAGACCAGCACCTTGGTCGGGTGCTGGATCTATTCGACTTGGAAACAAACTTACTCAAACGCTGGGAGGGAATTTAAGCGTTTTTGTATTACTGATCCATAAAGACTTCAACGCGACGGTTCGGTTGAAGACATTCAATAAGCTCGCCTTCTTTCACATCATGACATGCTTTTACTTGATGTGTAGCACCATAACCTTCAACATCAGCGGTCATTTTTTCCACATTTGTTCTTGATTGTAGGTAATCATACACAGTCATAGCACGTCTTTTTGAAAGCCTCTCGTTGTAGGCAGAATGACCACCTATCCGATCAGCATATCCATGGATATTAACTGTTTGGACATCATGGTGATTTATATAGTGAGCCACTCTATTCAATTTATGCATTTCAGATTCTCTAATGTTTGATTTGTTAAAATCAAAGAAAACCCAGGTTGGATTAAGTACATCTGGTGCACCACAGACATCATGGTCGTTCATCCACATTGTGCGGACACAATTGCCATTTGTAGAATAAACATGCTTACCCTTGAAATCGACAACAACTCGATGGTGGTTTGCAGAAGCGGTTGATGCAGTAAGTACAATACTGAATAAAACGCCAAGTGTTAGTTTATAAAGGTTCATTTCACCCCCCATTATTAGTTTACAAATATTAGGTTGTCATAATTTAAACAAAATTGCAATACTTCTTGTAAAGCTCTGAATAATAGGTAACTAATGAAAGAGCATCAGGATGAAAAAGCCAGTAAATTAGTGGTTTTATCCTCAAAAACCAGGATGTGCAAATGGTCCTTCTTCTTCGTCCTTGTAGAATTTATTCGGGGTGTTTTTGCTTACTACACATTTTGTATCTCCGCCAGACCAATCTGAACGCAAGCATGTGCCAGTGCCGGTATCTATATCTTTTCCATAAGTAGATTTTATTACAGTTTGTGCTGCATATGCCGGCGTACTAAATGTAGTAAATGCGAGCGCCAGGAGTGCTAATGCCGATATTATTCTTATTTTCATAGTAACCTCTACTTGGGTTTATACTATTATTCTTTCATTTTTTAGTTAATAAAACATTAATTTCAGCGATTAATTTATTTAATTTTCAAAATGAACAGTTAATAATAAACAACGCTTTTTGTTTTGATGTCGTTCCAAGTTAACCGCTTGTTAAGTCCTAAATCTATAAAAGTGCAGATGCCGCAAATCGTGAAACCTACCTGAGATGCTAGGGTTGCGCCCGCTGAAATAGTGCCGCCGGTAGCTATGATGTCATCAACAATTAATAAACTGCCCTTTCCAGCGTGTATTTCTGCAGTAGTATCCCCATACTCTAAACGGAACTTTATCTGTCCAGCAGGTCGCGGAAGCTTCCCCTGTTTGCGTATAGGCACAAAGCCCTTATTTAGCCTCGAGGCGAGCGCAGCAGCAAAAATGAAACCACGTGCTTCAATTCCTGCAATATGATCAACTTTATCCCAGAACTCTTCAGGGTATAAGCCTACCATCGCCTCAATGGATTCATTAAAGCAATCGGTTAGCATAGGGGTTATATCCTTAAACACAATCCCTTTTATAGGAAAATCAGGGATTTCAATAATGTAGTTTTTAAAATCAATCATAGCTTTTTGAATTCCATATTCTGCGTTTTCTAAAATCAGACACGGTCTGAATTTCAACATTTTCATTATATAAATAAACTAAATGTGTACCATTTTGCCTTAGCATACTTAGGTTAACATTATTTATGGCGCGTTCACAAATAAAACTATTGTTCACGAGATTTATAAAGAGATGAACGTCTGAGCAATCTAGGCCCGGTTCATGGGGAGCTGCAACAATAACTGCTGTATTCCCATTGCGTTCAATTTTACAATAACTATTAGAGCAATCGTTTAAGTATGCATCTTTAATTGAGAGGATTAAATTTTCCCCAGTAGATTGCTGCCATATCATTCGCTGGAATCGAGAGCTTACTTTAGAAGAAAAAGCCAAAGTTCCTATATCATCCCGGACGGCAAATAGCTTGCCATTATCGGAAACAATTATATCAGGCTTTGTATAGTGAAGTATTCCAAGCATGCCGAAACAAACCGGAATCAGCCCGATATACCTGAGTCTAGTAGTGAAGAGACATAATATGAGTCCGCCGAATGTGATAAAAACAAGTCCAATAGCTGAAATACTGGGTACATAAAAAGAAGAATTTGGGAGTGCTGCGACAGTTTGAGCAACCTGGAGCATGGCCGTGATGCCCCATTGCATAGGGTAAAGAGCAAAGCCTTCTAAAGAAAGTAGCATTAAAAGCATAGCTATCATTCCTGCAGGCATAATTATAAAATCAGCTAGAGGTATTGCGATAAGATTGCTCAGCACGCTATAGGTGGAAAATTGGTTAAAGTGGTAGATTATAAAAGGGGAGGTGGCAATGCCAGCGACCAAAGTAGAAATAGTAACTGTAGCAAAATAGCTCAAGGCTTTAGGTATAATTCCCCTCCGGCTGCTGATGTTGAAAAAGGCGCTGCTAAGGTTGAAGCTGGCTACTAATGCAATGCTAGCTGCAAATGACATTTGCAAACTGGCGCTCAATATGGCTTCTGGAGTTAGAATCAGGATGATAGTTGCCGCAAGGGCGACCGAGCGCATAGGGTTTGCCCTTCGATCGAGAATAATAGCAGCCAGGACTATGGTAGACATTATAAAAGCGCGTTGCGCTGAAAGCGGGCTACCTGCTATCAGCAGGTAGAAAAGACTCCCAAAAATAGCGAAAATCGCAGCTGCTTTTTTAATATCTATTCGTAGAGGCAAGTACGAAAGGCGGGAAAGCAAAAACCTTACGCTAATAAATATCAATCCGACGACAACAACTATATGCATACCAGATATCGCAATGATATGTGCGAGACCTGATTTCCTGATAGCCTCATACTCTTCGGCATTAATTGCACTCGAATCTCCTACCAAAATACCTACAGCAATTGCAGCTTCAGAGGGTGGCATACTGGCAAAAACACGAGATTCCACCTTTTGTCTCAGTGAAGCAAAATACTGTTGAACTCCACTAAGATGCATCCCTTTATCAAGTATGCGCACTTTACTTATAGCATATCCGATTGCTCCAATTTGTTTAAAATAGGCATACTGTTGGTAATCAAAGCCCTTGGGTAGGGAAGGAGGGGGTGGGGGCATGAGCCCGGCAAAAAGTCCGATACGATCGCCAATCTCAATTTTCTCAGCAGCTTTTTTTATGGTTACCCTGATTTTATAAGGCAATTTATCATTGTACCCACTTATATAAAGCTCCTCCAGTATGATTTTAAGACCTCCTTCAGTAGTATTAATTTCTGTAACGTTACCCATTATCCAAGCCCTATCAATCTGGCGTTCAAGAACAGGGGCTCTGACTAATTCTGCCCTTATGGCAGCGGTGGTGAAGCCAGCCATAAAAACCATTAAGGCTACGCTTAAAAAATGCCAAAAAGGCATCTTTCTGACGAGCAAGGATATAGCACAGGTGATACAATAGCATAACAGGCAAATAAATACGTTAGGGTCAATGGGAAAGGCAAAGAAAATTATAACCCCAAACGCGATTAAAACTGGAATCCAGAGGAAATAGTTATCGAGTTCATGGGTGAGTAGGTCACTCAGTTTTGCAAAGGCTTTTAAGGTTTGTTTCATGTTACCCTCCTATAAGGGGATACATACCTTGTGAAGGTGTTAAAAGCTCTCTACCTGGGAGCTCAATTTACTGCCTTTTGCCAATATAATTACCTATGCAAATTTTAAAACTATGCGTGGTAAAGTCAAAATATTAAATTGAGCATGATAGAATTTCTTTTTCTGTAATAATAAAATCAAGCCGTTGGTCGTGATCTTCAATGGGTAATTTATCAAATTCCTGGCAGGCAAAGGCTATGCCAACCTTAATTACATTTCCATGCTCAATAAAATAATGATCGTAGTAACCGCCACCATAGCCCAAGCGAAATCCTCTTCTGTCAAAGCCTAGCAAGGGAGTTAAGACTATCTCGGGTGAGGTAGGAGTGCCATTCTTTAGGGGTTCAAATGCATATTTGGTTTTATTTAGGGGCTCTCCAAGCTGCCAGTGCCGGAAGAGCAAGTGATCAGAGTGTACACACGGGAGGCTCAGGCTTCTTCCGGCTTTGCTGAGAAGCTGCAGAATTGGTAAAATATCTACTTCATTATTTATAGGGTAGTACGCCCCGTAATGTGCAAATTCACTAAACTTGCTTATAAAAAGGTCTGTGATTTTCTTTTCGGCCTCAATTCTTTGCTTTTTCTGCAGTGAATTTCTTGCGGTTTTTAGCCGCAATCGCAACTTCTTTTTCTCATTAGATAAAAAATCCTTTAACATATTGTTAATTATGCATTACACTGAAGGTATTAAGGGTAATTGTAGCATATCATGAGAGTACTAATAATCGAGGATAATAATTCTACTGCTCAGACAATAGAATTAGCTTTGGCCAAAGAGGGAATTATATGCGATCGCTCCGAACTGGGAGAGGATGGCTTAGAGGTGAGTAAGCTCTATGACTATGACCTCATAGTTTTAGATATTATGCTTCCGGATATAAGTGGATATGATGTATTGAAAAGGATCCGCGACTCAAAAAGGAACATTCCTATTCTGATACTTTCCGGCCTTGGAGCTTCCGAAGAAAAAGTTAAGGGGTTAGGTTTTGGGGCAGATGACTACCTCACGAAGCCATTTAATATGAGTGAACTTGTAGCCAGGGTCAAAGCAATCATCAGAAGGTCGCGTGGTCACCCGGATTCCATAATTGAAGTAAATGACCTTACAGTAAACCTGGATTTGCATAACACAAAAATTCAGGGCGCGCCAGTGCATTTGACTTCCAAAGAACAAGCTATACTTGAATTGCTTGCTCTGCGTAAAGGCCAGATTGTCACAAAGGAGCAGTTTCTTACCCATTTATATAATGGTATTGATGAGCCTGAGTTAAAAATAATCGATGTGTTTGTTTGCAAAATGCGCAAGAAGATCTTCGAGGCGTCTGCTGGGACTAATTATGTAGAAACTATCTGGGGCAGGGGTTACTCGCTCAAGAACCCAGATGAAATTCCCGAGAACCAACGTAAAGTAGTAGATTAATTTATCCTAATCCGGTATATATCTTTAATCTGTATTTGAAGAAATAGGACTATGTTTATTACCTTTGAAGGTGGAGAAGGAGCAGGAAAATCAACACAAATTAAGCTTCTGGCTGATTATCTAACAAAGCTCGGATTTAATGTGGTGATAACCCGTGAGCCTGGAGGCACAGATCTCGCTGAAGCGATCAGAACGCTGCTGCTCGGCTCAGGTGAAATTCGTGACGCCATGATTGAATTCTTGTTGCTTACGGCTGCACGCAAAGATCATATCGAAACTTTTATAGAACCGGAGTTGCATAATGACAAGGTTGTGATTTGCGATAGATTCATAGACTCAACTTTGGTTTACCAATGTATGGTTAAAGGGCTTGATAGAAGATTAGTCGAAGCTATAAATTCTACTGTAATAGGGGTTTTTAATCCTATTATTACTTTTTTAGTCGATATTAAGCCCGAAATAGGAATAGCCCGTGTGACAAGGCGAGCTCAAACATTAAGTCACTATGATGAGAAAAATGTGCAGTTCCATAATAAAGTTCGCCAGGGTTTTTTAGCGCTTGCAGAAGAGGAGCCGGGTAGAATTAAGGTGATTGATGGTAGTCGCACACAAGCAACAGTGCATGAAGAGATTGTCTCGCACTTACAAAATTACCTGCCTACAGAATAATAATTTACCCCTGCTTGTCTCATTGTTTGAGGTGAATAAATATTGCGTAAATCAATGACAATCGGCTGTGCAAGCAAAGCAAGAAAAGTCTCAGGTGCAATGAGTTTAAACTCACTCCATTCAGTCATAATTACTGCAGCTGCTGAGTCCTTTAAGGCTGCTTCGAGATTATCACAAATTTCTACAGTTTTCGGCAAGGTTTGCCTGGCTTCTCTTGGATTACTTGGGTCAAAAGCACGAATCTTGTACCCAAGTGCGGCTAGATACTGAATAATATTGATTGCTGGGCTCTCCCGTATGTCATCAGTGTCTGCCTTAAAAGTGAGCCCTAAAAAAGCCAGTGGGATTGCCTGTTTAGAGCTGCCTACGATTTTTGCAATACGATTCGCCATTTTTTCCTGGCGAGTTTTATTGGAGCTGATTACAGCATCAATGATGGCAAGCGGTGAATTTTGATCGTGGGCAAACTTAGCGAGGGCCGCTGTATCTTTAGGGAAGCAGGAGCCTCCATAACCCGGACCGGGATGGAGGTAATGACGACCGATGCGGGTGTCGGAGCCTATCCCATCGGCTACTTCTTCAATATTGGCTCCGATCAGCTCTGCTATGTCAGCAATTTCATTGATAAAAGCTATGCGCATTGCCAGGTATGAATTGGACGAATATTTGATAAGTTCTGCGGTAGTATTATTTGTAAAGACTATTGGGACGTTTTTTGATGTAAGAGGTGTATAAAGGGATTTTGCCATATTTTTTGCTTCCTCAGAAGTGCAGCCTATAACAATTCTGTCAGGATTCAAAAAATCTCTTAATGCATCGCCCTCTTTAAGAAATTCGGGATTAGAAATCATTTCAAAGTTCAATTCAGGTTTTTTAAGCTTAAGTTGCTCGGAGATCATTTTGGCTGTTCCAATTGGAACTGTGGATTTGATGATAATAAATTTATCAGTCGTACAGTGATTTGCTATATCATCGATTGCCGAATGAATATAAGCCAGATTGGCGCTCCCATCTTCAGCCTGGGGCGTGCCTACGGCTATTATTAATAAATTGCCCTCAGCAAGTTCCCTAGGGTCGGTTGAAAAACGCAAATTCCCATTACTCAGATTCTTCCAAACCAGTTCTTCGAGCCCGGGTTCATGAATATGAATCTTGCCGGAATTAAGCAAATTGATCTTGTCAGGATCTTTATCAAGGCAACAGACCTTTATTCCAAAATTTGCAAAGCAGGTAGCGGCAACCAGACCAACGTAGCCGGCGCCCATTATGGTAATTTTCATAGAACTCACTTAGGGTTTGTAGCTCATTTTAGTAGGTTAGGAATAGTTTTGCAAATGCTAATACCAAATCCCTTTTTTATTGCTACGTCGTCACGTGTCGCCTCACCTATAAAGGATAGGCATCGGCGCCAGCCTTCGCTCTTGCTCCGGCTAGGCTGCGCGTTCCTAGTATCAATTAAAAAATTGACTTGGTATATCCTATAAAAACTTTATGCGTTTATTGCCTCCTAAGCGGGCAATTATTCCATCCAGCTCCTCCAAAGCGCCAAACTCTATCACTACCTGACCGCCTTCAGGAGTGTCATTTATATAGACTTTGGTATTTAGTTCATCTGACAACATTTTTTCTATTTCAAGCAACGCAGTATCCTTCTCAAAGTACTTATAGGCACCATCGCGAATCAAGCGCTGGTGGCGATGATGAGGTCGATTTCTTCTTTTGACTTCATTTTCGGTTTTACGTACAGACCAATTATCATTAACAATGTTATTTGCAAGTTTGGCTGCATCATTTGCGTTAACTAAAGAGCGAGCATGTCCCGCACTGATTTTACGGTCAAGAAGTAGGTTCTGTACTTCTTCAGGAAGGTTGAGCAAGCGTAGAGTATTTGAAATATAGCTGCGGCTTTTGTGAATAACGGTTGCCAGGCTTTCATGGGTATGATTAAACTCTTTTATCATTTTTTCATAGGCTTTTGCTTCTTCAATAGCGGTCAGGTTCTCGCGTTGAATGTTCTCCACCAAGGCTATCTCAAAAGCCTCCTTGTCGCTTATATCTCTAATAACAGCCGGTATTTGTTTTAAGTCATTTAGCTTGGCAGCTTGGTAGCGCCTTTCCCCTGCTATAATCTGATAAAAGTCTCCTTGTTGTCTGACTATAATTGGCTGCAAAATGCCATGATCTTTTATCGATTCGCTAAGCTCTCTAAGCTCTTTTTCATTAAAATCTTTACGAGGCTGGTGTGGATTAGGGCGTATATCCAGTAAGCTAATATTCTTAACGCTACTACTCTCAGGCTCATAGCCCAGATTTTGTGTAATTAATGCCGAAATTCCTCTACCCAACACTTTCTTTTCTTTGCTCATAACTGATTTCATCATTATCGTTAATAATATTATACTTTGTAAGCACTTCCTTAGCTACCATCATATAGGCTATTGAGCCTATGCATTTATTATCATAGATTAGGGCAGGCTTCCCATGTGAGGGAGCCTCAGAAAGTTTAATGTTCCTAGGTATAACTGTTTTATAAACCAACTCGCCAAAATTCTGGCGAACATCTTCTTCAACCTGAACTGAAAGTCGATTGCGCCTGTCCAGCATGGTTAACAAAATGCCTTCAATTTTTAGTGAGGAATTCAAAGACTTTTGAATTAGTTTTATTGTATTCAACAGATGTGACAGGCCCTCCAATGCAAAGAACTCGCATTGCAAAGGGATTAAAATGGAATTAGCGGCGGTCAATGCGTTGATTGTCAATAGACCGAGTGATGGTGGGCAATCAATAATTACAAAGTCGTAAGCTTTGGTGATTTCTTTAAGTTTAGTCTGCAGGACTTTTTCCTTATTCGGCATTTCATAGAGCTCAATCTCTGCTGCGGCTAAGTCTATGCAAGAGGGGATTACATCCAAGTTTCGTATACTTGAGGTCACCATGCAGCTATTGATAGCATTGCCTCCAATCAGGGCGGCATAAATGTTCTTTTGTCTTCTGATAGTGTCTATTCCTGCTCCGGTAGATGCATTGCCCTGAGGATCTAAATCAATAAGCAGTATTTTTAATCCGATTGCAGCCAAAGCTGTTGCAATATTTACGGCTGTTGTAGTTTTTCCCACGCCACCCTTTTGATTTGCAATTGCTATTATCGTGCTCACTTCTTTTGCAGCCTTCTTAAATTGCTTAGTATAATTATTATACTATTATTATATTTGTTCTCGCATACTTGCAATCTGTAATTCCAGTTACTTTTCAACTTCTCTAATTCATTCAGTTGATCGCGGCTTTTAAGCAGGAGTACTCTGGTTTCATTACCGATTAAATGCTCGCATAAGTCGGCCAAGTTAGATGCTGAAGTCATAGCTTTTGATATTATAACCTTTGGAGGTGAAGTATTTATTTGCCGGACATCGTTATTTATAACATTAATTTTAAGGCCAAGAGAGTCGGCAACTGTTTTGAGAAAAACCGATTTTTTAGTGTTAATTTCTATAAGGGAAAGATTGTTAAAGCCTAGTAAAGCTAAAATAACCCCGGGAAAGCCCGCGCCACTTCCAATATCCATGATTGACTCTTCCGTACTTAAATGAGGAGCTAAACATAAGGAATCTATTATTTGATTTGTCCAAATTTCTTGAGTACTTAGTTTTCTTGAAATTAAATTGATCTTTAAATTCCATTTTTTGAGCAGCGCCAAATACTGCGTGATCCCCTCATACGTTTCACGTGAAACACTTGTGTTAAATTTTATTAATTCGGAGTATTCCATCTTATCCAGCCAATTTTTTAATGTGAATGTGTAAGGAAGTTATGGCAGCAGGTGTTATTCCCTGGATGCTCTTAGCATCAGCTAAATTTAAAGGCCTGGCCGCCTCGAGCTTAGCTTTTAGTTCGTTAGAAAGACCAGCTACTTTCTGATAGTTTATATTCTTTGGAATTTGAATGTTAGTATCAAGATCGTAGAGTTTGATATCCTGCAGGGTCCGTTCCTCAAGAGACTTATAAAGTTCATTAATATGAATTTTATTTAACGCAGTTGAGTTAAACTCACGGGAGACGGGGTGGATTGCGTGCAAAGTTTCTATTGAGAAGTTGGGTAAGGAAAGCAGATTAAGAAGAGTGCGCTTCCTTCCATCTTGGGATACATTAATTCCATGAAGTTTAAGTTTGTTCGGAGTAAGTGTAATTGACTGAAGTTCCGAAATAATTTTGAGTTCTTCAGCTTGTTGCGCATTTACATGCATAGCTCGTTCTGTCGATAGTATACCATGAGAGAGGGCTGCTTTGTGAAGTCTGCTTTCGGTATTATCTGGTCTGAGATGAATTCTAAACTCAGAGCGCGAGGTCATCATTCTATACGGTTCAGTAGTTCCTTTAATCGTTAAGTCATTTATGAGTACGCCAATGTAGGAGTCGCTCCTGCTGTGGGTATAACAAGTGTTGTTTAAAATTAAAGCAGCGTTTATGCCTGCGATTATACCTTGCCCAGCAGCTTCCTCATATCCTGTAGTTCCATTAATTTGACCAGCTAAAAATAATCCCTTAATACGTTTGGTTTCGAGAGTTGGTAAAAGTTCTCTCGGGTCAATATAGTCATATTCAATAGCATACCCATATCTTACAATTTTAGCTTTCTCTAAACCTTGAATGCCATGAATAAGTATATCCTGTATGGATTCGGGTAATGATGTAGATATACCGTTTGGGTATACTAAATCTGAGTCTAGTCCTTCGGGTTCCAAAAATATCTGATGGCGATCTTTATCGGAAAAACGCATTACCTTATCTTCAATTGATGGACAATACCTCGGGCCAGTACTGGAAATTTGGCCTGAATACAAAGGAGATAAATTGATATTCTGTTTTATAAAGTCATGAATTTTAGTGTTGGTATATGTCATATAACAGTTGATTTGTGGAACTGTTATAGCTTTTGTCAGCGATGAGAAGGGGGTAGGTGGTACATCGCCAACCTGCTTTTCAAGAATATCATAATTTATAGAATCTTTGAGTAGTCTTGCAGGGGTGCCGGTTTTTAATCTGCTAACATTGAAGCCGATCTGTCGAAAAGTATTTGCTAATTTAATAGATGGGCTTTCTGAAAATCGGCCAGCGGCAGTTTTTTTTGCACCCAAATGAATTAAGCCATTGAGAAAAGTACCTGTTGTGATGACAATTGACTTAGCTTTCAATAGCTTATCATTTACTTTGATTCCCTCAACACAGTTGTTTTTTATAACGAGGTCAGTAACTTCCCCTTCAACTACAATAAGATTTTTATAATTAAGCAAAATTTCCTGCATAGTTGCTTTATACAGTTTTCTATCTGCTTGAGCTCTAGGTCCCCAAACAGCAGGCCCCTTACTTGAATTGAGGATCTTAAAATGAATACCTGAGTTATCAATAACTCTTGCCATTAAACCGTCTAAAGCATCAATCTCTTTTACAATTATGCCCTTTGCAACGCCGCCAATAGAGGGGTTACAGGACATTTCGCCAAGATTTGACTGGCTAAAGGTAATCAAAGCAGTGTTGGCGCCAATGCGTGCAGCAGCAGCCGCCGCTTCGCATCCCGCATGACCACCTCCTACAACAATGACATCGAATTCTTTCATAACTTGTGTTTCACGTGAAACATAACTATAACATTTATTTTCCAATACAGAAAGAACTAAAGATTTCATCCAGTATCTCGTCAACCTCAATCTTGCCAGTAATGCTGCCGATGCAAGAAGCAGCTAACCGCAAATATTCGGCAGAAACTTCTAGTTGAGACGAAATTTTAAAACTCTTAATGTAATGCAAACACTCGCTCAATAATTTGCGGTAACGTTCTTGGGTAATAATTGGATCAGCGGAAGGGGTGTAAGTTTCCTCAACAAGTCGTAAAAGCGCTTGCAGAAAACTGTCTATGCCCAAGCCTTCTCTAACGCTCACTCTATAGTAATTATCTGGACTGACAAGCTTAGCATGAGAAAGCAAATCCATTTTATTTATAAGTATAAGGTGCGGTTTGTCAAATACATGAGGCAGAATATCGTCACTATTTGTGGCAGTAGCATCTAACATATAGATATTGATATCACTTTCGTGCGAAGCTCTTTGCGCTCTTCGTACTCCCTCAAGCTCGACCGCGTCTGTTGTCTCTCGTAGTCCTGCAGTGTCGTGTATAATTACAGGAAATCCTTTTAAATCAATCTTTACTTCAATCACGTCTCGCGTGGTTCCGGCAATGTCTGCTACAATAGCTACGTCCCTTTTAGCCAGTAAGTTCAACAGACTGGATTTTCCAACGTTAGGAGCGCCAATTATAGCCACTTTTATACCCCGAGCGATAACTTCGCCGCTAGCCGCTGTAGCCAAGTGGTTTTCAATTTTAGTCATCAGGTTATGAACTCCAGCTTCTATTTCGCTTACAACGCTATCAGGAATATCATCTTCAGGAAAATCAATCAAAGCTTCTACTCGCGCCAAAAGAGAAATAAGTGATTTCCTCCAGTTTTCATAGAGATTTTCAAGTTCACCTGAAAACTGCCTAAAGGCAACTTGCCGCTGAACGGTAGTCTCAGCTTCTATGAGCTGCACAAGTCCTTCAGCCTGGGTCAAGTCCATCTTACCATTAAAAAAAGCTCGCTTAGAAAATTCACCAGGTTCAGCCAGTCTAAGGTAGTTTAAACTGTTAAGAGCTGCAATTACATCCTTGACTACAGCAACACTTCCATGAAGATGTAGCTCAACTATATCTTCGCCAGTAAAAGAGTGAGGGGCCTGAAAAAATAGTGTAATCGCCTGATCTAAAATTTCAAAACTGAAAGGGTGATAAAGCTTAGCAAGTTTAAATTCATTTGGGAGAAGCTTGTGCTTAACACCTAAATCCTTCACGACTTTAAGAGCATACTCGCCACTTATACGAACAACTGCAACTCCGGATTTTCCGACTACTGTCGAAAGAGCAAATATAGTATCTTGTAACATTTATCTCTCAATATAGGCTAGAAGGGTTTTTGCATGATGTTGAGGAGAAAGCATGCTGTCGTAGATAGCAAAATTCTCCAGAACCTTCTTAACATAATTACGAGTCTCATTATACGGTATAGATTCGATCCAGTCTACAGCTTGATATTCTGAACTGAAATTTCGCGGATCACCATAGCGGGTAAGCCACTTATTTACGTTGCCAGGCCCAGCATTGTAAGCTGCCAGCGCTAAAACCAGATTTCCATACTGCGCGTAAAGCTGGTTTACATAAGTTACACCTTTAAGAACATTTTGAGAAGAGTCTGAAGAGTTTCGTTTGCCCTGTAACCCCAAATCCCTAGAGAGTTTAGCATCGGTGCCTGGCATAAGCTGCATTAAGCCTTGCGCTCCTGCTGAGCTTAAAGCAGTTTGATTAAAGTTGCTTTCCTGACGAATTATACCCAAGTATAAACCTTTAGGAAGATGATTAGCATAAATAGGTACATGCGCAGGATAGCCGGCACGAACCAGTATGCCAGATTTATTTGCCATAGTTTTGCTCAAATCTACAGCCAGGTAGTACAGTCCATTGTCAAGGAAGAGTTTAGCAATATCCTGAACTTCATCACCAGCAAGCTCGAGATCAGGAAGGGTTTCTATTAATTGACGAGCGAACTTATTAGCCCCATTTCTATATAAGTAAAAAGAGAACTTTGCCAGCTTCCAGGCTTTTTCGCTCCTAAAGCGCGGAGATCCTTTAGAGACAGCATTGTCAGCAAAGTAATCCACTTTGCTGCTGCCATGCAATCTGCCCAGACTAATATGCCCATAAAAAGTGCCAGGATATTGCGATGAGATTTCAAACCATTTGGTGGCATTGCTCTCCTCACCCAGGGCTTCATATCCCCTGGCCAACCAATATGCGGCCTTTGATCTTGTGTTAGCCAGTTTGGCGTTATCAAACAAAACCTGGAAATGCATGACGGCTTTATCGTATTCATTTAAGAATCTGAGGGCAATCCAGCCAGCAAGCCACTCTGCCTCAGCAAATTCCTGCCCATTTCCAAGCCCGTGTTTTATAGCTAGATTATATGCTGACAAATACTGCTTTTCCCGAAGTACATTGCGTATAGCGATATTCTTTAACTTCCACCATTTCTCATTATATTCACGGGTCTCAAAACTTCGTAGCCTCTGGAAAGCCTCAGATTCTTGGCCATTGTCTAGCAACTGATTTATATAGACATATTGAATGTAGTTATCTGAACGCTCTGCTTTACTCCTACCGTGCATCAGTTTCGCTAGCATTTCCGGCTTCTTTGCTAGCTGTAACCTAAGGTTGGACAGAGTAGTATATTTTTTTGGTAGTATATTGATCAGCTTTTCGGCATAAGTTAGCTGACCACGCCAAGTGAGGAATTCAATTTTATTAAGGCAATCTTCGATAGTGAGGTAGTTTTTATACTTCTTAAGAAAGTACTCTTCTGAAGCCAAGTCAAATTCAGTTGTCCTCCAATAATACCTTAATAACTCCTTAGTATCATTATCATTTAATGACAGAGTGCTCCTTACTATATTGGCATGCAGTAAGTTAAATTTACCCTGATTAGTAGTAGGTTCTCGAAAGGTAAACCAATTTATTACAGACTCAGCAGGGTAGTCAAAATTAATGGCTCTTTCCATACGGTTAGCGAAGAGTTCCAGAGGTATCCAGTCATTCTTTTCCAAAAAGGATTTGATCTCTAGCGCAGTAAACGATTTAGGAGATTGGTAGAGTTTGATTGTAGTCACCACCGCGGTAGCAAATGCCGGATCGCTATATTTCGCAGCTTCATCACGGGCATTAAGCCATTTCTCATCCAGAGCAAGCCGAATAATCCGCTGCAAGTTAGCATCGTCAGGGTTTACCAGAGTGGCTTTAGCGATGGTTACCGGCGTTGTGTTTTGTGCATGGGCATCTATACAAATACAACTAGCTAGTAAAAAACATAGTAAAAATAATAACTTCATAAATTATATCTCATTATCACCTACTAACTTAAACAGGTTAAGCCAGGCTGAGAAGAGTTTTCTGCAACCCAGGTATAATTTCTGCAGGAGTTTTCCAGGTGCACGCAATCAAAAGTCTGGCATCAGGCCGGAGCTTTGCTTGTCCCAGGCTGTTGTTCAGAAGGTTGATAATTTTGTCACTATTAGCCGGTGTATTGTTTTTAAATGCTAATATCAAGGCTTTATCACCCAGCTCAATTTTCTCAACATTCACAGCCTTTGCCAGGCTTTTCAATTTTACAACTGCGAGCAGATATTCTGCTTCTTCTGGCAAAGGACCAAAACGATCGATCATTTCAGCAGCAAAGGACTCCACCTCAGACTCGGTGGTTAGAGCTGCAATCCTTCTATAAAGCGATAACCGCAACGATATATCCGGAATATAGTTTTCAGGAATCTGGATGGACAAACCGATATTAAGCACCGGGCTCCAACTGTCTGCCTGCTGAACCTCACCTGAATCCTTGAGAGCATGAATCGCATCTTCCAGCATCTGCTGATAGAGCTCAAGTCCTACTTCCTTAATGTGCCCCGATTGTTCTTCGCCGACCAAATTGCCATAGCCGCGAATATCCATATCGTGGGAGGCGATGGAAAAACCTGCCCCCAAAGAATCGAGCGATTGCAGAATAGTAAGACGCTTTTCGGCAACCAGGTTCAACTTGAGACCAGAAGGGTAGGTCAGGTAGGCGTACGCCTGGGTATTGCTTCTACCTACCCGGCCTCTGATCTGGTAAAGCTGAGCAAGTCCGAACATATGCGCCCTGTCGACAATTATCGTGTTGGCCATAGGTATGTCGAGACCCGATTCAACAATGCTGGTAGAAACCAGTATCTGAAATTTGCCATCATAAAAATCATTCATAATTTTATCCAGCTGCAGCGCAGTTAACTGCCCGTGTGCAGGTACTGCTTTCACTTCAGGAACCAACTCGCGCAGGATTTCGATAATCCCATCTATATAAGCAATTCGCGGAGTTACGTAGAATATTCGCCCCCCACGATAAAACTCGCGCACTATCGCTTCTTTAATCGTTAAGGTGTCATAAGGCACAACCGTGGTTCTAATCGGAAACCTGTCGAGAGGTGGAGTGGCCACGAGACTTAACTCGCGAATTCCTGTTAGTGACATTTGCAGGGTTCGGGGAATTGGAGTAGCTGAAAGCGTCAGGGCATGACAATTCGCCCGCAGTTCCCTAAGCTTCTCTTTTTGAGCAACCCCAAAGTGTTGCTCTTCATCGATAACGATAAGTCCCAGGTTGGCAAATTTAATATCCTTAGCGAGTAGTGCATGCGTGCCTATTACGATGTCAACGCTGCCCTCAGCGAGTTCTTCTTTTATATGCTTTATCTCTTTATTGGGAGTGAAGCGAGACAGTTGCCTGATTTTAATAGGGAATCCGCTAAAACGCTCTGTGAAGGTTCTGTAGTGCTGGCGGGCAAGTAAGGTAGTAGGAACTAAAATAGCAACCTGCGATGGATGTGTGCAGGCGACGGCCTGAAAAACTGCCCGTAGTGCAACTTCGGTTTTGCCAAAACCTACATCGCCACATATCAACCTGTCCATAGGGCGATCGAGACGCAAATCATGGCTCACATCTTCTATGGCACTTAGTTGATCTTCAGTTTCCACGTAGGGAAAGCGAGTGCAGAATTCTTCGTATAGGTCGTGAATAACTGTTACAGGTTCCGTATGATTAAGCTGGCGGGCTGCTGCAATTTTAAGCAGGCTTTCAGCTGCCAGCTTGATGCGGCTCTTAAGCTTGGATTTACGCGATTGCCATGCGGCGCCCCCAAGCTTATCCAGAGTTGCATCTTCGCCGCCATAGCGGGTAAGCAGCTCAAGGTTTTCAACGGGCAGGTAGAGTTTGTCATTGCCGGCATAAGTCAGCTTGACAAAATCATGAACTAAATTGGCGACCTTGAGAGTTTCCAATCCCTCAAACCGGCCGATACCATGCTCGGCATGCACCACCAGCTCACCTTCTGCCATAGTATTTAGTTCTGAAAATATTTGCTGCTTGAGCTTTTTGCTTTTAGGCTTTCGCACAAAGCGTTCTCCAAGCAAATCCTTCTCGCTATATAATACAAAGTTGAAAAAGCTATACCCGTACTCCAGCGGTAGTATGGTGAGTCCGAGCACACCTTTGGCAACGGTAGTCAGCGAATCAAAGCCATCATGAACAGAGAAAGTTATAGAGTGATCATGGAGAATGCCGGCGAGTCGATCGCGTGATCCCTTGGTAAAGCAGCACAGGACGCTGATGCTATTATCTGCAACTGCGAGTTTAGCTTTTAGCGATTCAAAAGGGCTTTGATTATTTGCAGCCGCGGTCGCGCGCAAGTTAGGCAGCAGCTTAATATCTGCGTTATCATCAGCAAACGGTGAATAATAGCATTGATTAAAAGGTGCAATTATACCTGAAAGTTGCGATTCGCTGAGAAAAAGCTGTTCGGGAGGCAAAGGGTAGTAGGGGGCTGCAGTTTTGTCTTTTGGTGCGGCAACTTTATTTCGCGCCTCATATTGTTCTATAATGTTAGCCTGATAGGCTGTGATTTCCCCTGGCAATGTTTGAGGCAAAAGTATAAGCATTCCCGCCGGACAATAATCGAGTACTGTGCCCATGTGGTCATAAAACAAAGGCAACCAGTTTTCCATTCCTGCATACCTTCGTCCGGTAGATATAGAATCAAAAAGGGGATCGTTGGTGACGCCAAATAAGCTCCGATAGTTCTCCTTAAAGCTCTCAATGGCAGTGTGCCCAAGCATGACTTCATTTGAAGGCACGATGGTAACAGAATTGATCCTCTCGCCACCCATTTGGGTGTCGGTGTTAAATAACCTTATAGATTCTACATGATCGCCAAAAAAATCTATGCGGTAACCCTGGCCGCTATCGTCGAGAACTATATCGATAATGCCGCCGCGCGCTGCATATTCGCCAGGGTGGACGGCATTTATCAAACGCACGAACCCCGCCTCGTGTACTGCTCCTTGTAAGAGCTCGCGCGATAAATTTTCACCGACTTTGATCTCGAGCACAAACTTCTGCAATATATCAGATGCGATGGTCTTTTGGATAAGTGCGCGGATATCCAGCAGCAAAACTGTTTTGCCAGTTAAGTTCTGCAGCCTGGCAAATGTCGCAAGCCTTTGACTCATAACCATTTGGCTTGGTGATATGCGGTCATAAGGCAGAGAGTCCCAGGCAGGCAGCTTCAGCACCTCGACATCGCTATTAAAGAATAGGATGTTTTCGGCAATGGCATCAAAACGGTTGGCCTCATTGGACACAAGGCAAATGAAGTCGTGCTGTTGTAATAATGCTCTCAGCTTTAGGCCTTCCATATTGGAAGGTAAATGTATAATTTCTTGCGCCATTGATTATGCAATTCCAGTTAGAGAAAGAGTATACTACTCCTTATTATGATTGTTAAATGCAAAGTTAGCCCCTTTCAAAAATTCTCGCGCTGGTTATAAAGCAGGTACATGCTCATTTCCCTTCTGAAAGGCAGAAGTATTGCTTAGTGTCTCAACCCACTTATTGACACATTTGCTTACAGACCCGATTACAGTTAGCTTATTAGGTGTAAGTTCTTTTGAGTATAGATCGAACAGCAGTTCCCTCATATTTAACATTATGTTATGTCTAAAGTCTTTGGTGACTAGCCAACTAAATTCACAACCTCGTGCTATTAATGTGGAGCTCAGCCATTCTTGAAGCCGGCATTTCTGCGAGGGTTTTATGGCAGGCATAACACCTTTTGCAAAATCATTATGAACTTTCACAATAATGCCTGACATAAATTCAACTGCCGCAGTAATGTGAGATGTATCATATTGTCTTACCTCATTTTTACTAAACTCGACGTGTGTTAGCTCCCTATCTCTCAAATGCATATTGACTAATTTCATATAAAACTTATCAAAGCTAGTTATACATTGAAAATCTGAACCTACTAAATATTTCATTATATGTTTTCTTACATCCAGGGGTAATAAAGCTACCCGGCTTCTTTGTGGGGCATAGATAATGCAGGCAAAGCTTTCTCTAAGCCAGCGATTTTTCGGTGAAACTAACTCATAAACTGTTGATGCAGCTTTTTTGAGCTGTTCTTTGTCAGGAAATTTAGTTTGGTTAAGCATATCCAATGCGGTTTCGCCAGTTTTAGTTTTCATACCGATAAGGCTTGGGTATGTGCCTGCAATAGATAAAAACATTTCACGGTTGTCCACAGCAACTGCGATATGAAGCACAGTAAGTCCATCATTATCTTTCTCAAGTAGAAAATCGGGATGGGTTCTTGCAATGCGCATAAACATTTTTCTTTGTCCATTAGCGGCTGCAATGTGCAGCGGATTCCAGCCAACGTATGATTTTTCATGTAAAAGCGCTGGATAGTTGTTCTCAATATGTATAAACATTTGCAATTGCCCATTTGCTGCCGAAGTGAGGAGAATATTGGAGCCATGCCAGGTATTCATGTGTAAGAGCTTCGGGTAGGTGGCAGCAAAATAATTAAATAAATGTATTTGCCCATGAGCTGCAGCAATGTGAAGAATATTCTTGCCAGCATTTGTTTTCTTCTTTGCAAGAGATGGGGTGGCAGCTAAGTTTCTCTTAACTTTGGTAAGATTACCCTCGCATATTGCATCGTATAAAGCATCGTAGTTAAAAGGCGGTGGTTTTAAGTTTCCTTTCATAGATGGCTATATGCGAATAATTTGTAATTCATCCTAACAATTATTTAACTGCATTCAAATTAAATAATTTGCGAAGCCAAAAAAGCTAGGCGGTGGTTTGTTATGATTGCGCCAGTTGCTCTTCTTGCGGTAGCTCAGCTCGTGAAGCAGTTAACCGTTTCACCCAATTGGTAATGCATTTGTCTACAGCATTTCGTATAGATTGATCAAACTTTTCGTTTCCACGCGCTGATTGAATTAGTAAAGTTTTATCCGTTACATGCATAATACCTTGTCTAAACTCTTTACAAACATGCCAGTCAAACTCAGCAGCTCTATAGATCAATGTAGTGTATAGTAAATCCTCAAGTTGATAATGCCCAAAACCTAATAAAGCACTCTGCCTGTGCCTAAGAAAATCTTCTAAATGGATTTTTATAATAACTTCTGCCATAAATTCAGCTGCAACTTTTATATGAGAAACCTTATAGGCACTAGTTTCATATTCTTTAAATGCCTCATGAGTTAAATGGTTATCACTCAAATAACTATTAGCTACTCCTAAATACAAAGAATCAGCTTGAATAAAAGAACCAAAGCCTGTTCCCACTACGTACTTCGTTATATTTAACAGTGTTACCAAATCTAGCTTTGCAAGGCGGCTGGCTGGAGAAGGGAATAGTATGCATGCAAAAGACTCTCTGAACGAGAGGTCTCCATTTGTAAATGATACTGCTGCTTGCCAAACAGATGGCATTTTAGAGCGGGTCCCTTTATCGTTGCTATCTGGATTAGCCTCTCGTTCTCTTTTCATGTGTACCTATGAGTGTAAAACAACTCCCTAGTTATTACTTTAGGTTCTATAGAGTGACAACTTATTTTTACCATGAAATTTGTAAAGGGTACGTTACAATTTTCATGGTGTTTTGTGAGTGTTGCGCATAAAAAGAGCCAGGGTGGACAGAATCTTCCATTCTGAACTTGTAAGTTTGGCGCAGAAGAATCAAGTATGCAACCGTTATTATATTAAATTTAAACAATATGCAAAGCGTGAGCGATATTATAAACCAGCGTAGAAACAGCATTGTAACATAGTTGGAAAGGCAACAAAATCTTCGCAGTGCAGCTTCTATCATGAGCATGATGAACAGCGGCTAGGTGCGCCGCGCCATGCGGTAGAGCCCCTGGTGCAATAGCGGCAGCCAAAGGTGCTGGCATTGGCTGATAACGTCGATCCTGATGCGTTCTCAAATTATTGAGAACAGTCTGTACTTCTCCTCTAATTTGTTCATCAGTTATACTATTAGGAAGAGACTCAAAGTTGCCGAAATCATAGTGTACTACTTGGAAATCTAAGGTAAGATTATGGTCTTTGATATGCTTAGCTAACGCTAGAAATTCCTGATAGTGAGCAACAGGGCTATCAACTAGCTTAAGTAAGACTTGATGCATGTCCATAGTTTTATCTTGCCATTCGAAATCCCTATCAAGAAGGGTGTTGTGAGCGCGGCCATTGATAATAGAACTGAAAATAACAAACTGATTCCTAATCTCAGGAGTTGGTATGAAGGAGTCTATCATGCCATTTAAAATGAAAATAATGGCAGCACGAGTTATCTCCCTTTCTTCCGAAGAAGTCGGTCTATTGCCAAAAACTGTGGTAAAGCGACCTTCTCTGAAATCTGAGCACAAGCTGAAAAGTAAGCTGCGGAGATCTGCACCTTCCTGTATGTTAAAGTGTGGTTTTTTAAATTGGGTATAAAGTCTATTTATAAAGGCTTTTACAGTAGTATCGTTTTTGCCCATAACTTCAGTAAGGAAATAATATGTGACTTCAGGAGATGTCTGCTCATAGAGATCGCAGACCAATTGACAATAGCTAGCTTGAATAGCTATAAAAGCAGCGCCATCTATAATCGCTTTGAAAGTAGGGTGATCGTCTGTATTCCAGGCGTTATAATCTAAATTATCAACATAATCTTGAAGAGTCTCAGGTGCAGCATTAAGCATAATTAATAACCGAATTTTGTTCTGGATATAATTATAGCAGACAAATATTAAGAAAAAATTAAGAAAATTAAATATTTTTTAATATTTCTATTAGTTGCTGCTTCTGGAGTTTGCGGAGATGGTTTTACTTGTTCGTGCGCATATTAAAGCGTAATCTAAAATAATAGGTCGAATTAGAACATATATATGAAGAAGTTCTATAAGCTAATTCCGATTATTTTAGTTATCTTAGTTGGTTTTGCATGGGCAATCGGATGTTCGACCAATATGCCTGGTAAATTTTCCGACGGGGTTGTCAGGCCGGGAATTGGCCGAGATGGAAGAACATCTGATCCTTATCCTACCTATAAATAAAAGTGAAAATTCATTGAAGATAAGCATAGATAATGCTAAACAGGTCGCAATATAATTTAAATGGTTGGTTATGCGATTTGGTGAACAGACGCCCCCGAGTGGAAAGGTTCTTGCTTGGGTTGAAAGTATAAAAAATGGCGGCCATGCAAAGTATGATACAAGAGGCTATGAGTTAAATGCCGCCTTGCAAAGAGCGTTCTCGTCTCAGGAATCTGAAAAAAGAGTTGGTCACAGGCCTAGGCTGTATTCTTCAGCCACAATTGCAGATATGCCAGGAATAAATTTCCCGCGTCCTGAGCTTCACTATTATAATGTACCGCGATCAGAGCCTATACCAATAATAAGAAGGTGCACTCCTCATTTGTATAAATCTCTAATGCTTACATCAACATCAGAACCAAGTAGAGTTAGCTTGTAACTTTGCAATTGTAATCTTGATTGAGCCTGTTAAAATAAGCCTGCGTTTTAATCAGGAGTAATACCTATGATTACAGGCATGAACCATGTTACCTTAGCCGTAACCAATCTAGACAGATCATTCCAGTTTTACCGGGAAGTAGTGGGTTTAAAACCTCTATGCCGTTGGCATCAGGGCGCCTATTTCCTTGTCGGCAGTTCTGAATCAGAGCCGGAGCAGGGCTTTTGGTTTTGTTTAAATGTAGATACCAAGCATACAGCAAATCCTTGTTACACTCATTATGCGTTCTCGGTTAGCCCCGAGAACTTTGATCTTATGAGTAAGCGTATCATCAGCAGCGGCGCCCCTATTTTTAAAGCCAACACCTCGCCGGGAAGTTCTTTGTATTTTCTTGACCCGGATCAGCATAAACTCGAGATTCATGCATGCAACTGGCAAGCCCGAGTGGAGGCCAAAAAGCAGGATCCCGGATTGTGGACAGACGTTGAGTGGTTTATTTGAATAGATTTTTAGTGTATGATATTTATAAGTTGTTGAATCATTTTTGAGCAAATGCAAAAAGTAAGACTGCAAGATTGGGAAATAGAATCGATAATTGCTACCTTTGGTGAGTATTTTAATCGTGATGATGAACTATGGCTATTTGGTTCCCGAACTGACTTATCACAAAAAGGTGGTGATATAGATTTGTTTATCGATTCTAAAATGAGTGACACAGATAAGATCCTGGCGGCAAGATTAGACTTCTTAATAAAGCTTAAGGATAAGATTGGTGACCAAAAGATCGATGTAGTAATAAAGCAGCATAACATGGACGACCAGTTTATATATAAGCTAGCAAAGAGTGAAGGAGTAAGGCTGAAATGAAAGATGTAGAGATTCTAAGAAGCAGTATAAATATATGCGACTTGCATATGGCTAGGCTAAATACTGCACTTTCTGGAACGTCTCATTTATTTCCTATGAGTCCAAAAATCTTGGAAAATATGCCGGATACAGACCTAGCTATGCTGAATATGTTGACCACTAGATTTTCTAGCCTACAAGATACTATTGGTCATAAAATTTTTCCTTTGGTTGTAGAACTTTTTTTGGAAGAAAATCCTAGCGATAAGAGCTTCATAGATATCTTGAATAAGATGGAAAAAATTGGAGCATTGGAAAATAAAGAGTTATGGAATAAATTCAGAGAGATTCGCAACTCGATAACTCATGAGTATCCAGATCAGCCGGAATTCATGTGCAAGCAACTGGCCTTATGTGCTAAGACCAGTGAGGAGCTAATATCCTACTGGCAATTTCTTAAGAAATTCATTAATAATAAAGTACTGGCCAACTATAAGTAGTTAAAATGAATCCATTGCTACTGGATCTTCCTGAGAGAATTGAAACGCCGCGGTTGCTTTTGCAGGTGCCGAAAGCTGGCTATGGCAAGGATGTGCATAGGGCTATCTGCGATGGTTATAAAGATTATGTAAAATGGCTATGCTGGCCGGAGACGAAGCCCACTGTTATCGCGGTTGAGGCTGATTGCCGCAAACAGCATGCCGACTTTATTCTGCGCAAAGAACTAAGATACCTTGTCATAGAAAAATCCAGCGGCAAAGTCATCGGTCGCGCTGCCTATCCGGCATTTCTGGCAAACTGGCTTATACCCATGTTCGGCATCAGTTATTTTGTTTCTAAAAGTGCGCGTGGCCAGGGCTATGCCAAAGAGCTGGCCAATGCTCTGACACGCCATGCCTTTGATAAGCTGGCCTGCAAGAAGATTGAAATCAAGGTGGATGCGAAAAATATAGCCAGCTTGAAAGTGCCGCAGGCACTTAATTTTACCCTGGAAGCCAAGCAAAAAGGTACTTGGCCCAGCACAGATAAATCGTCTCTTGCTGAAGTATATACTTTCGCCTTGTTCGACCCGGCGGACTTGCCAGAGCTAGAAGTAAGTTATAGCGGCTAAATTCAGATTTAAAGTTTTAAAAACTCGCTGCTGCTCCTTATTGCGCCTATCAGGTTATAATTTTTTAGATTTATATAAAAATTTAATAAAATTGTAACAACCATGTGCTAATATTATAGATCCGGAAGTTAATTGGTAGGTGATTATGAAAGCAGATGCTTGGGAAACTCTAAAAACAATAAAAGACTATTTTGTATATCCCTTAGGCTTAGACGCTGAAGATAACTTAGTTCGGGATTTAGTAAAACATATCAATGAAGGTAATGCTAACCAGTTTAAAGAGTTACTTAGTAACCTTTCGCCCGAAAAACAAAAACGAATTCTTAATAAAATTCCTGCTGAGGTTTTCATAAATGCTGCCAGCAATAACCATTTGGCCATATTAGTAATCTGGCTAAATGCCGTAACACCTACTAGGCAAATAGAATTAATTGAGGCTAATGGGTTTCAAGCATTCAGGAAAGCTGCAGAAAATGGTCATGAATTAGTAGCTAGGTTGTTATTTCGTAAAGCTGGTCAAGTGAAAAAACAAGAGATGATTGAATCATACCATTTTTGGGCATTCTGGCAAGCTGCATGTCATGGTCATGAGTCAGTAGTTAGGTTGCTTTTGAGTGAAATTGACCCTGCGAAAAAACAAGAGATGATTGAATCACGTGGTTTTTGTGCATTCTTTGGTACTGCATTAGATGGTCATGAATCAGTAGTTAGGTTGTTATTGAGTGAAGTTGACCCGGCAAAGAAACAAGAGTTGATTGAATCACGTAGTTTTTTTGATGCACTCGTGAAAACTGCAGAAAATGGTCATGAATCAATTGTTGCATTATTATTGCGGGAAACGGATGCAAAGCAAAGACCTGCAATGCTTAATGAGTTAAGACGTACTCTAATTGTTACGCATAAGAGGTGTTCAAGCCGATTGCTAAACATACTGGCAGCATATACTGACCTTGAAGTGAATTTTTCTCCTGAAGATCGTTCTATTTTTATCCAAGGCTTGAATGTATGTTTGACCAGGCTACGTGACAATGTTTATGCGTCACTTGAAACAAGTATGCCTTTATATAGAACGTTGATTATGCAAACAAGCCATACTTGCTTAGGTGAAATTGTAAATCAGGGTGCAATTCTCAAATTGGTTTGTAGGGACGTTGCGCAAGGTTTTGCTTCTATAAACAATCATGCAATGTGTAATGGAATCTTTGATCGCATGTGTTCCTTCTTGGGCATGCCACAGGGTTTTGTTGCGAATAATTTTGCGGCTAGAGTTAAATGCTCACCTGTTATATTCACTAAAAGCTCAGAAAATAAAAGCGTACAACGCACGGTAGAAGCTTCTGAATGTGGGCCTAGGCTAAGGTAATATTGCATTTATAGGCGTGAAATAAGTTGATTTCTATATTTAAATCATAATTTAGTTAAGTTTTTCCAAAGGTTTAATAAAATTGTAACAGTCATATGTTAATATTGCAGATACAATGATTCAATCGAGAGATAATTATGAAAGAAGATGCTTTGGATACGTTAAGAATAATACAAAAATTTTTTGAATATCCTTTTAGTGCGTTAAAGCTGGCAGCGGAAAATGGTCATGAGTCATTAGCAAGGGAGATATTGAATGAAGTTAATCCGGCTATAAAACAAGAGATGATTGAATCAGATCATTTTGAGGCATTCATACAAGCAGCAGCAAAAGGTCATGAATCAGTAGTTAGGTTGTTATTGACTGAAGTTGATCCAACGAAAAAACAAGCGATGATTGAATCACTAGAGTTTATGGCATTCCGATGGGCTGCAGTAAAAGGTCACGAGTCAATAGTTAGGTTGCTACTGAGTGAAGTTGACCCGGCGAAAAAACAAGCGATGATTGAATCACGTGATTTTGCAGCATTTAAGTATGCTGCAGCAAATGGTCACGAATCTATAGTTAGGTTGCTACTGAGTGAAGTTAATCCGACGAAAAAACAAGCGATGATTGCATCACGTGATTTTGCAGCATTTAAGTATGCTGCTACAAATGGTCATGAGGCAGTTATTAGGTTGTTATTGAGTGAAGTTGACCCGGCGAAAAAGCAAGAAATGATTGAATCTGATAGTTTTGATGCATTCAGGAAAGCTGCAGCAAATGGTCATGAAGCAGTAGTAAGGTTGTTATTGAGTGAAGTTAATCCTGCGAGAAAACAAAAGATGATCAAATCGCGTGATAAGAGTATTGACTCATGTGTTTTTGAAGCATTCAATGATGCTGCAGCAAATGGTCATGAAGGAGTAGTTAGGTTGTTGTTGAGTGAAATTGACCCGGTGAGAAAACAAGATATGATTGAGGAAGCTGAATGTTTTGCATTAAGGTACGCTGCAAGAAATGGTCATGAAGCAATAGTGCGATTGTTATTTAATGAAGTTGACCCGGAGATAAAACAATGGATTATTGAATCAGTTGTCAGGAAAGCTGCAAAAAAAGGTCATGCATCAACGGTTACATTATTATTGCGGGAAGCGGATGCAAAGCAAATACCTGCAATGCTAAAAGAGGTAATAAATTATATAGCTGTTTCAGATAAGGTGTATTCAAGCAGAGTGCTAAATATACTGGCATCATATTATGACCTTGAAGAAAGTTTTTCTCCCCAAGAACGTTCTCGTTCTATCTACTTCTTTAATCTCTGTTTGTCCAGACGACCTGGTATTGTCTGTACGTCTCTTGAAACAAGTGTGCCTGTATATGAATCGTTGATTGAGAAAACAAGCCATACTTGCTTAGGTGAAATTATAAAGCAGGGTGCAACTCTCAGATTGGTTTGTAAAGACGTTGGGCAAAGCTTTATTAATACAAGCAATAATATATTGCATAGAGGAGTTTTTGATCGCATGTGCTCATTCTTAGGTATGCCGGCGGGTTTCGTTGCGAATAACTTTGCGAGTAGGCAATCTAAATGCTTATTTTTAGAAAAACCTATAGAGGAGGGGCTTCCTCAAAATAAACGAAGTCATTGCGAAATGGTTGCTAATTCTAGGAAGAAACAGTGTACTGAAGAAGCTTCTGATCGCACAGATAGCCAAAGACCAGAGAAAGAAGCTCATGGTCAGAGGCGAAATAAACGAAGCAATTGTGAGATGGTTGATAATTCCAGGAAAGAACAACGCTCTGAAGAAGCTTCTAATAGCTCGGCTAAAAGGCAAAGGTAATATTGCATTTTAGTATCTATTAAAAATAGATTTGTGTCGCAAACTCATCTCCTCTATTGTTAAAGCTATATTAACATATAGAGTTTTGAAATGATGAATGTCATTATACTTGTGTTTGCTATCGCCGCTGTACTTGGCGCTACCCTTTTGACACTCGTGTTGCAAAGCCGGCATCGTCCTACCGCTTTGATCTTATTACATGGGCTTTTTGCAGCTATTGCAATTACCTTGCTTGGAATCTTTGTCTTTCAACATCATTCGACTTTTCAAGCGTTCCTGATAACTTTTGCCGCGATTGCGGTGGTAGGGTTTTATATGGGAATCAGAGACATCAAAGGCATGGGGACGCCAAAGGTGATCGCAGTTCTCCATGGAGGATTCGCGCTTCTGACCTTAGCGTTTTTAGCCTATAGTTATTACTCGATCAGTTAACTAACTTGCAGGACTTCCGTACCCTCAGTTTTAGCTTGCCCAGTTTGTTGCTGCCAAGAAGGTTCTGCATCATAAGTCACACTTGGTTTGTCAGCTTCCGTTAAGCTGATTGGTGCAGCAGCAGCCAGATGGTTTTGCAGTTGAGCAGAAGGTATGCTCCGAAGTAGAGGATTAACCCCTAATTCTCTTAGTTTCCCAACAACCGTTTGCATCTCTTCTTTAGAAATACCTTGAATCACCGGGTCTATTTGCATAAGCGTCTGGCATTGTGTCAACACCATAACCCGATCAGCTTCGCTCAAATTGCCACCATCTAATACTAATCTGCAGTTGCTTGTGAACTGTTCCTGGTTACGCTTAATATACGCAGCAGCTTGTGTGGTATTTACATTTGATAAATAAAGCAGATAAAAGTTAGATTTTAAGCTCTCAGTGATTTCGCTATATCCATTTCGACCTGTGAAGCTGCTACGCTCATCAAGGTTAAGATATACTAGCCTACAATTTTGGTTTGCTAGAGCTGCTGCCAGATGCTCAGCTCCCTTTTGTCCAACTAAACTATGGCTAAGATTTAGGTAAGAAACTTTGCAATTAGGATGCACCAGCGCGGTTGCAATGCTTTGCATAGAATAAACGCCCATGAACCCGTTTGCAAGATTAAGAAAAACCACCTTAGAGTTAGGGTGTGTGAAAGCTTGAGCTAGCACGAAAGCATCAACAACTGCTATGTTAGTGTTTGAGAAATTAAGTGTCTCGACATTGTTATTGGGGTGCGTTATTGCTGTTGCTATATGCTCTGCTCCTTCGTAGGGGATAGCGCTATATACCATTGAAAAAGAAGTAAACCCGTACTCAGGATTTACTAGTGCGTCTGTAATAACTTTAAAGCTGTTAGTATCTTCGGTTTCACAGTAGTCCGAAAGCGTTAGAACTTTGCTATTGCTGCCTGTTGTTTTTTGCACTAAATTCATAAGTGCACTTTCTTTGGGGCTTCTTTTAAGTATTGAATATTTGCTCGGATTTTGTTTCATTTTTTGTTCCTATTTATTAGTTTATGTGGACAATAATCCAGAATTCGCAATAAGTCAAACGCTATTGGGGCGCTGGAACATTATGGAAACCATTTGATTTAAGAAAAAATAGGATTAACTTAAAAGCAACACACCAATAATGGAGAAAAACTATGCTAAGTTTTCGCAAAATTTCTACCCTTACACTGCTTCCGGTACTTTTGGCTGGATGCAATACCTTTGAAGGCTTTGGCCGAGACCTGGAGGCTGGAGGAGCCAGAATTGAAGATAGCGCCAGAGAAGCCAGAGATGGCGGCAGAACTGAGTCGCAGCACGAAGTCGACAAAGCGCGCTTCCAACAGCACCTGCAGCAGCAATAAAGAATTACAAATATTGGTTGCAAGGCTTTATTTTCTCTGTTAAAGTTGTAAACTCAGAATCAAGAATTATGTCCGCAGTTCGGCCCCTAAGGGTATAGATAGAGCCTTTGCTCCGTCATTGCGAGCCCCACTTGGGGCGTGGCAAGCCAGCGGTGCTGAGTTTTAAAGGTTGTGTAATGTACGAAAAAATTGAGTTGATGTATTCTCCTGCCAGGCAGGGAGAAATCCTGAAGGACAAAATCACAAACAGATTTGCTCAAATAATGACTCATGGTCAGTTCATTATGGGGCAAGAAGTTAAAGATATAGAAAAAAAGCTCGCCGATTTTTGTGGTGCAAAGCACGCGATTGGTTGTGCTAATGGCACCGATGCTTTGACGCTTTCCCTTATGGCTATAGACCTGAAACCCAACGATGTCATTTTCGTTCCCAGTTTTACCTATTCTGCAACACCCGAAGCAATTTGCCTATTAGGTGGCAAACCTTATTTTATTGATGCTGAAGCAGACGGATTTAATATTTCCCTGCAATCACTTGAGTCTTCGATAAAGGAAGCCAAAGCTCAGGGGCTAAAAATCAAAGGCATAATCAGCGTTGATATATTTGGAGAGCCCTGTGCCTATGACGCTATTAAACAAATAGCGGATAGCTACGGGCTGAAGGTTATTGCCGATGCTGCCCAAAGTTTCGGATCAGTATACAAGGGCAAAAAGATCGGTGCCTTAGGCGATATCGCGGCGACGAGCTTTTTCCCGACCAAGCCGCTGGGGTGTTTTGGTGATGGCGGCATGCTTTTTACCAATGATGATAAGCTAGCTGAACTACTAAGGTCACTTAGCCAGCATGGCAAGGGTGATAATAAATACGACATCGTTAGGATAGGCATGAACAGCCGCCTCGATTCGTTGCAAGCTGCTGTACTGCTTGAGAAGGTTAATATTTTTACCGATGAAATAAAAAAACGCCAGGAGCTGGCTGCATATTATAATGAAAAACTTCGGAACTATATTGCAACCCCAAAAACGCTTGCTGGAAATGAATCGGTCTGGGCGGTTTATACGCTTTCTCATCCGAAGCGGGATGAGATTATAACCAGGCTTAAAGCCAAAAATATCCCAAGCAATATATATTATCCGCTTCCACTTCATAAGCAGCCAGCATATAAAGACGCTTTTCGGGCGAGCTCTCTGGAAAATTCGGAGAGATATTCAAGCCAGGTATTTTGTCTGCCTATGCACGCGTATGTAAGCCACGAGCAAAGGGAATATATTACAGCTAATTTGATTGAAATTTTAGAGTCGGTATAAATGAAACAAAATAAAAAAATTCGCCTTGGGTTAGCTGGTTGTGGTAGGGTATCTCTCTATCACTTTGAGTCCCTAAAGAAACTGCAACACATGGCTGAGCTTGTTGCGGTCTGTGACCCGAGCCCTGAAAAAGTTGCTGCTGCAGTTGAAAAGACTGGAGCTAAAGGTTACAAGAGTATAGCTGAAATGCTGGCAAGTGAGCAGCTTGATGCGATTACGCTTTCCACCCCAAATGGGTTGCACGCGCAGGAGATTATTCAGGTGGCAAACGCCGGAGTCAATGTGATCTCGGAAAAACCTATGGCGATCACCTGGGAAGACGGTCTGAAAGCCTATACTGCTTGCAAGGACAAAGGAGTTAAACTTTTTGTCATCCATCAAAATCGCTTTAACGAAACCATGCAGGCGGTTTGGAAGGCGCACCAAGAAGGCAGATTCGGTCGCATTTACATGATTACTTCTAATGTATTTTGGCAACGCCCTCAGGACTATTTTGATAAAGTGGCAAGCTGGCATGGCACCAAAGCCCTTGACGGTGGCGCATACTATACTCAGGCCAGCCACTATGTTGATGTGATCCAGTGGCTTGCTCATTCTGAACCCAAAAGTGTGTATGCCAACCTTAAAACCATGGCACGCAAAATTGAAACCGAGGATGCTGGTATGGCGATAATTGAATTTGCCAACGGTATATTAAGTTCGATGAACGTTACCGTGCTTTCCTACCCTAATAATTTGGAAGGCTCTATCACAATTATCGGTGAAAAAGGTACGGTGAAAGTTGGCGGCACTGCCATGAACCGAATTGATCACTGGGCATTTGAGGATAAAAAACCCGAGGATGAGACCATACGTAATGCTAGTTATGACACGTCATCAGTATATGGATTTGGCCATGCAGATAATTATGAGAACATCTTTCAGGATCTTAATGGAGGTGAGCCGGCTTTAATTACTGGAGAAGAAGGTCTGAAATCGCTCAAAATACTCTGTGCAATTTACGATGCCAGCAAGCAAGGTAAACCTATTGTCTTTTAATATTATGGATTATTTTAAACATCAAACTGCAATCATTGACGAAGGAGCTAAAATTGGCAAAGGTACCAAGATTTGGCACTGGGTGCATATTTGCGGCGGTGCTGAGATCGGAGCTAATTGCGTTTTTGGGCAAAATGTATTTGTCAGCAATAAGGTGAAGATTGGCAACGGCGTTAAGGTTCAGAACAATGTGTCCATCTATGATAATATCACGTTAGAAGATAATGTATTCTGCGGCCCTTCCATGGTGTTTACCAATGTAATCAATCCGCGCTCCCATATCGAACGCAAAGATGAGTATCGCGATACTCTGGTTAAGCAAGGCGTCACCTTTGGCGCAAACTGCACTGTTATCTGTGGAGTAACCGTTGGGGAATACGCCTTCATTGGCGCAGGAGCAGTTGTGACTAAAGATGTAAAACCCCATGCTCTGATCGTCGGAGTTCCTGGTCGGCAAACCGGTTGGGTATCTCACGCCGGAGAGATTTTGGGCGAAGACTTAATTTGTCAGCGAGAAAAAAGAAAGTATAAAATCACACCTGATCAGCAATTAGTGGAGGCTTAGCGCATGCCATCAACATTTTTAAATAAAGTCCAGGACAAATCAGCAATTATCGGCATAGTAGGATTAGGGTATGTTGGGTTGCCTCTGGCATTAAGATGTGTGGAGGCTGGATATAAGGTGATCGGTTTCGATATTGATCAACAAAAGATCGATAAGATCAATGGAGGCAAATCCTACATTAAGCATATTGCAAGCGATTCTCTGGTAGGTGCTGTAAAAAATGGGTTAAGTGTTACAACTAAGTTTGAAAAAATAGCAGAAGTCGATGCGATTATTCTATGTGTTCCTACTCCGCTCAATAAGTATCGGGAGCCTGATTTGTCTTTTGTTATAGATACTACGGAATCCATTTTACCGTATTTGAGAAGTGGCCAGTTAGTATCTTTAGAATCAACCACTTACCCGGGCACAACCGATGAGGAATTAAAGCCGCGCATTGAGTCAGGAAAGCTAACGGTCGGAAAGGATATTTTTCTGGTCTTCTCTCCGGAGCGAGAGGATCCAGGCAACAAGAATTATACAACGCAAACTATCCCTAAAGTGGTAGGTGGAGCAACTCCTGCTTGCCTGAAAGCTGGCGTGGCCTTATATAGTACCTTTATAGATAAGGTAGTTCCTGTCAGTTCACTACGAGTTGCAGAACTCACCAAGCTTTTGGAGAACATTCACCGTTCTGTAAACATTGGGTTGGTCAACGAGCTTAAAATTGTAGCTGACAAAATGGGCATCGATATCTTTGAAGTGATTGATGCTGCTGCAACCAAGCCATTTGGATTTACACCTTACTATCCTGGCCCAGGACTTGGAGGGCATTGCATTCCTATCGATCCATTTTACCTCACCTGGAAGGCGCGAGAATATGGTATTCATACCCGCTTTATCGAGCTTGCTGGTGAAATTAATAACTCCATGCCTGACTGGGTGGTAGGTAAGATCAGCCTGGGTTTAAACGCTGCCAAAAAGTCATTGAGTAGCAGTTCTATTTTAATTATAGGCATTGCTTATAAGAAGAATGTAGATGATATGCGGGAATCCCCTGCTGTAGAAATAATGGAGCTATTACGCGACCACCATGCAGAAGTCGACTATCATGACCCATATGTGCTAGACTTCCCCAAAATGCGTAAGCACCTTTTCGATTTGCATAGCATAGAGTTAACTCCTGATAAAGTTAAAAGCTATGACTGTGTTGTAATCGTCTCTGACCATGATTCTATCGATTATCAAATGCTGCTTGCAAATGCCAAGCTTATAGTGGATACAAGAGGAAGATACCGCCATGTCAGAGATGCCCGCATTATAAATGCTTAGGAACTTTTACTTCTTTGCCGCCGACATAAATTTTAGCTATAGAATAAGGTTTGTTTTTGCCAGTTGAGAAATAGGTGCGCATCAGGAGCTCAGCGATAAAGCCGGTAGTAATCAGCTGAATTGAAGTAATTATCATCAATATGCATATAAAAAATAGCGGTCTATGGCCAATATCATGGCCTAAAAGCTTCATAATCAGCAGATAAAACCCGATAAGGCTGCCGATTCCAAAGATCCCAAAACCTAACGTTCCAAAAAGGTGCATGGGCTTTTGCCTATATTTAATCAGGAAGAGCATGGTGCTAAGATCGCTCAACACCCTTATCGTCCGGCCTATGCCATATTTAGACACGCCATGTTTGCGAGGATGGTGCTTGACCGGAACTTCATCTATTTTAGCTCCATAGATGCTGGCAAGCACTGGGATGAAGCGGTGGAGCTCGCCAAAAAGATCGAGCTTTTTAGCCAGCGATGATTTAAAAACCTTAAGTGTGCAGCCGATATCGGTAATGTTCACCCGGGATATTTTTCGTATGAGCCAATTAGCGGTAATGCTTGGAATTTTTCGCAATATAAAACCGTCGCTGCGATTAGCCCGAATGCCTGCTAAAATGTCCAGATTATCTTTCTGGAGTTTTTTAAGCATCATCGGTATATCTGAAGGATCATTCTGGAGGTCACCATCCATGGTCACAATGTACTCACCCTCAGCATATTCGATGCCTGCTGCCATGGCAGAAGTTTGGCCAAAATTACGACTGAATTCGACCAGCCGAATATTGTCCTGCGAGAGCTTTTTAATTTCCTCAACGGTGCCATCTAAAGAGCCATCATCGACAAAAACTATTTCATAATCCAAATTAGCCAAAGACTTAGAAATAGCTTTGATCAGCGGTGCAATATTCTGCTCCTCGTTCATCACTGGAATAACTATCGAGAGTAAATGCTTAATCATATCATATTGAATCTTTGTGTTTATGAGTGCCGTGAGTAGTATAGAACTTCACAATAATCAGGGCTAGAGCCACAGCGATAAGGTAAAAAGCCGGAGCAATTGGCGAGCCAGTTAATTCAGTAAGGAAGGTTGCTATAGCCGGTGTTGTTCCTCCAAGCAATGCATTTCCTGCATTCCAGCTGGTAGCCACTCCTGAAAACCGCAGCTCTACTTCAAATGACTTTATGGCGTAAGGATAAGCAGGTGCACATATCGCAGCGGACAAAGCCCCTAGCAATAAAATCCCCAGCATCACTAAGCCTATATGTTCACTGGTATGGGCGAGAAGCATAAAGATTGGAATTATGGTGATAATAACTGTGTAGCAAACGGTAAAGAAAAATTTACGGTAACCAACTTTATCAGCAACAATGCCAAAGAATGGCATAAATACAATCATGCAAAATAAAGCCATCGAAGTAAGGAATAAGGTATCCTCACGCGCGTATCCCATTACTTGCATAAAGAACACATTGAGATAAGCCCGAATAGTATAGGCAACAGCGCTGGTCGTGCCCCCTAAAAACAGAACCAGTAACATGCTTTTCCAATGAGTGCGAAAAGCTTCTTTAAGAGGATTTTTTACCAGTTTATTGTTGGACTTCTTTTCGATAAACGCTGGGGTTTCATTAAGGCTAAAGCGCATGTAAAGTCCGATAAGACCGATAAAACCACCCAGGAAGAAAGCATAGCGCCAGTATTCGGTTTCCACGCCGAGAAATTTAGCAATGATGATTGCCACAAATGTCGCGAGTAGGGTGCCTACCATATTTGACGCCATGACAAGACTACCCATGAGTCCGGGCCGATATCCTTCTGTGTGTTCAAGTACAAATATGGCTACAGCTGCGCCCTCACCCCCGACGCAAAGCCCTTGAAACATTCTGATCATTACCAGCATTATAGGCGCAAGAACCCCGACCTGCGAGTACTCAGGCAAAATGCCAATTGCGAAAGTTGAGAAAGCCATGCCCAGTATAGATATGGTTAACGAGCCTTTGCGGCCATACTTATCACCAATATAGCCAAAAAATATTCCGCCTAGTGGGCGCATAAAGAAACCGACAGCAAATACACTGAATGCCAAAAGAGTCTGATTTAGTTCCGAGCCAGTGTCGGGAAAGAACAGTTTGCCAATAATAGATGCATAAACAGCGAATAAGCCAAAGTCATAGTACTCGACTATGTTGCCAACAACCGCAGACCCAACAACATTTCTTTTCTTCATGCGCTCTGTCACAAATTTTACAAACAAATTAGAAGTATACCAAAGTCGCTTAGAATGCAAGCTTTAAGTGTGAGTATGGTTGCTTGTTATAATTTATCAGAATTGATATTGAATCCCCAGATTTTCTCAATTTCATAAAGGTCTCGGGTCTCTGGTCTGAATAAGTGAACTATGACATCATGAGCGTCGATTAACACCCAGTCTCCTTGGGCTTTCCCCTCAATATTGATACCTGTATGGCCAGAAGCCAAGAGTCTATCAACCAGCTTATCTGCCAGGGATGCGACATGTCTCGATGAGCGACCGGTTGCCACAACCATAAAATGGGCGAAGCTGGTTTTGCCCTCTAGATCTATATCCAATATATCCTCGGCTTTATCATCAGTAAGGCTTGCAATAATCAGATCCTTTAGCTTTATAGCTCCGCTTCGTGAGTTCAAATCTCTCTTAGTTTTTTTGATACCAGATACCATTGGGAAATAAGCTCCTTATTCTTGTTGATGATTCGCAGTGTTTTTTCATTCGTATAATATACCAGGAATGCTCACTAAAAGCACCTGTAAATGCGCTGGTCACGATTTTTCCATGAGGAAAGCAGGTTGCCAGCTTACTTTTCAAACATTGGTAAAAGTTATCCTGGCGGTCAAATATTGCGATCGGTATAGCTTTTGCCAGGCTCCTCCAGCTTTTCCAGTGATGGAATGCAAGCATATTATCTGCTCCCATCAGCCAGATAAAATCAGCATCAGGGTGAAGTTGCTTTAACCTGGTGATGGTATCTATAGTATAGCCGCTAAAGTGGCATTCAATGTCGCTAACAGTAATCCTGGGGTCTTTGGCAAATTCACAGGCGCTAGCAAAGCGCTGGGTAAAAGAGTCCTTTTGATTGAGTTTTTTCAACGGATTCTGTGGAGTGACCAGCCAGTAGATTCGATCAAGATTCAATCTCTTGAGCGCTTCGAGCGAAATATAAAGATGCCCCTCATGAGCGGGATTAAATGATCCGCCTAAAAGGCCAATCCTGCATTTGGTGTCGCGTGCCGGGATGAGCCCAAAACGTGTCATCAGGCGAGAAACCCAGAATAATCATCACGGGTAATGCCATAAAGGACTATATCGGCTGGCTGCGCGCGAATGATACGGTAACCTCTTTGGATACCTTCTTTTTTGAAGCCCACTTTTTCAAGGATTTTCTGAGAAGGCTCGTTGCCTGGCATAGTCCTGCCTTCAATTCTATAAAGGTTCATGGCCTTAAAGCCAAAGATGAGAGCATTGGTCAGGCACTTGGTCATTATACCCTTACGCCGGTAGGGTTTCATAAGGTCGTAGCTAATTTCGGCGCGGCGATTGGTAATATTCCAGCTATTAAATCCAATGTTACCCATAAATTGATCGGTTTTGCTGTCGGCAATTGCCCAGAAGATACTCTGCCTGCGGTAAAAAAGGCCGCCCCAAAACTTGATTTCATTCTCGGCTTCTTCAAGAGTGGAGGGCACATCTTCATCAGATTGAAATTTAGCGACTTCTTCATCATTCATCATATCGAAATAATCCTGTCTGTCTGAAAGCATTAGATCCCTAAGCTTAACATCGCCGAGTTCAATAATAGGGAATTTGCTATAAAATTTTTGTAAGTTAGGCTCCACGTAAAACCATAATATTTTTCTTAAAGGTAACCCAAAACGCGCGCTTATGCAATGAGAAATGGGGGCTTTCTGTTGCCCGGCGCCCCCGAACCGCGTTAATGATGGTGATCATTAAGCAGCAGCTGCTGCTTTATATGGATCGTTATCATTAGCAAATGCATAATTTGTGTTTGCATTTAGATTATTGACCCGTAATCGGCGGTATCATACCGAGTAAAAACCACTCTTTTGAACCCCTGTCGAAGCTGTTTCGCCCCCATAATTCTCTCAAATCTTTAATGGTGGAGGCGCCGGGTACTGCCCCCGGGTCCAAGAAGCCTATTACAAGCAGCGTTTATTACTATAGTCTTGCGACACTATTATGATACCATATTTCCAACTAAAATTCAAATGGCTTATTGCTCTGGTTGTTGTTCTTGTGGCGAATCGGTTTTCTGGGCCCGCAATACTTTTAGCTCTTCATAAGTGCTAGCAACTTCCTGAAGTAACGATTCAAGTTGAAAATTTGCGTTGAATTTATTATGCGCGCACTTAGCCAAAGCCTTAGCTTTGTCCGGGTTATTTCTAATCCAGTTGACGTGGGTGTCGATTTGTTGAACCACATCTTCAGCCGGTTTTTTAACATCAATATAAAGTACACAGTCACCAAATTCCTGCTTAACAAACTTATTTTGATCGCTAATAATCACCGTGCTGGCTGCTGCAGCTTCAAAAATTCGGGCGCTCGGAATGCCATCTCTCAGGTTGTTTTTACTATGTAATATGAGAGAAATGCCCGAGTCCTGCATGGTTCTGATCAGACTATAGCCATCTGAAGGAATGAATCCCTTGTAAGCCTCAGGGATAAAGGTCCAGCTGCCTTCCGTGCCGTAAACGTTGAGATAGTCCTTTTTTGCTAGTTCTGTCATAATCAATTTGTATTTTGCAGAACCCCTTAGTGGGTCTAAATTATCTCCACAATAAAACAACTCCTTATATTCTATAGGTATAAAATTTGTGGCATAAACGCTGTTAAATCCCTCAAGAATAGGTTTGATTTCAGAACCCATCTGGTTTTGTGAGCTGGTATACATGGCCAGATTAAATTTTTTCAGCCAGCCATAGCGGAAGCCAGCATCGATGAAACCATCATAATCTCCTATATAACGCCAGAAAGTTTCGTGATAGTTATCCAGATTTTGTATGTGACGTTCTCTATAGCTGTCATCACCTAAGTCAAATGTCACAGAAATATCTCCCAACGTGGCTGACATATTTTGTGATATCGCCAAAAAGGTTGTAATTTTTCCAAGTGGGGAAACCCTAGTATATGCTGGTTGAAGTTCTATAATAAAATCTACGCCCATCATACTAGTGAATCTATCCCAGATAAAACGGTAGATTTTAGTAACTACCTCGCTATCTTTGAGATGCTGCCAATTGTAGCTCATAATATAGCAATGCCAACCCATTTTGTTGGCTGCGATACACATGCGCTTGGATTCTTCCTGTTCTCCAAGAAACCCATGTGGGACAACAACGCCAATGCTATATTGTTTTGTGGCTTTGATTTCGTCACTATTATTTGCGGAAAGGGCGTTAAAAAAGTTATTGGATGGCAGGCTGGTAATTGTGATCATGTTGTAAGCAGTAGCGAGTAGCGTAGTGCATGCAAGTATTATAAAAAACGCTAATGAAATAAAAAAATTAAATTTACGATATTGCATTGCTATTACTTTTTAACTCCAAAACTACCATAAACCGGACCAAATACTGCTGCAGTAATCCACATGAGCAAGCCTCCCATCACAAATGTCAGCAAAGGCTGTAACACTCCAACCATGGCTTCAATCGAAGCGTTGATTTCAGCATCGTAAAACATATTGATGTTGTTCATAGCTTGATCAAGATTTCCGCTTTCTTCACCTACTTTAAACATTCTGATAACCAGGACGGGGAATTGCTTTGAATCAGCAATCGCCATAGTTATCTTTTTCCCTTCTGAAACCTGATGCCTAATTTCTGCAATGCTTTCTCTAAGAACTAAATTCTGCACTATGCTGAGTGATACATCCAGACATTCCAATATCCCAATACCACTTTTATACATAATAGCAAAGAAGTGACAGAATCTGGCGATTTCAATTTTCCTTAATACAGTTCCCATTATTGGCATATGCAGCTTGAAAAGATCCACATTGTAAGCAAATTTCTTTGAACTTGCGCAACCTAGTCTTACCAAAACAAAGGTAACTATAGGAAGGGCAAGCAGTGCCCACCAAAAGTGCTGTATAAATTTTGAAGTTTTCATTAGAGCTATGGTATACCCAGGCAAAGGTATATTCTGTGCTTCAAGAAATACAGTGAGCTTGGGGATAACAAATATCATCATGATAGAAACTACACCGCACATTAATAGGAGTAGAAAAATAGGATATGAAATCGCCTTCTTAATTTTTTTGCGCAGTTCGGCAACCCACTCATAATGGTGCTCTAGATGAAAGAAAACATCGGCAAAGTTACCGGTTTTTTCCCCGGCTTTCATGAGTCCGATAAAGATATTATCAAACATTAGTGGGTGCTTTGCCAAAGCTTCAGAAAGAAGTTTGCCATTCTTTAGAGCATCGTAAATATCCATCATTATCTGTTTAACTTTTACATTCTCAGAGGTGTCTCTGAGATCAGCGATTGAATCTAATATAGGCACACCAGCTTTTTCAAGGTGATATAAATGTATGCAAACAAGTATGATCTCCTTAATATCGATTTTGCTAAAAAATGAGAACAGACCTATGTTCTTAACCTCATTAACTGCAATAACATCAAGTCCGGATTGTTTTAGTTTACTTTCAAGCTCTGCTTCACTATCAGCAGGCAATTTGCCCTTTACAGTTCTGCCATCTGCATCAACAGCTTTATATGAGTATAGTGACATCTTTCATTCTCTCGGTCATGTTTACTGTACGGATAATTTCTTCAAGATCTGTAACTCCTGCGACAATCTTTTCTATGGCGTCTTCTGGCATAGCTCTGAAGCCAATAGACTTTGCATAGGTGAATATTTCTTTACGAGATGCCTCACGATAAATGAGTTCATCGAGTTCAGTATCTATAGGTAATATCTCATATATTGCTATCCGACCTTTATATCCTGTATGGAAGCATTTAGCGCAACCTGTATGTTTAGCAAGTTGTAATGGATTTGATGGGTCTAGGCCTAAAATTTTGCACTCGTCTGGTGATGCAGTATAGGTTTGTTTGCAGGCGGAGCAAAGCCTTCGAGCAAGGCGCTGTGCAATTGAGCAAATAATATTTCCAGAAAGCAGTGGCCCCCGGATTCCGATATCAATTAGCCTGGGAACAGCACCAATCGCATCGTTTGTATGCAAAGTGGTAAACACCCTATGTCCAGTCATAGATGCGCGTATAGTCATGGTTGCGGTTTCTTGGTCGCGCACTTCCCCAACGAAAATGACATCTGGATCTTGCCTCATCAGAGTTCTAACTCCAGTTTCGAAATTGAGCTCGGCATCTTCTCGCACCTGACATTGCCTGATGATGGGAAGTTGGTATTCCACTGGATCTTCCATAGTCATTATATTAACTTCCATAGAGTTAATATAGGAAAGCACCGCATATAGCGTTGTAGTTTTGCCGCTACCAGTAGGACCCGTTACGATTACAACGCCTTCTGGTCGTTTAAGCAATTTTTTTAGTAGTGTTATATTGAACTCAGATAAACCAAGCTCATCCAGCGAAACCAGAGATCGGCTTTTATCCAAAATCCGAGCTACGATATTCTCTCCAAATATTGTGGGCATGGTGGAAATACGAAAGTCAACTTTTCGGCCCATAATGGCGATAGTAATACGCCCATCTTGTGGGTTCCGAGATTCAGCGATATTCATCCCCGAGAGAATTTTGATGCGGACAACAATGGCAGACCAGTATTCTTTATGGAAGCTTAGGATCTGCATCAAGCGACCATCTATGCGATAACGCAAGCGAACAAATTCGCTTTCCGGCTCAAAGTGTATATCAGATGCACCCAGCTTTACGGCGTGCATAACAATAGAATCCACTAAACGTACTGTGGGATTAGTATAGCCTTCTTCTTGACCAGTATAGCTAGCTTCCCCAGTTTCAATTTCCTTGATGATAGCATGCATATCCATTTCATAGTCATAGTATTGGTCTATAACATCACTTATCTGGAAGTCATTGGCGAAAAAGGGGATTATTTTAATATTCTTATGAAAATACTTTTTAACTTGATCTATAGCCAATACGTTATAAACGTCAGAAGTGGCGACATGCAGCTCATCTCCTTCTAAGTTGGTTGCGATAATCTTATACTGAACCGCAATGTTTTTTGGTATCTTCTTTATAAGCTCAGGATCTAACCTCATTGCGCGCAAATCCAAAGATTTTACGCCAGAAGCTTCTGACAAAATCTGCGACAGTATTGTGTCGGTTATAAAGTTCAACTCAACCAGTATGGTTCCAAGCTCAGTTTTCTCAAGGGATTCGCGTTGCTCTTTTAGGGCAATTTCCAGTTGATCTTTTGAGATAACTCCTTTTTTTACAAGGCGATCGCCAAGCGTTAACCCGACATCACTTGCGACATCTTTGGGCGCGGGTGCTGGTTCTTCAAGCAAGGTTTCCGCAGCTTTCTTATTCATTTGTTTAAGAGGATCTTTACTTGCCTCAAGCTTTTGGCGAAATTCGGCGACCTGTTGTTTAAGAGCATATGGATCGACGGCTAGTTTCCTTTCAGTGTCGGCCTGATCAAAATCATCAAGTGATTCAAAATCACTATAGTCCTTTCCCTGATTTTTATCCATACTCCCCATTTTTTAAATCGTACTAATAAATGACCCAACGTACTGTTATATATTAAATTATATCCTATAAATTCTATTCAGCAAATATTATTGCTTCCTATTGGGTTACATATTACTCTTTTCACAACCACTTCGGAGGATTTATGGACAAGTTTGCTCAAGCCAGAGTTAATATGGTGACAAATCAAATAATGACTAATCAGGTAGTGCAGCCGGCAATTTTGGATGCGATGATGAAATTGCCTAGACATGAGTTCGTCGATAGCCAATGGCAGGAAGTAGCTTATTTTGATGGGAGGATCCCGTTGGGAGAAGGCAGGTTTATGCTTGCACCTGAGATATTTGCCCGTATGATTCAGGCTTTAAAATTGCATTCACAGGATAGAGTTTTGGATATTGCGTGTGGTACGGGTTACTCGACAGCAGTGCTTGCACAACTTGTTAAGGAAGTTATTGCCATAGAAAGTCAGGCTGAACTTGCAGTTAAGGCGGCAACCATACTGCCCAGGCTGCAGATAAATAATATTGCGGTTAAAACAGCAGAGCTATTTTCTGGAGCCCCCGAAATCTCTTCATACGATGCAATAATGGTTAATGGCAAAGTTGATAAAGCTCCCGAGAGTTTACTCAATCAGCTTGCAGAAGGTGGAAGGTTAGTGTGTATCGAACAAAGCGGCAGAGATCTTTCCAAAGCTGTACTTTACCAGAAGTTTAATGACTCAAACGGTAGGACGGAGCTTTTTGACGCCTTTGCAGATAGGTTGCTATGACAGAAGCCAATATTTACATTCTGCAGAAATCGCCGTGGCAGAAGGCATTTCCCAAGCTGCTTGAGCAAGTGGTCGCGCGAAACAATAGAATTCATGTGTTTTGCGATGACGAGAACTTTATGCGGGAATGCGATGATTTGCTCTGGACATTTGAGCAGCTGGCATTTTTAACTCATGCGAGTGCCAATGATCCTTTACCTTTGGAACAGCCCATACTTCTTAGCACAGCGGAAGATATTCTCAACAACGCCAACATCCTTGCAATAACTGGGGCAAAATTGCCTTCAAATACCAAAGTTTTTGAGAAGGTGATATTGATGGTTCAGGAAGGTGATAGGATCGCGTATGAGCTTGTTAAAACACACATAAAAGGACTTGAGTCTCAGTCTATCAGATGTAATTTTTTTAAACAAAGCCCTGCAGGCAGCTGGGAAAGAACAAACTCTTTTGAAGCTAAGTCCAAATAAAATTGAAATTGGTAGTTAAAGGTTGTAGACTAGTCCGCATTAGTTAGGAAAGTTCACCATGAACAAAATTGAGGTTTTATTGCCTTTGCCATTTAATGGTACTTTTACCTATCAAGCTTCAGGTAACCTGGCTATTGGGCAGGTGGTTACAATTCCTTTTCGCTCAGTACAGAAGGTTGGTGTAGTATGGCATAATAAGCCACAGAATAATACGCGTACTCTTAAGACCATAACCGAGTGCAAAGAAGGCTTTTGCCTGAAGCCGGAATTACTTAGCTTTATCGATAGGGTTGCAGCTTATAATATTATTCCTAAAGGCATGGTGCTCAAAATGGTATTGAGCGCCCGCGAGGTTTTCTTTAAGGAGCTTAAGGAAGTTGAGCCGCAACTGGTGAATAATGCTGAGCTCGCTACGCTAACCGCTGAACAGAAGAAGGCATCTGGGGAGATCATTGCCAAATTAAAATCAGGTCATAGCGTTACCGTCCTCGATGGTATTACAGGTTCAGGTAAAACTGAAGTCTATCTTGATGCCATATACGAAACCATCAAGCAAGGTAGGCAGGCATTGGTGCTATTGCCGGAAATAGTTCTTACCAGCCAGCTTATAGAGCGTTTTGAGGTGCGCTTTGGCTTTAGGCCGCTCGAGTGGCATTCCGCGCTGACTCCGAAATTTCGTCGGCAAGGCTGGTTTGATGTTTATAAGAACCGCGCAAAGTTTGTTGTAGGTGCACGAAGCGCCCTCTTTCTGCCATTTGACAATTTAGGGTTGATCATTGTGGACGAAGAACATGATCAGTCTTTTAAGCAGGAGGAGAGCCAGATTTACAATGCACGCGATATGGCGGTACTGCGTGCATCCATTGAAGGTGTGCCGGTAATTTTATCATCGGCAACCCCTTCGGTTGAAACGGTTTATAACAGTATAAGTGGCAAGTACCAATCACTCCACCTTACCAGCAGGTATGGTGAAGGTATTTTACCCGAAGTGCAAATCATTGACTTGGGTAAGCAGTTAATGCCAAAAGGGCAGTGGCTTTCACCCCCACTTAAAGAAGAGCTGGGAAAAAATCTGCAGGCACATCGACAATCAATGCTTTTTTTGAACCGGCGTGGGTATTCTCCAATAACCTTATGTGGTAATTGTCTGCATAAACTAGCCTGCCCCAATTGTAATTTCTTTCTTGTCGAGCATCGGGGTCAGAACATTCTTCAGTGCCACTATTGCGGTCATAAGGAGGCTGCCAGTAAAGTCTGTCCCAATTGCGGGAGCATTGATAAAATGTATGCAGTGGGTCCTGGGGTGGAAAGACTGGAAGAAGAGGTTAAGCGTGCTTTTCCCGATGTTCGCACAGTTGTTCTTACCAGTGACACAGTAACTAACCGCAAACTTGTTCAGGGTATTTTGCAGAGCATTACTGATCATAAAGTCGATATAATTATTGGTACGCAAATGGTTACAAAGGGTTTGCATTTTCCCAAACTCGATCTTGTTGGTGTTGTCGATGCGGACAGCAGCATGATGTGCGGCGATATTCGCGCGCTTGAACGCACATATCAATTATTGTATCAGGTGTCAGGGCGCGCAGGTCGTGAATCTGATCGTGGCAAAGTTATGCTCCAAACTTATGACCCAGATAATATCGTGTTACAGAACCTGATTTCAGGCAATAGAAGTGCCTTCATATCTGCTGAACTAGCAGATAGAGAAGCTGCCAATATGCCTCCTTATACGCGTATTATTCTGATCACTTTGACTAGCCACAATGAGTTGCGAAATTTACAGGTCGCTCGCGATCTTAGCAAGGCGGCCCCTGACTTGGATGAAGTCAGAGTGCTGGGGCCTTCGCCTGCACCATTGTTTTTATTGCGCAGGCAGTACCGCCACCGCTTTGTTATCATTGCGCAGCGTTCAGTGAATATCCAAAAAATCATTGAGCAATGGCTTGGATCCATACCAATTGCTCGCGATGTTAAAATAAAGATTGATGTAGATCCATATAGCTTTAGTTAGCATTCTATTATTAAGCATCATTTGCTGTTTCTATTCATTAGCGGTCTTCTTTATTGTCTTGATTTTCTTTATAGTCAAGCCCGTAGACTTTGCGATCACCTCTATATACATACCCTGAGCTAGCATATTTTTAACCACGTTTTCCACTCCTATCTCTATACCTTCCTCCCTAGCTTTCTTAAGAGTGCTTTCTTCAATACGTAACCAGTGTAAATGTGCTTCATAGGCATCTCTTTCTTCATCACTCAAATTCATTACTTCAATAACTTCTAGAGCTTTCTCTAGCTCTGGATCTTTTAATTCTTCTGGTAGATCTCGTTTGTTTAATAAATCATGCCGGGTTAAGAATGCTACCCACCTATCAAGTGAAGTCTTTACTTTCGACAATAGCAGCTTAAGTTCATCTGCTTCATTTAGCTGCTCTCCTTTGATCTGATCCTCAAATTTGCTGAGCTCAATGGTGTGCAATTCCATATCCTTAAAATAATGCACACTACTTTCTGTCTCAGTTGGGCGGAAAACATTATGATATTTTTTGGTTTCAGGAATGCTTATAAAGTTCAATATGTGAATTCCTATCGTTTTATTTAGCTTGGAATAACCCATTCCGATTGATAGCTGCTGAGTATACGCTTTGCCCCAATAGTACAAAGCTCTTTTATCGTAATCCCCGTCATCGCTGATTTGAATTTCTATGCAGTAGCGCTTGCCGGTAGGTCCTTTAGCTTTTACATCTAGTATGGATAATTTTTCTGTCTTAAAATCCTGGAAATTGTAAGGATTCAAGATCTCAACAGTCTCGACCTGATCTTCTTTGGATACTACTGAGTTGATAAGAGAGATGAGTAGATCTTTATTTTCATCTACTCCAAAAAGTTTCTTAAACGCGATGTCGACTCTAGGCATAACTTTTTCTGACATGGCAAAACCTAAGTTACGTTTCTTAAGGGCATTATATAGCAAATTTAAGTTCAGGGCACTATATTTTGATAAATTTGTGCTTGCTAAAATAAGTTGGCAATTATTTTTTGAGTATTAATTGCCTAAAAATCTAGTTATATTAGTTAAATCACTATTGCGAGTGCTGAAAAAATGGTTGCTGTTAAGCTTGAGAATTTAGAAAAAACCTATCCTAATGGAGTTCATGCTGTAAAAGGTGTCGATCTGGAAATTCACAGAGGTGATTTCTTCGGGCTTTTGGGGCCAAATGGTGCTGGCAAAACTACGATAATCGGCATTATTAATTCCCTGGTTCGCAAAACTGCTGGCAAAGTTTTTATCTCCAAGCACGATATCGATTTCAATCAGAATGAGGCTAAATCGCTATTAGGTATAGTTCCTCAGGAAATCAATCTGGGCATGTTTGAAAGAGCGATAGACATAGTTGTCAATCAGGCGGGATTTTATGGCCTGGATTCGAAAGCTGCTTTTCGCAATGCCGAGAAATATCTCAAAGTGCTGCAGCTCTGGGGTAAAAGAAATGAGATCACACGGAACTATTCAGGAGGTATGAAACGCAGGCTAATGATAGCCCGCGCGCTGGTGCATGAGCCTGACATACTGATCTTAGATGAACCTACTGCAGGAGTTGATATTGAAGTAAGGTACCTGATCTGGGAATTTCTTAAAGAGCTAAACAAAGCGGGTAAAACCATAATTCTCACCAGCCATTATTTGGAGGAAATCGAGCATTTATGCAATAAACTCGCCATACTTAATGATGGTAAAATTGTGAAACATGGTACGGTTAAGAGCATTATAAATAAGCTGCAAACCGAAACCTTTATCATGGATTTGTTAACCGAAGTGAAATCCTCAAAGAAGCTGGCAGCTTATAAAAACGTGAGCCTGATCGATAGTAAGACTATTGAGATAACTATAACTAAAAATGAATGTATAGGTGACATTATCTCTAGCCTTTCCGCGGATGGATTGAAGATCAAAAGCATGAGAAATAAGGTCAATCGACTGGAAGAATTGTTTTTGCAACTCACTAAAAAATCAGGTGCCAGCTCATGAATTGGACAGAGAAATTTATCGCTTATAAAACCATATCAAAACGCGAAATCGTGAGATTGATAAGGATTTGGACGCAGACTATTCTGCCTCCCATCATCACAAGCACCCTCTATTTTACGGTTTTTGGTACACTGGTAGGCTCACGGTTGGAAGGAGTGATGAGTTCAACAACCTATATGGAATTCATTACGCCTGGGCTGGTAATTATGGCGATCATGATGAGCGCCTATGAAAACAGTGTTGCCTCATTTTTTATTGGCAAATTTCAACGCTCCATGGAGGAAATATTAGTTTCCCCAACACCCGGTTATATAGTGATTGCTGCGTATCTTACAGGCAGCATTGTTCGCTCATTGACCATTGGCTGTGTGGTTTTCCTTGTGGCGAGAATATTCGCCCCGATTTCTATAAGCAATCCGCTTCTTGCCATCTTCGTCGCGTTACTTGTCGCAACTATATTTGCTTTGGGCGGGCTGATAAACGCATTCATGGCTAAGAACTTTGATGATATATCCTGGGTAACAACATTTGTCATAACGCCGCTTACGTTTCTAGGAGGGGTATTCTACAGCCTGGAAGTTCTCCCGGCATTTTGGAGGCAGATCATCATGCTCAATCCGATCTTTTATATGATAGAACTATTCCGGCACGCGTTCACGCAGGCGCACAGCATTCATACCACGCTTTATATATTCATTCTCTTAGCTATAATCGTTATACTTTTTAACGTTGCGAGCCGAATTTTTGAACGCGGCGCTGGCATGCGCCAATGAGTTTTGGCCTGCAATAGGCTCATATTACTGTTCTATGCAAGATCTTAAAAGGTATCTTTAGATTGGATTGTACGAGAGGCTAAATGCAGAAGGCATTTAGAAAGTTGATTGTTAATAACAGCAAAGTAACTCGATGAGAGCTACTTTGCCTGTTAATGTAAAACTATTTATTCACTAGCTTTAAGTTGACCGCAGAAGTTTTCCCACGAGAAGTATCCAACTCGTACTGAACTTCTTGCCCTTCATTAAGGGTTCTGAGACCAGCTTCTTCTAAGGCGCTCATGTGAACGAAGACGTCCTGTGCTCCATTTGTTGGTTTAATAAAGCCATAGCCCTTTTCACCGTTAAACCATTTTACTACGCCTGTTTGTTCCATATTATACCCATTAGTAATTATATTATTGTTCAAAAATTCCATTTTTTAAAAATAGAATTTTTATCAATATATCAGACATTCTCCTATCTATAAACATAAAATCTTAGTGTGCCTGTAAAATATATATACATACGAGCTGGATCTCAGGGTTTCTCGGGTGGTTTCACCTGGCGCTAGCAACGTCAAAACCCCTATTCTGGGTACGAGGTCGCTATGCTATAGCCATTGGATTTTAATTTGACTAAAACCACTACAGCCTTTTGTAAGGGGATGACTTTTTCCATATTGCTGCGCTTAATGCCTGAGCCGACAGGTTTTTCAAATTTAGCATGGAAGGATTTTTTGTCGGGTGAGCCCGGATGATTCAGCCAATTCACTATCTTGGTTGAGTTAGTGGAAAGAACGGTAGTGATTGCAAGCTTTGCGGTTTCCTGGTCAGGATAAGTCGACGCTGACTTTAGCCGCTTATCAGCTTGTAAAAGCGCCACCAGCTTTTCTTTATCGAGTCCTATATGGTCGCTCAAGTGCGCTGAATCATGATTCTTCTCATAGTCGGCAATATCCAGGTTTGCGTAGGTATGATTGAAATCGGCTTCCGACCAGACGACTTCGTGATTAACATTAGTGGCTACACCAATTGCCAGAATAATAGCAATGACAATAGATAAGATAATTAGTCTGAACTTCATTTGTCTACCCATAATTTTCCAAGTACTAACCGCCCTTGGCCACCCCGTTTTCCTTTCCACATCTCAAGGTTCTTTGAGGTGCCGCCCATAAGTTTGGCAAAATCCTGTTCATCTTTGATAATCTTTAGGTCAACCAGCTTACCCTGCTTGAACTTCTGTAAGCTCACCCCCCGACCTTTTTTCATCATAGGTACTTCTGAAAGATCAAACACAAGCAGCCTGCGGTTTTCACCTACTGTGACTGCCAAGGTGCCGGTGAGTTTGGCGCATACCCTGGCTTCGGGGCCAGCAACTGACATAACGTGCTTACCACTTCGGGTTTGAGCAAGCACATCTTGTGCCTGAATTATAAAGCCTTTGCCGTCGGATGAGGCGAGCAGGAATTTCTCTTCGGGTATATATTTAAACATGGTCAGAATATTTTCATCTGCTTGCAAGTCAAACACCAGCCTGATAGGATCGCCATCGCCCTTGCCTCGACTGATTTTATCCGCAGATAAAGCATAAAACTTACCATAATTTGAGAAAAATAAAACCTTATCAGTGCTAAGTCCCTCGATGATATAGCCCTGTTTATCTCCATCCTTATAGCGAATATTCTCCAGATTATGTCCTCGCATGGTCCGCAACCATCCCATATCAGAACAAATTATAGTGATCGGCTCTTTCTCAGTAAACGAATCAAGGTTTATGACCTCGAAAGCAGGTGCTGCAGTTATTGAAGTTTTCCTTTTTCCAAGAGGGTGTTTGCTATACTGAGTGCGAATTTTTTTGATTTCCTCAGCTATCACTTCCAGAAGCTTGCTTTCATTAGCAAGTATGCTCTTAATCTCTTTCTTCTCAGACATCAGTTCCGCATTTTCTTTCTGAATGGCGAGCTCTTCAAGTTTGCGCAAGGCACGTAATCTGGTATTGAGAATGGACTCAGCCTGCAAGTCTGTAAGCTTCCATTTCTTCATCATAATGGTTTTAGGCTCATCTTCTTCGCGTATGATGCGAATGACTTCATCCAGGTTAAGGAAAGTAATCAAAAGTCCGGCGAGAATTTCCAGGCGGTGGTCAATATTACCTAATCTATGCTGCAACCTTCTTTTAACAATTACATGGCGGTGGGCGATGAAACTCTCTAGAACCTGTTTTAAATTCATGACTTGAGGCGAAGAATTCGCATCGAGTACATTCATGTTAAGCTGTACCCTGACTTCAAGGTCGGTGCACTTGAATAAGGATTCCATAATAGATTCAGCCGGGATATTGCGGCTCTTAGGAATCAGTACCAGGCGAATGTCTTCTGCAGACATATCCTGAAAACTTTCGAGGTAGGGGAGCTTCTTGGCTGAAAAAAGCGCCGCCATTTTTTCGATGAGTACACGTTTTTGTACTTGATAAGGAATCTCGCTGACTACAATACGGTATTGATTTCTATCCAGGGTTTCTTTTTCCCAGGTAGCTCGCAAGCGGAAGCTGCCTCGGCCAGTCTCATAGGATTTAAGGATGCTATCAAACGGTTCAACAATCGTCCCACCAGTTGGCAGATCAGGGCCTTTGACAAACTTCAGAAGGGATTCTATATGGGCGTTAGGGTGTTTTATCAAATGCAAAATCGCATCACAGAGCTCGACCAGATTGTGAGGGGGAATTGAAGTCGCCATACCCACTGCAATCCCTTCGGCACCATTTGCAAGAATATTTGGCACCGCTGACGGTAACAGTGTGGGCTCTTCGTCACTGTTATCATAAGTCGGACGAAAGTTTATGGTGTCATTATTAATATCGTTGAGGAGTAGCGTAGCGTAATCCGTAAGCCTGGCTTCGGTGTAACGCATAGCGGCCTGTGAGTCGCCATCAATTGAGCCGAAATTTCCCTGGCCATCGACAAGTGGGTAACGAGATGAGAACGACTGTGCCATACGGGCTAAAGCATCATAAACTGAAAGTTCGCCATGAGGGTGGAATTTGCCGATAACGTCACCTACGATACGCGCGCATTTTTTGAATCCGGTTTTGGGATCCAGCTTGAGCTGGAGCATTGCATAAAGCAACCGCCGGTGTACAGGCTTAAGCCCATCCCGAACGTCAGGAAGGGAGCGTGACATGATCGTTGATAAAGCGTAAGCTAGATAGCGCTCACCCAGGGCATCATCAAACTGAATTTCTTTTATATTTTTTTCTTGCACCATACAATTACAATACTTCTCAATTATTATTTTGCAAACCGCTTTCGTTTTTTTGTTGTTTGGGCATTTCTGATGATTGCATTATTCTTTAAGCACATTTATGCTAATACGAATGGCATTATAAGTGAAAAATATGAAAAAACAAGGAGACACTATTGTAGTCAACGTAAGGCATGTCAGTTGTGACGGGGGTGGTGGAGAGTTGGGGCATCCAAAAGTCTACCTGGATATAAAGGAAGGTACAGATGAAATCTTGTGCCCATACTGCTCGCGCCATTTTGTTTTTGAAACACCTGAAGATGAGTAAACAATGGCAACAATTCTACCTTATAATGGCATCTATCCCAAAATAGCTAAAGATGCTTTTATCAGTCCAAATGCCGTTATCATTGGAGATGTTGAGATCGGAGCCAAGGCAAGCATTTGGTATAATTGCGTGCTGCGGGGAGATGTAAATTATATCAGGGTAGGCGAAGGTACCAATATTCAGGATGGCACGGTAATCCACGTGAACCGAAACAATGGTCCAACTATCATTGGTAATGGAGTAACAATTGGCCATATGTCGCTTTTACATGCATGCACCATTGAAGATAATGCATTCATTGGCATGGGGGCCCGTATCATCGACGATGTACATATTGAATCCAAAGCGATGGTTGCCGCAGCCGCGCTCATGTCCCCAAGAAAACTGGTTAAGTCAGGAGAGCTGTGGGCAGGAGTGCCGGCAAAATTCTTCCGTAGCCTGACTCCCGAAGAGATTGAATACATCTGGACATCTGCAAAAAACTATATCGAGCTGGCCGCAGAACACATGGCACTGCTGAAATCTTAGACTTATGTCAAAAATACTGGTCTGGTTGCATAGTGATTTACGGTTATTGGATAATCCTGCGCTTTATCATGCGGCTCAGCAAGGTGAGGTTATTCCGATTTATGTTTTGAATGATCGGACTCCTGGGGATTATAGTTTAGGTGGGGCTCAGAAATGGTGGTTGCATCAGGCTATAAAAAGCCTTGCTGCGAGTTTTTCTAAATATGGAATAAATTTAATCCTGGCTCGCGGTAGGAGTTCAGAAACTATAGCGCGAACCGCACAGGAATTAGGGGTGAGTGCTGTGTACAGCAATAAAGTTTATGAGCCACACTTGATTAGGGAGGCTGAGTTGCTCGAAACCAGTCTTCAGGGATTAGGTATTGAATTCAAGAAGTTTCATTCATATTTGCTATTTGAGCAAGAAAAAGTGAGAAATAATAGTGGGTCATTTTTTAAGGTGTTCACTCCTTTTTGGCGACACTGTTTAAATACCTTGGCACAACCACAAATCCCGCTGCCACTACCAAAGTTCATAAAAAGTTCTGGAAGTTATAAAAGCGACACGCTGACTGATTGGAAACTACTTCCTTTAAAACCTAATTGGGCAGGTGGACTTGAGGCGCGTTGGGCGATAAGCGAAGATGCAGCACACAATTCGCTGTATGATTTTATAGAAAATAAACTAAATGGTTATGCACTAGGCCGAGATTTTCCGGCTACAAATTCTTGCTCCTATCTTTCGCCTTATTTGCATTTTGGTATGATAAGTCCTGGACAAGTTTGGTATGAAGTAACCCGAGCTGGTCATACTAAAAATATAAATACTGAGCGGTTTTTAGCCGAATTAGGATGGCGAGAGTTCTCATACCATACCCTCTGTAATTTTCCGCAGTTGCCCCAGAAGCCATATAGAGCGGAATTTGAGAACTTCCCGTGGGATTATAACTCAGAGCACCTCAGTGCCTGGCAAAGGGGGGAAACTGGCATACCTATAGTAGATGCGGGGATGAGGGAACTATGGCAAACCGGATTCATGCATAACCGGATACGCATGATTGTCGCTTCATTCCTGACAAAGAACTTATTAATACATTGGAAGAAAGGGGCTGAATGGTTCTGGGACACGTTGGTTGATGCTGACCTGGCGAATAATTCAGCGAATTGGCAATGGGTTGCAGGCAGTGGCACTGATGCATCCCCTTATTTCCGAATATTTAATCCAGTACTTCAGGGTGAGAAATTCGACCCCGATGGTGCATATGTTAAGAAGTATGTACCTGAGCTAGTGGAGGTTTCTCCTCGATTCATACATAAGCCGTGGAAGTTAGAGAAGGGGGTAATTCTTCAGTATTATCCCAAGCCTATAGTTGACCTTAAAGTCACCCGCGATGTCGCTTTGCAAGCCTATAAGAAGATGAAGAAAAGCTTAAATGCTACTTAATCAAAGCAGTGAAATCACCGACATCTGGTTGCCGCAATCAGTAGGTGTTCCCTGATGGGTAGATCTTCTGAAGCTGAAATAGTCATCAGGGTTAGAGTAGGTATTGATCTTGAGATTATCAATTTTCTCTATTCCAGTGCTTCTTAGCTCGGCAAAGCAGTAGCCCGGAAGATCAAACATATAGTGGCCTGAGCGAGTAGAGTCCTTAAAAAATTTCAGGTTAGCAGCGTCCTTCTCAAGAAAAGTCTTGTGGAAAATGCTATCAACTTCGTAAGTGTCTTGCTGAATAGTAGGGCCAATTGCGCAAACTATGTTTTCGGGTTTTGCCCCTAATTCTTGCATTTTAGCTACAGTATTGCTAATCACTCCGGCAAGGGCGCCTTTCCAACCGGCATGAATAGCTCCGATTACCTTATGGGTCTGATCAGCTAATAAAATGGGGGTGCAATCTGCAGTCTGGACACCGAGTGCAACTCCAGGCTTGTTTGTTACCATAGCATCGGCTTCTGCAGTTATAGTATTATCAATTGGATAATACACCCGATTGCAATGGGTTTGCTCCAATACGTTGAGTTGGTCAAGCTCCAGACCCAGGCTTCTGCAAATAATGGTGCGATTTTCTTGCACATCAGCTTCACTGATCCCTGGCTTGACGGAACAGTTCAGAGAGTTATTAACGCCACCCTTGCGGCCAAAAAAGCCATGGACAAGAGTTTGAGGGTGAAATAAATTTGACTTTACATACATATGATATCGCCCGAGTTTTTAAAAATAATATCAAATAGAGTCACATGACACAACAGTTAAAAAGCAATCAGCGCAAGGGCTTTCATTTCTCAAGTGAATCCGTGTCAGAAGGTCATCCCGATAAAATTTGTGATCAGATTTCCGATGCAATCCTCGATTCTTATCTAACCCATGATTCGCAGGCGCGTGTGGCAATAGAGTGCTTTGTAGCCCCTAATCATGTGGTGGTGGGTGGTGAAGTTGCAAGCCATCACCGGCTGAAAACGGAAGAAATGGAGAGGATAATCAGAGCTACGATCAAGAAAATTGGTTATTGCAAAGATCCATTTGATTGGAAAAACGTGCAGATCATCAATCTTGTCCATAAGCAATCTCCTGATATCGCGCAAGGCGTTACCGGGGCTGCAACTGGCGTGGAAGGTGCAGGTGACCAGGGTATTATGTTTGGCTATGCTTGCCGCGAAACCCAAGACTATATGCCGGCATGTATCTATTATGCGCATAAGTTAATAAGCGCGATTATGACAGATATCAAAGCCAAGCCGGATATGGACTTAGGGCCCGATGGGAAATGCCAGATTACTTTGGAATATGATGATGATCGCACGCCTATCCGGGCAACTTGTATTGTGGTTTCGATCCAGCACCATACCCGATATTCGCAGGAAGAAATTCAGAACATTATCAAACCCTATGTGCATCAGGTACTGCCTAAAGGCTGGATTGATGATCATACGAAGTTCTATATTAATCCTACAGGTAAATTTACAATCGGAGGACCTGAGAGCGATACAGGTCTTACGGGTCGGAAGATCATAGTTGATACTTATGGGGGCTCGGCGCCGCATGGAGGAGGGGCATTCTCCGGCAAAGATCCTTCAAAGGTTGATCGCTCTGCTGCCTATGCCGCGCGCTATCTTGCCAAGAATTTAGTAGCGGCCGGAATTGCAGACAAATGCTTGATACAGCTTGCCTATGCGATCGGTGTGGCTAAACCGCTCTCGATTTATGTAAATACTTTTGGTACCGGGAAACTTCTGGAAGATGATATAATCTATGCAATTCATGATGCGATTGATTTAACTCCCCGGGGCATTCGTGACCATTTAAAGCTTGATCGCCCGATTTATGAAGTGACGTCAACTTACGGGCATTTTGGCCGTGCGCCAATGGAAAACGGCGCGTTCTCATGGGAGAAGTTAGATTTGGTTGGGAATTTCCAGAAATTGTTATGATAGGAAATTACATTGAGAAATGCAAAGTGTTGGATTTTCAATGGTTAATCTAGACCTAACTCCAAAAAAGTCATGGCTAATTTGGACTTTGGTCTAAATTGGTCATGACTCTGATGGCGCATATATTCCCACAGAAGCCTGCAAAAGAATAATACTTATTGAACATCATTAATTTCTTTTCTAAAAGCGGCATTGCTAAAATACAATTACAATTTGTAAAAATATATTGTTTATTCGATAAACATATATTAGCATTTCGATGCTAATATATAAAAATAAAGGAAGTCTATGTATTCAAACTATCTAGTGCCACCTGCTTGTTATCTACCCAAGTTTTACAATAATCAAAGCAAATTGATGGAATTATGTAGCAATGGTTTGCCTCCAGTTTCTATAATCACACCTAATCTCATAGCGACACCGTCATATTATGCTTCTGGAGATCGCTATGCGGGCGAAAGCTTAGTTACGCTAAAAACCTACGTGGATACTATAGTTGCATCATATAGGGATTTCCATATGGAAGAAATTAACAGTTTTGCCCAAAGTAATCTACCTAGCCCTGTGCCACTACCACTGCATTGCGTGACAATATTGTATATGCATAGTGTTGCCTGCTCAAAAGAAAATGAGAGTATATTTGATACACTAAGCTCAATTATTGAAACTGGGTTAGGTGAATTACCACATACAACTGGGTTTTTTAATATGCTTCTGAACAAAAATACTGAAACTGGATATGATGAGGGTTCAATAGAAGATAAGATTGCTCATATGGCATTTCCAGGAAAAAAATATGCTCTTCAAGCTTTGGAGTTTATCAATAGTACTAATCCAGAGAACGCAATGTTAGCAGAGCAATTCCTGTCTGAATATCACATACAAGTTCTTCATGCATTGCAGGATGCTGAAGCTTCTCTTCCATTTATAAATGCTCTAAACCCAATTGCGCATCCTTATGAGCAACAGGCATTGGTTGAAAAGGTACGCACTTGTGCAGCAGCTAACAATGTAGACAGCAATAGTGAAGATCATCTGGTAGATGTTATAGCTTGTATAGGTATAACAACCCAGGCTGCTTGCGCAGATAGTTAATTCTTAATGACTGATCTGGCTTATTTCAACATTAAAAACCAGGCATTCTCAGTGAGAAATATCAAAAAATTGTAATAATTGCAATTTTCCTTTAAAATATAGGTAAAATGGATTATGATTCGAAAAACTAATTCGGGTCGATCCTATGAGTGAATATATTATTCTACCTGCATGTCATTTGCCAAGCATTTATAGTAATGCAGCTAAATTAATGAAAAGCTGTGAAAACGCACTTCCGCCTGTAGTGCGCGAAAATGTGCCTTATGCTGGCCCTATTAGAAAATCCTTGGGATACATACTTGAAGATTTTGTGCCCTTAAGGGATGCTTTTGATAGAGTAGTGAGGAATTATTTAGTTTCTAATAGGGAACAAATAGATAAATTTGTCATTAATATTACTAATCATAGTCAAATTTCAGAGCGATGTTTAGCAATATTGCACATGCATAGTGTTGAGTGCGCGTCTTATAATCGGCAAGTCTTAGATGGTATAGATTCGGTATTTAAGGATTTCATAAGCGCTTTACCACTTGGAGTGCAAATTTGGAGAATGTTTGCAAATAGTTATGAGCAAACTAGACAACATATGCTAGCTCTTGGTCCTATATTGCAGGACCGCTTACTAACTGATCTTGCATTTATGGTAGAAGAATATGCCTATGAGCCTGAATTCAGAGCTGTGCACTATCTTGTACCAGGAATATTAAGCAGTGTGGGGCTAAAGTTAATATTTAAAATAAACAAACATGAAGGGAATAAACTCGATGGAAATAGTGATGATTCAATTGAGAATAAAATTGAGAATATGTCATTACCCAACAAACTTTATGCATATAGAGCCTATGAGTTTATAAACAGAACTGAACCGGAAAAAGTTAGCTTTGCTGACCAATTTGTTTCTGAATTCCATTTGCAGGTTTTAAAAGAAATAGGAAAAGTAGAGGAATCAATTCCTTTAATAGAGATGTTTAGTCCTATGGCAGACCAAGGCGACTTATATATCATGTTTTCGGCATACAAAGTTTTGAAGGGGACTCCTCAAGTGCTGAGGGCATTTGAATTTCAAGATCGTTGTCAGCTAATGACTCTGCGTATACTAGGAGTAGATAAGGTATCGGAAGCTTTGCAAATTGGGCAACAGTGTCTTACTAAAGGTATGCAATACCTTTGCTTTCATGATGTTGAATTTGATGCATTAAAACTTCTAAAAAATACCGACCATCCTTCAAGATGTTTTGAATTTAGCAATCAAGTGCAAATTGATATTCTAAAAATAGTTGGCCCTGAAAAAGTGTCTCTCGCCCTTGATTTGGGTAATCAGATTATTGATATGGGTTGGGTGCGACTTTATATTTTGAGTAGTAAGCAGCACTTCATTGATGGAGTTGCAAGATGTGAAGCAGATTATCGTTGTGAGGCATTATGTCTTTCCCCTGAGGTTGAAGATCAATGTGTAAATGTATTGGAATGTATATCTGATTTTTATTTTAATGGCCTTGAGAGTAATACTTTTTGTCATGCGCACGCTTAACTGTTATCTTTGAAAATTTACAAATATATATTGAAAATGTTTATTTATCAGCATGTTGCAAAATTAACCGATAAATAGGTAAAAAATTATTGTTGTTTAAAGAAGGGTAAGCTAATATTCGTTATCTAAATGACATTTAAAAAATTTATAACGGAGTTTTTATGTACCATCAATATTATGTGCCTCCTGCTTGTTATTTGCCAAACTTCTATAACAATATAAGTAAGTTGAAGGAGATATGTAGTAATGGTTTCCCGCCCCTTAAATTTTGTCAGGACTCGGATATGGCGATTTGTATGACAAGGAGCTCTACCTCCAATGAGAGGTGGGCATTCAACGCAGTTACTACTTATATCGCAAGGAATTTTTCTAAGCTAGATGAATTTAGCACAGAAATAGGTGCGCAGGGATTGCTGTCATTAAGTTGTTTAGCAAAACTGCATATGCATAAAGTTGAATGCAGCACGCTAAATGATTCAGCTATATCTTTGCCTATCAAGTATTATGAGGAACGGGCTCAAGAATTTATAAACCACACCGATCCGGAAAAAGCCCATTTGGCAGATCAATTTATTTCTGAATACCATGTAAGAATCTTGATAGAATTAACCGATGTTGATGCTGCGTTATCATTTGCAAATAGGCTTAATCCCATTGCAGATCCTATTGCCCTTAAATCTGTAGTGGGCGCACTTTCAGTTTTAAAATCCGATCCCAATATAGAGCGAGCATTGGAGTTCCAAAATCCCACTCAGGTAAAAGCACTCAAGGATCTCGGTGCAGGTCAAATTACTGCAGCATTAGAAACTGTTGAAGAGCTCGATTGTTCAAAACGGGCAAAACCTGATGCCAGGGAATTGCTTAAAAACAGCAATAATGTTGTAAGGTGCGTTGAGTTTGAAAACTATAGTCAAATCGATATTTTAGAAATAACTGGTTCTGAAAGAGTATCTTTAGCTCTTGGTCTAGGTGAGCTAATTGAAAAATTAAGCTGGGTATATGAATATCAGCAGATGATTGATGCCATTAAAAATTGCACAACAGAAAGTAATTGTAACACAACCTGCTTAAATTCATATGTAGTTGGCAAGGATATCGATGTATTAGCTTGTATCGCAGATATATGTCCAAACACGTCTGACTTCTTGATTCTTTAAAATTTCAATATTTAAAACTATTGAATTACCTGCTATTATAAGCTGAAGTAAATTCAAATGTGTGAAAAATAAAATGATTAGCGAGTATACTCGTGCTATTGATGAGAAGTGGCAGAAGATTTGGGAAGAAAAAAATGCATTTGCAAGTGTCAAAGACCCAACCCGCAAAAAATATTTTGTGCTGGAAATGTTCCCCTATCCTTCCGGGAAACTTCACGTGGGCCATTTGCGCAATTATGCAATCGGTGATCTGATAGCGCGGTTTAAGCGCGCACAAGGTTATAACGTTCTTCATCCTATGGGATGGGATGCCTTTGGGTTGCCTGCGGAGAATGCAGCTATCGCCAATAAAATTCATCCTAAAACCTGGACGTTGCAAAATATAGAAGCGATGAAAAGCCAATTTGCGCCGATTGGTCTTACCTATGACTGGAGCCGTGAGATCACCACTTGCTTGCCAGATTACTATAAGCACGAGCAAGCGATGTTTATCGACATGCTTAACGAAGGCCTTGCTTACCAGAAAGAGTCGATAGTAAATTGGGATCCAGTCGATAATACAGTGCTTGCTAATGAGCAAGTGGTTGATGGACGGGGTTGGCGTTCTGGCGCCCTCGTTGAACGCAAACGCCTGAAGCAATGGTTCTTGCGCATCACCGCTTTTGCCAAAGAGCTGCTTGCTGAGTTGCAAAATTTGCCGCACTGGCCTGAAAAAGTTAAAGTCATGCAGGAAAACTGGATTGGTCGTTCAGAAGGTGCACTGGTAAAATTTAAGGTGAAAGGGCAGGCAGAGGCCATAGAGGTTTTTACAACGCGCCCGGATACTTTATTTGGCGCGGCATTTCTGGGCATATCTCCCCAGCACCCTCTGCTTAAGAATATAGATGACCAAGCGGTACGCGACTTTGTTGCAGAGTGTGATCACATGGGTACTTCAGAAGCAGAGATCGAAACCAAAGAAAAGAAAGGATTGGCTACGGGGTTATATGCAATTCATCCCCTTGATGATCAGCTGACTATCCCCATTTATGTTGCCAATTTCGTGATTAGCGAATACGGAACCGGTGCAATTTTTGGTTGCCCCGCTCATGATGAACGCGATCATGAGTTCGCGCGTAACTATGGCTTGCCCATACGCCAAGTTGTAAAGCCGCTCGAAGGTGAGTGGGACATAAACCTAAAGCCTTATACCGGTGAAGGTACTTTGATAAATTCTGAATTTCTAAATGGTCTGAGTACTGCGGATGCGAAGCTCAGGGCTATTAAGGAACTTGAAGACCAGGCTCATGGTCGAAGAGAGACTCATTATAGACTGCGCGATTGGGGTGTGTCACGGCAACGCTACTGGGGCTGCCCAATCCCGATTATACATTGTGATGATTGCGGTGTGGTTCCCGTTCCTAAAGATCAGTTGCCGGTGACCTTGCCTGAAGATGTCGCTTTTGATCGGCCAGGCAATCCTTTAGACCGACATCCTACATGGAAGTATACCACCTGTCCAAAATGCAATAAGCCATCTCTAAGGGAAACCGATACCTTTGATACTTTTGTTGAATCCTCATGGTATTTTGCGCGCTTTTGCTCCCCTCAGTTTGCGGGCGGTATCGACAAAGAAGAAGCCAAGTACTGGCTGCCGGTTGATCAATATATCGGTGGGATTGAACACGCGGTGCTCCATCTGCTCTATTCACGATTTTTTACCAAAGTAATGAATAAACTTGGCTATCTTGATATTTCAGAACCCTTTACCAACCTCCTCACGCAAGGAATGGTAGGTCATATGAGCTACCAGGATAAAGCCGGCGACTGGTTATATCCAGAACAAGTTGAACTGAAGGAAGGCAAGGCTTTTAATACTGAATCCGGTGAGGAAGTTACTATTGGGCGCCTGGAAAAAATGAGTAAATCCAAAAAGAACGTGGTTGAGCCCGATTCGATTATTAACAAATATGGTGCTGATACCGCTCGCCTTTTTCTGCTTTCTGATTCCCCTCCCGAGAGGGACTTTGAGTGGACTTCATCTGGAGTTGATGGAGCTCACCGATATTTATGCCGCTTGATGAAAATGGTAGGTGAATTCACGGATGATGGCACCAATGGAGAAGATGCTGCTGCATTTAAAATCATCCATCAGACCATACATAACGTTAGCAATGACTATGAAAAGTTTCATTTCAACCGGGCAATCGCACGCATTAGAGAGCTTAATAATTTCATTGTTGAACACACCTTGCCAGCAAATCTAAAGAGAGAAGCTCTGGAAACCATAATTAAGCTTCTTAACCCGATAGCGCCGCATGTCACTGAAGAACTGTGGCAGCACCTTGGGCATGAGGATATATTGGCGAATATCACCTGGCCTGTTGCAAATATTAAGTATCTGATCAATGATGTAATTACGTTAGCTGTACAAATAAATGGCAAGATGCGTGGAACCATTTCTGTGCCTGCAGGTTCTGATCAGGAGCATGTCATGCAAGAAGCTTTACAACACCTTGCTAATGTTAAAAGCCAGCTTGATGGAAAAGAAATAAAAAAGGTCATTTTTGTACCGGATAAAATTATTAATATCATATGCTTATGAAATTTATTATTAATACTGCTATCGCACTGATCCTGCCAGCTCTTGCTGTCGCGCAGGAAGCGCAGGCTACTGCTCCATTAATTAACCCTGCCTACCATGACGATTCCCCCTCCAAAGTGGATAGGCTTGAAAGAAGCATGGCTGCCATGGAAAGGCAATTAAGCATAATGAATACAGTACCTAATACCCCGGGCAGTCCGGAACAAACTGCCCGTGCCAGCGCCCTCACATTTGCTCAGATTGAGGAATTGCGAGAGCAGGTAAGGGCTTTGCGCGGAGATGTTGAAAAATTGCAATTTGAGAATGCGCGTCTCAATGAGAAGATGACCAAACTATCTGCCGATAATGAGTTTCGTTTTAACGAGCTTTCCCAGGCTCATTCTGAGAAAAAAAAGGAACATACCCTTTTTGATGATTTGGATAAGTCTCTTGAAGACGATAAAAGCAAGAAGGATAAAAAGGATGAAAAGCCACTGATTGATGATGGCAAATCTAAAGATAATAAACCTCAGGATAAAAAAGACCCAAGCCTAGAGAAAAAGGAAAAAGTCTCAAACATTGAGCAGCAGTATCAGGATGCATATTCGCTTTTAAAAGCTCGGGATTATAAAGGCGCACGGACTTCTTTCCAGAAGTTTATCGACGATCATCCTAATACCGAGTTTACTGGTAACGCGTATTATTGGCTAGGTGAAACCTACTACATAAAAGGCGAGTACGATAAAGCCGGTGTGCAGTACCTCAAAGGTTACCAAAGCAGTGTTAATGGGCCGCGGGCAGCAGATAACCTGCTTAAGCTAGCAAAGGCTTTATCTAAACTTGGCAAAAACAAAGAGGCTTGCACGACCTACGCTAAGCTGCGCAAAGAATTCCCCTCAGCTAACAATAATATAAAAAAGCAGCTGGATGAGGATGTGAAGGAACTTAAATGTCCATCATAGTATGACCAAACTCCGCGAACTCGAGAAGAAAGTGGCTGCTGCCCGTAAGCAAATCGCTGATAAAGAAGGTGACGGCAGGCTAGCTAATACTGACTCTTCTAGCAAAATTATCATTGATATGATATCAGGGCTTGCAGTTGGAGCATTTTTCGGGTATTTTGTCGATAATGCATTGGACACATTACCTCTAATGTTAGTTGTACTCTCGATCTCTGGAGCGGGAGTAGGATTTTATAATTTTTATAAGGACCATTTAAAAGAAATAGACAAAGAAAATGGCAGACAAGATTCATAATCCGCTAGAGCAATTTCAAATCAAAGAAATAATCCCTATTGAGTTTCTTGGCTACAATATTTCATTCACCAACTCGTCGCTTTTTATGTGTCTTGCTGTATTTGTGGTGTTCTTATTGCTAGGATTAAGCGTGAAGAATCCTACCAAAATCCCTAGTAGAATCCAGGCATTTGGCGAAGTTCTTTATGGGTTTCTTATTGATATGATTGATAGTACTGCGGGCCCTGAGGCTAAGAAATTCGCTCCGGTTATATTCTCATTATTTATCTTTATTTTGGCATGCAATTTCCTTGGTCTTGTGCCCTATTCTTTTACGGTTACCAGCCATATTGTCGTCACTTTCGCCATGGCCATATTTGTTTTCCTGAGCGTAACGCTCATCGGCTTCATCAGGCATGGGTTTCATTTCTTCTCCCTGTTTTTACCCCAAGGCGTACCCCTGCTGATAGCTCCCTTTATCATACCCATAGAACTATTTGCCTATCTGGTCAGACCCGTTAGTCTTTCAGTGCGTCTTGCTGCCAATATGACTGCTGGCCACGTAGCGATGAAAGTGATCGCAGGATTTATTATAATGTTTCCTATGGTATCTATTTTCCCCTTTGCATTGCTGACATTGCTTGTGGGCTTTGAGATTTTTGTTGCAGTATTGCAGGCATACATTTTTACTATATTGTCATGTGTATACCTAAGCGACGCGATGAATTTGCATTAAAATTTTGTAATCATTAATAATTATAAGGAGTTAAAAAATGGAAAGTGAAGCTTTAGTACAGGGAATGAAGTTTATCGGAGCTGGATTGGCCACGATCGGTATGGTTGGAGCCGCGATCGGTATTGGTAACATCTTCTCTGGTCTGGTAAGTGGTATTGCCCGTAATCCATCAGTTGAGAAGCAACTATTTAAAAATGCATTTATCGGTGCTGCACTTGCTGAAGCGCTGGGTCTCTTTGCTTTTGTGATATCAATGCTCTTACTCTTCAAGTGATACATTAAACTAATGAGAACTATAAGCAGTGTTTTTAACGATTATACTGCTGTAGTTTTCTTGAACTATAGGATTTAAGATGCCGCAACTGGAACAAGTCAATTTATTCATATCGCAAATCTTTTGGTTAGCGTTAGTTTTTGCCTTCATATATATTTTTCTTTCCCGCTTTTTCATGCCTCGCATTTCAAAGGTCGTTGGAGAAAGGGAAACTCAGGTAAAGAATGATATTATGCGAGCTGATGAACTGCTTGCGCAGCATAAGGTAATTAAATCCGAAATCGAAAAGATTCTTGCTGAAGCGCGTGCGGAAGGTGCTGAGCTGCGACTAATGGCTCAGGAAAAGGCTGAAGACTTTCTGCAGGATCGAGTACATAAATTTGAAAGAGAGCTTTCAAAAAAACTAGCAATAGAAGAAGAGCGTCTGTCGCGGCTCAAGTCTCAGATGCAAGGCGAAGTTTCGTCACATTCAGTCACATTAAGTCAGGAAATATTCAAAGCTATTCTTCCTGCTAAAATTGAAACCAAAAAACAAAACGCCAGAGGCTTAGCATGATAATAATTAATGAAACTTTTCTTGTTGCAGTAGCAACAGTACTATTTGTGGGGCTTATCTTTAGACCCATTAGAAAATTAATAGTGGCCGCATTGGATAAGCATACCGCAGAAGCGATTAAGAACTTAAATGAAGCTAAGAAAATGTATGAAGATGCTTTGCAACTCTATAATGCTATTAAGCAGCAGCATCTGGAAGCCCAGCAAAATGTCAAAGATATTATTGCTAAAGCAAAAGAAGAGGCGGAAGTATTGATTTCAGAAGCTAATATGGAAGTTGAAAGGATCACCAAAAAGAAGTCTGAACTCGCTATGGCACGTATTGTCCAGCAGGAGAAGCATATAATGGAATTCCTCAAGGATGCTATTATTAATGATGCAATCCTCAGAGTGCAAAGCCTGGTCGCTCAAGAGCTAGACATGAATGCGCAATTATCCCTGCTCGAAAGCAACATTAAACAAGCTACAAAGAAATTAGTTAATTAAAAAAAGGGCATCTGATTTCAGGCGCCCTTCTAAATTAGAATGGATAGACTAAACGACTCCAACCTCTTCCTTGCCCAATTGCCCTTTGTTTGCAACATAATCAAGCCAACTTTGTTTCAGAGCAGGACTGTAATTACTACCCGCAACTATCTTATTTAGGTCTTGTAGGGTAATTTTCTGAGCTAGCCCAGATTCTGCCATCATATTAATCTTATCGATAGAGTACATCATATATTCATAAAGTGAGGGGCGAGAAAGGCTAGTTCCAGTTAAATTACTTAATGCAACCTGAATAGGATATTCGCCCTTGAATTTAATCCATGGACTATGCTCTGGTTCATAATTAAGGGTGTTTAATGAGCCATGATGAGTAGAATCTTTTGCATAGTTGAATGCATCAGCATCACACCTGGTCATTTGCATAGGTTTGTTTTCAGTAGCGGTTTCAGGCACTTTGTTTTCTCCTAAAGGTGGCTCAGCCTTATTAGGGTTGCTGCTTACATGTATCACCGTAGCTTCCATATAACTTTGTGCTCCGGCATATACTGGAGGATATGGTGATGTGGCCGCCGACTCATCGAATGCACCAGCCGGCGTATGCTCTTCAACATACTCTGCATAACATTCATCAAACTCCGGATAATTTTTCCACATGCTGTTAGTAGGTGATACAGGAGGTAGAGGCTTTTCGAAAGGTTTCGAAAGAGTTACTTTTACTGGAGAATTAGGTGCAGAATTACTCCGCTGCCTGCAGTCAGTAGAACCTAACTCAAGTGGCTTAGGTGGGAAAGCCATAGGCAATGACCCCGATCGTGCTCTTGGTTTAGCTTTGTTCAAAGCCTCTGTTAAAGCAGCGTTAACATCAGCTAACTGAAGCCTTTTAACCTTACTAGATATTTGGCTCATTAACGCTGATGCAATATTACCTGTCGTAAGAGAGTTTCCATTCATTGCCATAAGAGCTCTTGAAAGCTCCATATCGCTTTTTATTAATCCAGTATCAAAGCCCTTACTAGTAAGTTCATGGATAAATAGGTCATAAACCCTACTGCGCTTTGTTTTTAGTAGCGCTTTATTCGCCTCAGCTTCTGGAGAAGATACTAGAGTCATAGCGCCAGTCGTCGAACTAATGGATCCAGATCTTTGAGGGGGAATGGCATCTAAACTAGATCTACGCGTCTTGCTAAAATTTGGGGTAGGTATCATACTATCTGATCCAGTCCTTGGACGGTACGATGGGGGTGCTCCCTCCAAACTAGCTCTGCGAGAACGGATTTCAGGTGAAACTTTAACCTTGGGGGGAGGTAGTTTACTAGCTGTAGTCTCGTCTTTCGATCCCAACTCTGGACTAGTTGATGTTAAGCCTGCTTTAGAGAAAGGTCTGCGCTCAGGAGTAAAATCGTGAGATTGTGTCTTTTTAGGAAGAGCCCTAGCCCCACTCAATCTGCGAGCAGGAGATTGCGGCGCAGAGGGAGGGTCCTTCTGATCCGGAACAGGCTGATCTTTTTGTGGTGTAAGCATTGGCTGCTGAGTGGTGCTTATAGAAGGTTTTGAGTTAAATGCCAAAATTGCCGAAAAGTGATTAACATAAGCACACATTAAAGCCAACATAACCTTGCGTTGATTTGCTCCTGTAAAGCCGTCATTAATTATTAACTCTTTTGCAATATTGTCTAAAGTAGGTGGCACACTAGCTGGTAATTTACTATAAGCCTTATGGAGGGCTAAGTTATTAAATCCCTTAGGTGGAGTGATTTGATTTTTTTGAAGCTGTTCTACAAATTCAGTAAAAACCTTTTGGCGGATTTGTGCAGAATTTATAATAGCGTTCTTCCGCATATTTTCCAAAAGAAGTTCACTTGATTGCGGAATCCCGGTTGGAAGTTGATCAACTTGGGCTTTCTGGGAAGATGTTTCAGAATAGCTATCACAATACTCCTGCTCAGGATTCTTTGCCTGAGGGGCCTGTCCTTTTCCATTTTGCATTATTTTGCTCAGTTAAAGTTAATAAGCCAGTTAATATATCAGAAATGACGGGCTTTGGCAATATTATTCCATCATTGCAAGTTATTTATTTAGATTCCAGCTTAATGCTTTGAAAAACTCAAGTTATTGGTTATGAATAAGGTGAGTCATAAGGTCGTTGCCTAGGCATATATAGCTATTTGACAAATCTTACTTAAGAATGAATAATTGCCATATATCATTTGGCTTATATTATGAAAAAAATTTTAATGTTAATTATCCCGGCTCTGATGCTTATGAGCTGTGGAGATGAAACCCAATCTGAGATTAAAATGGACGCGTTAATTCCTCGAAAAATACTTTTCGGCAATCCTGAGAAGACAAGCGTCTCTCTTAGTTATGATGGGCAAAATATAGCGTACCTTGCTCCTAAAGATGGAGTGATGAATGTTCATATTGCACCGCTTGCCCAATTCAAATCTGCTCGGTCGGTAACTGATGACAAAAAACGGGGAATTGATTACTATTCCTGGGCATTTGATAACAAGCATATAATTTATGCACAGGATGTTGAAGGCAATGAGAACTTCATGCTTTTTAGCACCAACATTGAAACAAATAAGTCTACCCCATTAACCCCAAACAATGCCCGCGCGGTAATTTTTGATATAAGCCCTAGTTTTCCAGAGGAAATCCTAGTTGGAACCAATGCGCGTAAAAAGGAGTATTTTGATGCCTATAAGGTTAATGTCGTTACAGGTAAAAGCGAACTAGTTTATGAAAATAATGAGTATTTTGCTCTGATTGTTGATGACAACTACAAGCTGCGCTTTGGTAAGAAAAAACTGCCTGATGGTTCCGATCAGGTTTATCAGTTCGATAACTCAGGTAATGCAACTCTATTTGATACTATCGCCAGAGATGAGACAATGACTACCAGCATTATTGACTTTAATAAAAGCAATGATGTCATTTATATGATCGATTCTCGCGATCGCAATACTTCAGCGTTATTCTCATTAGACCTTAAAACCAAAGAGAAGCAACTGCTGGTTAAAGATGATAAAGCTGATATCAGGGGTGTGGTAATTCACCCTACAGAAAAAACCGTGCAAGCTGCAGTTGCTGAGTATACCCGGCGCAAATGGCATTTCCTGGATGAGGCTTACAAAAATGAGCTTGAGTATTTGCAAACGGTTCACAGCGGAGATGTGGTTGTAACCGGCCGGAGCCTTGATGATAACCACTGGATCGTTGCCTATTCTAATGATGTCAAACCCGTAGCCTACTATCATTTTGACCGAACTAAAAAGCATGCGGATTTTCTGTTTTTTAACCAACAGGAACTGGCAAACTACAAATTGCAACCCATGGAGCCTGTTGTCATTAAAACCAGAGATAATCTGGAGTTAGTTAGCTACCTTACAAAACCTCAGAACTCGCCAGCCCCTCTGGTATTAATGGTGCATGGTGGGCCTAATCTGCGAGACTCCTGGGGACTTAGTGGGCGCCACCAATGGTTGGCCAACCGTGGTTATGCTGTGCTCAGCGTTAACTACCGGGGCTCAGTTGGGTTTGGCAAAGACTTCATAAATGCTGGCAATGGTGAGTGGGGAAATAAAATGCATAACGATCTTATCGATGCAGTTAACTGGGCTATCGATAATAAGATCACCACTAAGGATAAAGTGGCAATAATGGGAGGTAGCTATGGTGGTTATGCGACACTGGTCGGGCTGACCTTTACTCCTGATCTATTCGCCTGTGGTGTTGATATATGTGGGATATCAAACCTTACTACTTTTCTGGATTCTATTCCTCCATACTGGAAGCCACTGAAAGCAGCCATAGTAAAGAACCTGGGTGCAGATTCTGATACTGAAGAAGGTAGGAATCTTTTAAGATCGCGCTCACCGCTCACGTTTGCGGATCGGATAAAGAAACCGCTGCTGATTGGGCAGGGGCAGAATGATCCACGTGTTAAAAAAGCTGAGTCAGATCAGATTGTAGATAAAATGAAGCAGCACAATATCCCTGTGACCTATGTTCTTTATCCGGATGAAGGCCATGGGTTTGTGCGGCCAGAGAATAGCATGTCATTTTTTGCTATCGCCGAGCACTTTTTAGCGAAAAATCTTGGCGGGCAGGCGGAGCCAATCGGCAGTGATTATAAAGGCTCATCTTACCAGATTGTTCACGGCGGAGATTATCTAGACATTAAGACTAGCAGCAAGTAAGACTTTATCGAGGGTGTACTTTGTGCTACAATGCAGGTTCTGCAGTTGTACCAATTCAAATCCCGGTTTAAACATCATGTCGAAAAAAAGTCTTATTGGCATCACGAAAGAGGAACTCAAAGCTGAGATACTGGCTTTGGGCGAGAAATCTTTCCGCGCCGATCAGATATGGTACTGGATTTACAACCAGGGGGTGCAGGACTTTGAGCTTATGACCAACCTCTCAAAAGATTTCCGCAGAGCCTTGCACGAAAATTACACGCTAGCCCGTGCTGAGATCTCCAAGGAACTGATTTCATTTGATGAGACGCGCAAATGGTTGCTTAAATTCCCCGATAATAATGAAGTCGAAGCGGTATTCATTCCCGGCGCTGAGCGTGGGACTTTATGCGTATCCTCGCAGGTCGGCTGCACACTCACCTGTAAATTCTGCCACACTGGCACGCAAAACTTAGTAAGAAACCTGGAAGTTCAGGAAATAGTTGCCCAGTTCATGCATGCCAAAGATAGCTTAGAAGACTGGCCTTCCACCAAAAAGAACCGGAAGCTCACCAATATTGTCATGATGGGTATGGGTGAGCCTTTGTTGAATTATGAAAATGTAGCCAAGGCGTTGAAGATTATAATGGATCCTGATGGACTTGCCTTATCTAAACGCAAAATAACCCTTTCAACTTCCGGCATCGTTCCCATGATTACGCGATGTGGCGAGGAGCTTGGTGTGAATATGGCGATATCCCTGCACGCAGTGAATGATACGCTTAGAGATGAAATTGTGCCCATAAACCGCAAATATAAAATTAAAGAGCTAATCGATGCATGCCGCAATTATCCTGCGCTTAAGCCAGGTCGTCGCATCACCTGGGAGTATGTTATGCTGCATAATGTCAATGACAGTGAAGCCGATGCTCGCGAGCTTTTGAAACTGATTCGGGGGATCCCTTCAAAGGTCAACCTGATCCCATTCAACCCATGGCCTGGAGCACCTTATGAATGTTCGACTCCGGAACAGATTCGTAAATTCGCGGCCATTGTTGAAAATGCAGGCTATATGTCGCCAGTGCGTACTCCACGTGGGCAGGATATAATGGCTGCCTGTGGCCAGCTGAAATCAGAAAGCATTCGCGCGCGTAGGGCAGCCGCAGCTTAAGCGAAGTTTTCTTAAGGATTAGAGCACCACTAGTAAAACCAGCGGCCTGAGTTACCATCAGCCCAGCAGCTATTATCAAGGCACAAGTCCGGGAAGGCCTGACCACATATTTCAGAGAAGAATTCTTCTTTGCTCAAGTCTTTGTTTTTGTAATCTGTAGGAACGCAAATGCCCTCCCTGTATTTACCTGGTACCCTGACTTGCCCTAGAGCATATATTTCGTCTCCGCCGAGCGAGGCCGGATAAGCGGTGCGGGAATAGCAGGCCACATAACAGCCAGGAGAACCCCGATATAAATTAACAGTAGGAGGTTTGACTGAGTCTACTTCGACGCTAGGGTCAGCAAAGCTCATCATTGGATAGCTTAAGCATAACAGTGAAAGGCAGATTGCAAGATAGTTCTTCATATTATATTCCGGAGTTATTAAGCTCCAGTTTAGTTGTAAAAAAAGGGCAGTCAATTTTATTTGACCACCCTAAATTGTTTTGACTTTAATTATAGATCCAAATGACCAGTAGCATCAGCTGTATTATCAACGAGTACACTATTGGTATTATTGATTTCAGCCTGCTCAGCTATTTGTGTAGTAGCTTCAACAACAGGAGCTGTTTCAGCAACAGGAGCTTGTGTCTCAGCAACAGGAGCTTGTGTCTCAGCAACCGCTTCTTTCTCAGCAGGAACTTGAGCCTCAATAGCAGCAGTTTCTTTCACATCAGCAGGAGCTTGAGACATTAAAGTTGTTTTACCAACCCCTCTTAAGCCTGGGATAATAACTAGCTTACTATTAGGTCGTCTATTTATAAAA
>JABDBN010000002.1:0-612 GCA_013288625.1 Alphaproteobacteria bacterium | reverse complement strand
ACATCAGCAGGAGCTTGTGTCTCAGCAACCGCTTCTTTCTCAGCAGGAGCTTGTGTCTCAGCAACCGCTTCTTTCTCAGCAGGAGCTTGTGTCTCAGCAACAACTTCTTTCACCTCAGCAGGAGCTTGTGTCTCAGCAACCGCTTCTTTCACCTCAGCAGGAGCTTCGTTTTCTGCAGCGGCCTGCTTAACTTTATATATGTGCATATTAATAGCACTTATAAGCTCAGATTCGTTTTCTTCTTTGATAGCGGTCTGAATACTTTCGACTTCGGCAGAAACAGTTGCATAGCTTTTAGCAGCCTCTGTAGATCCAGGATTTGTACCTATTTTCTTTTGTATTGCTGCCGCATCAGCTTGCAACTTGTATATCTCTTGTACAAGATCATAAATTCTATCTGTAAGAGTTTCTTTGTTGAACGCTTCAATCGAGGCTGCAAGTTTTGCGCTAATAGCCAGGGTTTCCTGCTTTTTTTGCAATAGAATATCATTTATTGACATATGATTTTACTCCTTATGAGTTAGGTTAATTTATGGGTTAATGTATAAGGTACTGTGTAAAAACAGTCAATAAAATTTAAAGTCAAAAAATAAAATTAGATTTTATATGCGA
>JABDBN010000001.1:113277-144217 GCA_013288625.1 Alphaproteobacteria bacterium | reverse complement strand
CTAATCATATTGCAGCTAAATCTTTAAATGCCATACCAATAGTTGATGACTTGTTAGCGAAAGTAGACGAATTTGCTGCATTAATACAAATTGATAAAATTGAAAATGCTAAAGGGCGCCTTGAAGCTCTCAAAGCTAAGCTAACAAATAAGGGGGGATTTGTTAGTATTTCCCAACTGGATGCTTTGGATAGTCAATTAATAAGAGACCTAGCAACGACATACAGTAAGAACTACAACATTCAATTTGATAGACTGAATAGACCTGAAGATAAATTAGCAGGTGCTGAAGCTAAATTAGCAGGTGAGAAATGGGCAAATATTCGGGCTGCTACCGTGACTTTAACGAAAGGTGATTATATGCATTACCTGGAACAAATTGATCCAATTAGTCAAGAAAAAAAAGCTATGTTGAGCTATGACAATATCGAGCAAGAGTTCGCAGGTATAGATTCAGAAACAGTAGCAAAAGATAAAATGGCGAGTTTAATTGGTATCAATAGCTATACTGAAGTAAAGCCACTACCTGATAATTTTACTGGTTTTGATATCATTGGCTGGCAAAAGACAAAGCTTGATTTGTATCAAAGTAGCAAAAACCAAATGGCTTTCTTTTCGCAAATCTCTACTAAGATGGATTTCTTTGATCAATACCCTTCAGAAATGGCTCGCTATAACGCCTATGTGAATCGTGTAGCTTCGCCAAAAGAGTATAATGCTCTCATTTCTCAAGAAAACCAAAGCATTTTGGTAGGTGTCTTAGCGGATAAACTGGCAGATCAGTATTTGAAAAGCCATAAAAAGCTAAATAAAGAGGAAGTAAAGAGTAATTTTGTAAACCAATTAAAAGATGTCCCAACAGAAGTGTTGCGTTCTAATATTGGAGCGCTTACTCAAAAGCAAGCAAAGTTGAGTAAAGAAGAGAAAATCGAAAACTACAATAAGTTTAATGCAGTGTTGGCGCATATGCTTGCTTCTATAGCAGTGGATAATCCTAGTCTTAAGCATAAGCAAATAGATGAGATTAAAAAAAATGCAATAGAATTTATCCATGGTTTGCAAAGAGAATATACGGGTTTTGCAGCGGGATTAGATATAGAAAAAGTATCTATTGAAAACATTAATCATGCTTTTGATATTATACAAATAACTTCGAGCACACCGAAATCAATGTCAACCTTGTCAAAAGCTGATGTTGCATTGTTTAATGATATTGCAAAGGTTATACCTCCCGATTTTTCATTGGATGCAATTAAAGAAAGGTTGCCGAAAGAAATCGGAAACGACAAACAAATCAAAGATTATGTAATTAAACTTGTTGGCAACCCAGACAACAAGGATACCACTAAACTAAAGGAGAGCATTACCAAAGAATACATGAGGCGCAAGTTTCATTCTAAGCCTAATGCAGAAGAATCAAAAGAGATCGATGGTTTAGTTCAAAGAGTCATGAAAGACATAGGTGGTGGTAAAAATGACTTTTATTGCGTAAGCCCTGAGTTGCGGAGGAAAATTGCCCGCGAAGTTGTTGTGGATCACAGAAAACATGTTGCAGATCACAATGAGGCACCATGGGCATGCTAAAAAACCTAAGCACGGACAAGCTGTAATGCTTCCTGAAGCTGCAAACGCAGCACGCGATAAGATTAGTGAGAATGTTGTAGAAAAAGAACAGCAGGTTCTGCGCTTTGACGCGGTATGGGCTGCAATCAAATCTAGCTTTGTACATCACCCGAATGATTATAAAAAATTATTCACGCAGTATGAGGAAATATACAAAGGGTATCAGGTGCAGCTAAAACCTGATGAATTTCAAGTTTACATTGAGAATTTCATCAAGATGTTTAGTGAAGCTCGGGGCGGTAGAATGGATCGAAGCTTGCTTTTTTCTAAAGAATTTGTAGAAGCTATGAAGTTGCACCTTAGCGATCCGGAAAACAGTAAAGCGCTTTTATTTAGCCTGAAAAGAAGTAAACCTTATAATCCAGCAGAGCTATGCAAGGCTTATAATGCCTGCATGCGTGACATTGAAGAAATCCGCATTGCTATGTCGGAAGAAAAGATTGCTACGATAAATCATAAGATTTTAGGATTTATTTCTAAAGTAAGCATCGATATTACCGGCGCTAAGCGCATAGATAACCACTTGCTAGATAGCCTAAGAGATAAGATGGTTCCTGGCTCGCCGTTTATAACTTCCCATAAGAAAAGAACCGACAGCGAGTTTGCAAAAGAGTTTGGCACGCACTTCCCAGTACTTAAAAACATCCTTGAGAAAGTTGTTATCGATCAGCATCCAAAAGAATATGCGCACAGCAAAGATAAACAGAAATACTTAGATAGTGAGATGCGTAAAATGGTGAAGAAGATTGCCAGCAATTTGCAAGCTGATGCGAAGAAAGCAAAAATCAATGTTCATCATAAATTTGTTGAACTGGAAAAAGAAAATGATCAATTGATTAAAAATAAGGCTATTGGAAATGGTCTTAAGCTAGTTTTAGCTGCGGTTCAATCAAAGAAACAGTCAATAAAAGTTGCTAACATTATCGAAAAGGCTTACCAAGAAGATTACTACTTAGAATACATAAAAAAGAATTGTCCTAGCTTGCATAAGAAAATCGATAGCATGTTAAAGACGATTAAAGATCCTATTATTTATAGTGCACAAGTAGCCATAGCTTGCCAGGCAATAATGGAAGCGGGTGATGCAAACACTGCGCTTACAGAAGTAGATAGCGCTCTAAAACTATCCTCTGAACTAGGGGTAAAAATAGGGCTACCTTTGAAACCACCATTTGCTATAGAAAGTGATATTAACCCTGAATTTATTAGTGAAGCACTCACATATAACAAACAAAAGTTAGTAGATGAAATGTGCAAGAAATACCCAAATATAATCCAAGCAATTGTACGAGCAAGCCGCGATGAATCTGTTAAAGCGAACCAGGCTGGAGTCTTAGAATTTAAAAAGGGTGAAGAATATGATTACGATAAGTATATAGATCATATAAATGCATTTAAAAACACTTTAGAGACTGCACTTCCAGGCCAAGGAGTTTTAGTGCTGGCTCAGTTAAATGAAGAGTTAGCTGATCATACGAAAGATATTTCTGCAGAACTTATTAAAGGAATTGGAGAAAAACACATAGGTGGTTTGGCAGGGAAATCCATGCCAGCTGCTGTTCAAGCGCGTTAAAATCAGTCATGTACACTTCCATAAGCGGAAAAAATCATTAAAAAGCAATTGGCGTTAACCTTTTATTAAGCTTTATCTGCAAATAATAGTAGTTATGAATAAATGCGGAGAAAAGCCATGCCAAAGTTCCCAAGAGCTAATCCAGACGTGAGCGTAGAGAAGACACAAAAAAAAGAGTCGGGCAAAGCTATACATCCGTCAAAAGTAAATTTTATTGAATTTAATGGGGAAAAACTCTACCCACAAATTATTCAATTTCAAAATAATAAAGGTGAAGCTAAGAGTAGTATTGTGTTTTCTGCAATCAAGCCAGCTGGAGAAGTGTCCGTGCCACCTTTTAAAGTTAATTTAAAAAAGATGCATTGGTACTACTTAGAAGGGCAAATAGTTTTATCAGAAGGGCAGCCTAAAAATGCTATAAAAGTAGATGAGCTCAGAAAAAATATTACCAAGCTAGTTGTGAATTCTTATTTGCGTTCTAAACCAAATGCTGGGGAGGTTGAAGCTATCAATGCTATGGTTGTGAAAGTAGTCAAAAGTATGGGACTTGAAGTCAGTAAAGATATGGATGGCTTAGCTCCTGAGTTGATGCAATCTATGAGTAAAAACCTATTTAAGGAATGGGAGTCTCAAATGAGGACTGGCATCAGACCTGAGGCTATTGAAGCGGCGCAACAAGTTGTTAGGTTTGACAGTGTTTGGAAGGCAATCAAATCTTCTTGCGTTATATACCCGAATGATTTTGTCGTATTAAATAGGAGCTATAACGACCTAAAGGGTAAAGATGGTGGGGCTGTTAACAACAAAGATATTGAAGACTTTCTTAAGAGCTTTAAGACCCTGTTAGGTGGAGCCAGCATAAGCAGAAAAGTTCTATTTTCTAAAGAATTTACTAATGCAATGCAGCTGCATCTCAGTGACCCTGATCATAGTATGATACTATTTTCAGCGCTCAAAAGGGATAAAGCTTATAGTCCTGCGAAGTTATGTGAGGATTATGTAGATCGTATGCAAGCAAAAGATTATGCAGAAGCAAAATCTAAGAAAGTCGAGGTCGCAATCGATGTTCAACCGGAGAGTAAAAAAACTGGTACTCAAGAAGAAGAGCTTGAAAAAGTTGCTAAGACAATTGCCAAGGCAATTATTAAGTCCAGTTGGCGTAAACCGACTAAAGATGAGATTGAAACCATCAAAAATCTTGCTCCGCTGTTTAAAGGAATAATGGATAACCTAGGTGAAGATGTAAATAGTGTGACCCCTGGGTTGTTACAATATGCGGCTAAAAACCTACTGGAGAAATTTAATCCTAAAGAAGGCCTTACTGAAGCGGATATGGATAGAGCTACAAAAGTTATTGATTTTAACATTGTTTGGAAAACAATCAAATCTTCTTGCGCTGTTTATCCGGATGATTATATCGAGCTCTATAAGCGTTATAACAAATTAAGCGAAGAGCAAGCCAAGAAGGGTAATCCTTTGGAGAAAAAGAGCGTTGAGGAATTCTTCAGAAGTTTTAAAGGCGCTTTAGGAGGGACAAGCATAAGTAGGAAGGTGTTATTCTCTACTGGTTTTACAGAAGCTATGAAGCTGCATTTAAATGATCCCGAAAGCAGCCAAAAATTATTAGAAAATCTTAAACGCTCCAAGGCTTATAATCATGAAGAGCTGTGTAAGGCTTATATAAGCTGTATGCGTAATATTGAAGATTATCGTGAGTTTATGCCAGTATCTGAAAAAGGAAGAGCCGCTCGTGATATTGATCAATTTATAATAAATGCAGGCAGTCATATTAAAGCACATGAGATCAATATTAAGGAGCTCAATCAGTTAAGAGATTTTCTAATACCGGATTCGGCTTTCATTACTTTTCCTAAGAAAATGTATACCGCTGAGTTTGCGGAAAAGTTTGCAGAAAAATTCCCAACACTTTATAAGGTTTTTGGAGATATTGTCACAAAGCAAAATCCTAAGGAATTCGCAAGAGTAGAAGGCGATGCGGCGGCTACTAAAAGGCTTTTAGATAAGAAGATTCAAAATCTGGTGGGAGAGTTTTCAAGCAAATTGCAAAGTGAAGAGAAGAAAAATGAAGCTAAGATACTTAAATCGCAAGCTAAAGTAGAAAAGGGCGAAGCAGTAGTTGAACCGCCAAAGCTCAAGAAATTCAACCTCTACCGCGAATTCAAATTGCTTGAAAGCGCGAGCAGAAAGGATTTGAATACTGAACCAAAGGCTCAGGCTCAAGCGCAAGAACAGGAGGTGTCAGCTGTTGTAATCCACGCTAAAACTCCTGAAGGCGGGGAACCTGAGAAGCCTAAAGCGCAACAAAAAGATCTTCAACCCCAAACTCATGTTGTTAAAAATCTTTTAGTTGGTATGAAGCTTATAAAGGACATAAAGGAACCAACTAGGCGAGAGGATCTTGATGTTGGTGAAAAAGGAGAACCAGAGAAGAAGGAGGGTCTTTTGCGCCGTGCAGCGAACAAATTGCATCTTAAGGGTAGCGGGAAACCTCATATGGTTGCTGATAGAAAAGCACCTAATGTGGCTAAGTTCGATCCTAGCGCCGGCAAAGGTAGTGGTGTTGAACGCTAGTTGATAACTAACTGCTATATCAAGCATCAGTAGCTAAAAACAACGCCGTTAACCTTTTGTTAATCTCTATCTGCGATGATTGTAGTTATGTGCAATGAAGATGGAGAAAGATATGAAAGAAAATCTGCCACGTATGGCAAGGCATATCGTAAACATTGAGGATGAACAATATTTTGCTTTTCTTAAAGAAATAACAAATTCTAAGGGAGAGAATGTAATGATTGTTGCATACTCGAAAACAGAACATAAGCTCACTATAGGCGAAAAAGATATTTTGAACAAAATACCCGTGCCTGAAAAGTTGCCGGGTAAAAAGCAAGAAGGTCCAGAAGAATTCTTTACAACAGGACTTCCTGTTGGACATGCAGTGCTTAAAGTAAAAATCGGTGAAGAGGATTATTATGCTTATTATGTGGATGGTGTAGATGCTGATGGAAATGACAAAAGGATAGTAGCCTATTCGTTAGATGTGAAAGTAATTGAAACCCAAGAAGAGTATTCAAACCTGAAAAAGCTTCCGTCACCCAATATAGAAGATCTGATGACGTGGACAAAAGCACGGGGCGAAAATCAAGAAAAGGGAGAAAAATTCCTCTCATCAGAAACGCCTAAAGGAGAAGTAACAACAGTGCTGAGAGTGATTATCGATAATAAGCAATATTATGCTTATTATGATAAAGCTAAAAAAGGATTTTTAGGGGGTACAGAACCTATTGTTGCATATTCAATAAATTGGAAAGTTATTAGTCCAGTTGATTATAATAAATTGAAAGAGTTGGAACCTGATCCGGCTGAGCTAAAGCAATGGAAGACTGCTAAAGGTACTGTACTTTCGTCTAAGCAGCCAGTGGGGGCTACAGAAGTTGCAAAAGCCCAACCAAAGCCACAACCTGTGGCAAAGACAGAACCTGTGGCACAGCCTAAAAAACTTGCTCCAGAAAAAATTGCTGCCATCCAACAACCTAAGCCAGAACCTGTCTCTGTGCCAGTTCAAGCAACCCCTGTACATATTGCTCCACCAGACGAAGAACCAAAGCAAGAACCTGTTGTATCAGCTGCAATTATAACACCACCTGTCCAACAACCTGTATTACAGCAACCCGAGCATATTGCTCAACCGGACGAAGGAGCGAAGCAAGAGCATGCTGTGCCAGTACCTGTCCGACCTGTTGAAGAGCCTGAGCCGCGACCTGTTACTGTGCATGCTGCGGTAACTCCTGTTCATGTTGATCAGGATGAAAAACCTAAGGAAGCAGAATTTGTCACGATACACTCCTCACCAACACCAACTATTAAACCATCAACTCCAGCTGTGCAGCCAATAGTTCAGGGATTTAAAGAATCAGCACTTGATGATGCGGCTCCTAAATCACACCTTGGAGAGCACGAACCACCTAGACTACAAGGAAAACCACCATTGCCTCCAAAACCTATCGTGCAACCAAAACAACAAATGAGTTCAACATCTGATGATTATGCAGTAGAAAAAAAACAGCTAAAAGAAAGCATTAAAAACCAGGTCACATCATTTTTTCACCGCAACCCTACTGCTACGGAACAAACAAAGATCGATGTTATTGCAAGGAGAATCATAGAAAATAAGCTCGAGTATAAAAGCTTAACTCCTAAGTCAATGCATACTATGATTAAAAATTTCATTAAGGATTATAATCCTAATTCAAGTGAAGGCATTACCAAAGCAGCTCTTGAAGAAGCGCAAAAAGTTATAGTATTTGATAGTGTTTGGAAAGCTGTCGACTCATCATTTAAGGTACACAAGAATGACTATGATGAATTGCGCAGACATGTTGACAAAATTCCAAAATGGGAAACCGGTAATCTCGGAGAATTTATCAAAGGCTTTAAAGGGACTATCGGAGGAAATAATAAAATCAGCAGAAGCCAGCTATTTACCAAAGACTTTGATGAAGCGATGAAGCTGCATGTCGGTGACCCTGTAAATAGTAAAGCGCTATTGGAAGCGCTCAAAAAGGATAAAGCCTATGACCCAGCCAAGCTATGTAAGGCTTATGTCAGCTGCATGAAAAACATTCAGGACTATCGTCTGACTCTCACAAAAGCTGAGAAAGCGGGAAGCGAGGATAAGATTAAAGGGTTTATTGCAGAGGCAGCTAACGCTATAAGTAGCCAGGGAATCAATGATAAGTCTTTGAGCGAGCTAAGAGACAAGCTCATACCGAACACATTATTCCTGTCATCGCCGAAGGTTAAGCCAAACGAGTTTGCAAAAGAGTTTAACAAACAGTTCCCAACGCTTAATGAAGTATTGAAGGGGATGGTGGGCGAAAAGTCCGTGGATAAAGAAATGCAAAAGCTTGTTCTAGATCTTGCAAATAAACTGAAGGTAGATGACAAAAATCATCCTGATTTGGATCCATACATAAGGGTACACAAAATGCTTTCCGAACTCGAAGTACAAACTCGTGAAACGAAACCTGAAAGACAACAAGAAAGTGTTAAGAACTTTTTATCATTTATGAATATAGAAGAACCTAAAGGCGCTAAAGACACGCAAAAGGCTGCCCAACGTAGTTAAATCAGTAACGTTAAATAATAGCTAAATCAAGGTATTGCTTCGGTTTGACATATTTTAGAATTATTTATCTAATTTAAAAATGGTACAAAAACGGTCTAGTTTTGGTTCTGGCTTTTTATGTATTATGAGCAAAATCTATAAGAAACAATAGGTTGGCAAATCCAGTCAATTGTAGTGATTTCAACAACTTACTTTGCATTTTACATAATGCGGAAGTAATTATAAAATCACTGAAATCGGTACAAAAACGGTCTAGTTTTTTAAAGCCAAAATGCTCACTTTTTTTATTATAACATCAAGACTATCAATAAGATAAACTGCATTACTTTTTTGAGAAAGTTAAGCTTTATTGCACCCAAATGTTGCTTGAAATTATAGCAGAGAAAAAAGCTATGTGCGACTAGTTTTTAATTCGGGCAGACTGGTGCCATAATGTCAGTTACAACACCGGTTGCAATTCTAAGATTTAGCAGCTAATCTGCAGCTATACCCAAGCATTTCAATAATTGGGTAGGAATGCTCGGGTTCCGCATGAGGCGCGTATTCTTCATACTTAACGAAATGCGAAGCCCGCCGCATGACACCCCCAATTTTTAAAAGGCGAAGGGTAAATGATTAGTTTTAGCAAGCGTGGTAGTAGCAGTTTTAGAAAGTGGTGGTGGTCGCTGGACTCCACTACATTCATGCTGTTGATTGTGCTTTTGGTCGTCGGATCAATCCTGATCACCACTGCAAGCCCGGCGGTTGCAGACCGGCTTAAGATCAGTTCTTTTTATTTCGCCCACCGGCAGTTTATCTTTCTCTTTATGGGACTCGGGATCATTATATTTATTTCCGCGCTTGAAGAAAAACAGCTCAGGCGTCTGGTGCTATTGAGCGTAGTTGCCTGCTTTGCCATGCTTGTACTAGTCCTGCTGGTCGGGGATGAGGTTAAAGGCTCGCGCCGCTGGATTGCCACTCCATTTACCTCATTGCAGCCCTCAGAGCTGCTCAAGCCCTTCTACATATTCATCTGTGGGATGTTGCTCGCAGAGCGCCATAATCGCAAGGATTTTCCAGGGTTTAAAGCCTGCATTATCATGCACTTCTTCCTGGTGGCTCTGCTTTTTCTGCAGCCTGATTTTGGCATGGTGATCACTTACACTTCGGTGCTTGCCGGGCAATTCTTTCTCGCTGGCCTGTCCCTCTGGTGGATTGCTGTAGTTGGGATTATAGGTATAACCGGGGCATTCGGCGCCTATAGTTTTCTTCCCCATGTTGCAAGGCGTATCGACAATTTTCTCAACCCGGAAAATGCTGATAATTACCAGGTGGAGAAATCCCTTGAGGCCTATATCAACGGGGGACTATTTGGGCGTGGACCAGGCGAAGGGACGGTAAAAGCACATCTTCCTGACTCCCATACTGATTTTATTTTTGCAGTGGCAGGTGAGGAATTCGGCGCCATATTTTCCTGCATGATTATTCTTCTATTTCTCGGTCTTACTATCCGTGGATTATATCTTTTGAGCAAAGAAGATAACCTTTTTCGCATCTATACTGGTGGTGGCATCATCATTCTCTTTGCTTTGCAGACCATATTCAATATCGGCGTGACCCTGCACATTTTTCCAACCAAGGGCATGACTCTGCCATTTATCAGTTATGGCGGGTCATCTATGTTCTCGTTCTCTATTGCTTTTGGAATTTTCCTGAACTTAACTAAAAAGCGATACGAAGTAACCATACCAAGGAGCCGGTCATTAATCATGACGAGATAATGTTTAACCCGCACTTATTCCAGGCAGGGTACAAATCAAAACGAACAGTAGGCTGGGCGCTTTCAGGTTTTGTGCATTTAGGATTTATATTAGTGGTTATTGGCTATGTGAACTACTCGCTTTTTTCCGATATGCAGCAAGTGCATATGCAGAGCATCCCTTCGGTTATAGATGTCATCTTGGTGCCGGATTTTATCGCTACTAAAGAGAATGAAATCAAACTTGAGTCGCAAATAAAGCCAGAGACGCCGGATATTATCGAGCAGAATCTAGATGCTAAACCGATAAATATCCCTGAGCCAGCAGTGGATAACGTCGTTAAGGCAGAGATAACTAAGAGTCCTGCTCCACAGCGCTATGAGCAGATTCTTGCCCGCCATTTTATCAATGCCCTTCCCAGTAATATAAAGCAAATCAAACAAAACAGTGTGGTTGACATATGGATACGCATTAACCGGAGGGGTGAGATTGAGGATTATGGGTTTCATCCTGAGCCGCAGGATGCGCAGCTTAAACTCATGATTGAAACCGCAATTATAAATGCAAGCCCGGTACCGCTTCCCCCTCCTGAGACGTTTACCAGCGATTACGCACAGTATTTGCTGCCACTGCTGCTTAGGAAATAGCTGCAATGAGGGCTTTACCTGGGCGGTAAAAAAGGGTAAAATTCCATAAGACCTCTGCATAAGGGTCCTTTTGAGCGCTTATTTGCGCGATGCGGTTCTCAAGTCCTCATGTACATAGGGGTACACTGCGGCTTTCCGATCCTATCGCACAAATAATCATCTCAAAAATCCTCCTTATGCAGAGGTCTTATGATTTTATAAGATTGGTGTATGAGTTACCTGAAAAGAATTCAAGACTTTAGCGTCTACCAACAAGCAGTAGCATTAATGTTGGTCTCATTGGCGTTCTTTGCCTTGCTTAACTGCATAATGCGCATGCTTGCCCCTAGCTTTGATCCTTATGTGATTTTGGGTTATCGGAGCTTGTTTACCCTGGCCTTCGCCTTAATGGCTTTGCCTTTTATTTCTATCAAATCCAGTGGTAATAAAACCTTCAATCGCATCAATTTTTTTAAGTCGGTTTCCGATTTCGCCAGTATTCCGCTTTGGGTCGTGGCGTTGAGTCATATGCAGATTACTCAGGTTGTTTCGATTGCCTTTCTCACTCCGATAATATGTTCGGTATTTGCAGCCATTTCCTTGCAGGATAGAATGAGCTCTGCTAAATGGGCTGCTTGTATTATGGGTTTTATTGGGGCTTGTATTATTGCCAGCCCTGACATGCAGGGCTTTAACTATTATAGCTTTTTTGTCCTGGCGACCTGCATTCTGTGGGCGAGTAGCGGCATTATGATGAAGAAGCTTACCATCAGGCAGCAGCATCCCTTGATCATAAGTTTATACAATAATGGTTTGCTTACCTTGTTCACTCTACCCTTCTTAATTGCCTCAGGTAGGCTGCCTAATCTTCAGGAATTCTATCTGACACTAGCTATGGGGCTAGCTGCATTTATAGGAAATATTGCGCTGGCAGGAGCCTATAGGCGCACATCGATCACCAATTTGCTGCCCTATGAATACATAAAGTTGATTTTTACCGCTTTGTTTGCCTTTATGCTTTTTGGAGAAGTTATTACTGTATCCACTATAATTGGCTCAACTATTATACTTACTGCCTCATTTTATATCGCAAGACGGGGTGAGGAGGTCGCCAAGGTGCCTTCACAAACCCGGATATAATTTGGGAAAATAGCGTTCTACGATAGCTATTGGGAAAGCGAGTTTAATAAGACCTTTTGGACTGTCTGAAGTAAGTAATCCCTTTTTGAGCAATGCTGTTAAAACTGTTCGAGCCTGACGTTCTTTGTAACCAGTAATGCTTGCAGCTTTGCCCCTATCAAATGATCCGGCAAGTGCGGCTTCGCGCAGCAAACTGAATGCACCATTAGGCAATCGCTTAGTCTGCACTTCTTCAGCAGCATAGATTTCTATGCGCTGCAACAGCTCGGTTGGCGCTAATATTGATGACATATATTCTATTTGATCAATGCAGATGCTAAGAAAAAAAGCGCAAAATTCTACCAGCCCTTTTTGGGTTAAATTCCCCCGGCCGTCCAGGTCGCCCTGCCGAGGTTGATCAGCCTGCATAAGAAGCGCTTTATATTTATTTGCCTCGCGCGCCAATCCTCTGGATACTGACCATAAGCTATTTCCTATCCCAATATGGCGCAAATATGCATGCGAAAATAGGCGGGTAACTCTGCCATTGCCATCATAAAAGGGGTGAATCCACAGCATCCGGTGATGTGATGCAGCAACCGCAATCACCTGTCTGATTTGAGATAGTTTACTAGGATTGTACGCTTCGGCAAAGCGTTTGAGAAACGCTGGCAGAGAGGAAGCTAGTGGGGGGACATGATGCCCAACTTTAACCTCGCTATTTCTGAAGGTGCCGGCTTCTACTCGAATGCGTGAGCCAGTGTCAGGGTTAGTAACCCAGAGTAATTCTTCAGGCAAGCGTTGAAAAAACTCCTTATGTATCCAGGATATGGTGTTAATTGAAACTAAATCAATTGGGGCTTCCCCTAGATCTATCATTTCCTGCACTTTAATATGCGCGGTAGCTTCCAATTGCAGAGCACGCTTTGCCTGATTATCAGAGTAATCATCAGCTAAAGCTCTCTCAATATCACGGGGATGAGTATTGTGACCTTCAATTAGGTTGCTATAATAGCAATTCATGGAACGTACTAAGTTGCCGACACTTTCAGCAACATCTGGGCAAATACGGCCGGTAAGATTGCTTGATTTTTTTAGAAGTTCTGCTACGAGATCTTCAAGCCTGCGCTCCCCTTCGCCTGGCATCATAGGCTCCATGAAAGAGGGTGAATCTATATACCCATATATTTTTGCCATATTTTTTGCCGGTCTTTGTGCCTCTTGTAATTCAGTCTACACCTGAATGATCCGGCTTTCAATGCATATTTTTTGCCGGTCTTTTTGCCGATGTTGCTGGCGGGATATATTGAGGTAGGGCAAGTTAAGACCCAGAATAAATTCGCTATGGCTGCTTTCTTTCAAACCTGACCAGATTTGCAAACAATTCTGCCCCTAACTTGCCTTCGCATAATTATGCAGTATATTAAGAGCTGAGACAATAGAAATTTATTATAGAGCAGATGAGAACGGCATTAGTCACTGGTGGAGCTAGTCGTATTGGGGCAGAGATTGCCCGTCATTTGAGCAAGCAGAATTGGAAGGTTATAATTCACTATAATACCTCGCAACAGCAGGCGGAAGATCTGGCCAGGGAAATCGGGGGAGAAACTGTGCATGCGGACTTTGCTAAGTCTGGTCAGATCCAAAAAATGTTTAGTAATATAAGCAAGATGCCCGAATTAATTATCAATAATGCCGCAATTTTTAAGAATGACACTTCTCCTCTCGCCTATGATGAGCAGTTGCAAATTAATTTACTAGCTCCCCAGCAAATTATATGGGAAAGTTGCTGGGCTACCAAAAATGAAATCAGCATAATCAATATGCTGGATGTGTGGGCGACTACCATGCCGGTTAATTTTGAATCCTATGCTTTGACAAAGGTTGCACTTGGGCTGTTCACGCGTAATTTTGCCCGACTTTTGCCTTTAAATGCTCGCATTAATGGTATAGCCTTGGGGGTGGTATTATATAAAGCCGGACAAGCTAAAGATGTATTTTTAGAATTGCAGAAAAAGTTTCCCACATCTATTGATGATATATTGAAAGCAATAGACTATATTATTTCACATAAAGAGCTAAGAGGAGAGGTTATAAAGCTAACAGAATGGAAACCGGAGCATTAAATGAATTGATAAAGCTAGTGGCTAAGCTTCCTGGGCTAGGCTCTAGGTCTGCGCGCAGGATTGTTCTGCACATGGTAAAAAATCCTGATAAAGCCCTTCATCCTTTGATTAGGTTGCTGACTCAGGTTTCTGAAGAAATTAAGGTTTGTGAAGTCTGCGGCAACGTTGATACGGTCTCTCCATGCCATATCTGCACCGACCATAAACGAGATCAGTCTTTGGTCTGTGTGGTTGAGGATATAACCGATTTATGGTCTTTAGAGCGCAGCAATAGCTTTAAAGGCCTCTATCACGTGCTTGGAGGGACTTTATCTGCGCTGGATGGTAGGACTCCTTCCAGGCTTAACATGGATTCGCTGCGGGCTCGAGTGGCGAATAATAATATTCACGAGGTAATCATTGCGACTAACGCAACCCTGGAAGGGCAAACTACTGGCTTTTATATCGCAGATATGCTCAAGCCTTTTAACATAAAGGCCACGCGCCTTGCATCCGGTATACCCGTAGGGGCTGAGCTGGATTATATGGACGAGGGTACGCTCACGCTGGCTATGAAGCTGCGCCAGGACTTCTAAACCTGAGTGTTTTTATAGTGGGAAAGAATTAATGGCTAAGCATTTTAAACATCATGGTTGCTACAATGCTGGTGATAGTAAGGAAAAACGGAATCATCCATTTGAGAAGTACGTGCGGATTTGAGTATCACAGCTACATGCAAGAAATCCTCAAAAGTAGAGTAAAAAGAGGTGCTCTCTACTTACCATTTCTTCTCGCATTATACATCTTTAATTTGCTTACTCAAGCAAATAGCTTTTAAAAAGCTATTGTTGTCCAACTGCTTTTAAACTAGTCTTTTGCTATTCATTTATTTTTATACAGAGAGTAATGAGAAAATTAAATGCGAGCACTATTGCCAGGGACTATCAGTTTACCCTGACCTCGCTTCGTGAAGATATCCTTGATATTTTTCTGAAGGGGAAAAAACCGCTGAAAGCCTATGAGGTTATTTCTCTGATACAGGAAGAGAAAGCGCGGGCAAATATAAAGCCTATTAGTGTTTACCGGGTGCTTGATTTCTTTATGAAGAAGAAGCTTGTGCATAAGCTTCAATCAAATAGCTCGTTCTTTCTCTGTAAGAGAAAGAGCTGTTTAGACCATGCCCACATCACCACTTTTTTAATTTGTAAGAAATGCGACCAGGTTGAAGAGATTGGTGATGCTAGGTTAATGAGTACTTTTTCCAGCTTATTAAAAAATCATAACTTTAAAATCACTACGGATCATTTGGAATTAAATGGGTTTTGCTCCCAGTGTCAATGATATAATTTTTTGAATTATATGAAAAATCAGATAAGCGAAAAAATTTAATAAAAATAATGTTGCAATATATCCGAGATTATGTGAACACTGACGTTCTCAGACTGGAAAATTCTGTCCGTCTCCGCTAATTTTGCCTCGGCAAAATTTAGCTACGACGTGACTTTTTACGGCGTAGCGTGCGAAACGTGCCGCGCTGAAGCTTTAGCGAAGGCGGGCTGGTTAGTCACATACACAAAATAGCGCCAAATCACCGTCAATTGCGACCATCACACTACGCCTTCGGCTTCGTGTGGCCTGCCACCAGTAGCTTCAGCGCAAGGTGGCTTACGCCAGATTGTACTATCATTCTATGGTTTTACTTGTAAATATGAGCCGATACATTAGAATACACAAAAAAGCATTTCAATATTTAAGTTAGAGTTTGCGATGAGTACAATTATGCCAAATAAAAAGCATGTGCACATAATCACTTATGGTTGCCAGATGAATGTTTATGATTCCATAAAGATGGGGGACTTGCTTAAGCCCCACGGATTTGAACTTTCTGACAGTTATGAGGATGCAGATCTTGTCATTCTGAATACCTGCCATATACGGGAGAAAGCTGCTGAGAAGGTATATTCAGAGCTAGGGCGCATTCGTATAGCCAAAGAACGGAGAGCTCTAGAAGGCAATCATATGATGATTGTGGTTGCTGGTTGTGTGGCTCAGGCTGAAGGCGAAGAGATTTTTCGCCGCGCTCCATTTGTTGATATCGTTGTTGGATCCCAGGCGTATCAAAACCTTCCGACTTTGATTGAGCAAGTCAAAAGAGAGAAAGGCTGGGCTATTGATATCGACTTTCCCAAAGAGTCCAAATTTGACAGCTTGCCTGAAGAGAGCGGATCACAAGGGGTTGCCGCATTTCTTTCCATCCAGGAAGGCTGTGATAAATTTTGCCATTTTTGTGTGGTTCCTTATACGCGTGGGGCTGAATATTCACGTACTGTACCTGAAGTGTATAGGGAAGCATTAAAGCTGGTCTCGCTCGGTGCAAAGGAAATCCATTTGCTTGGGCAAAATGTCAGTGCTTATCATGGCGTTGATGAGGCCGGCAATACCTTTGGGCTTGGAAAACTGATAAAGTATCTTGCTAAGATTCCTGGAGTGGAACGCATACGTTATATGACCTCACACCCACGTGATATGACAGAAGATGAGTTATTTGAAGTCCATGCTGATGAGCCAAAGCTAATGCCTTTTTTGCATTTGCCTGTGCAATCAGGATCGAGCGCGATCTTGCAAGCGATGAACCGAAAACATGACCGTGACTTTTACTTTAAGGTTATTGATAGATTTCGTGCTGCCCGCCCAAACATGGCGTTTTCTTCTGACTTTATTGTGGGGTATCCCGGTGAAACTGATCAGGATTTTAATGATACTATGGATTTGGTCAGGAAGGTAAAGTTTGCGCAATGCTATTCCTTTAAATATAGTCCTCGGCCTGGGACCCCAGCTTCGGTACTGGGGAATCAGGTTCCAGAAACCATAAAAGATGAGCGTCTGCAAAAGCTGCAAAATTTGATTCGCGAGCAGCAGCAGGATTTTAACCAGCAACAGGTAGGGAAAGTTCTGCAGGTTCTATTTGATAAACCTGGTCGCCATGCTGGGCAAATCCAGGGGAAGTCTGAATATATGCAGGCAGTTGCTGTGCAAGCAGACGTATCTAATATTGGCAAGATTCTACCTGTGAAGATCACTCGCCTTGAAACCAATAGCTTGGTGGGTGAACTAGTAGCTTAAACCAGGGCAGCGCAAGCTTTTGTAATCCGTTCGCAGGCCTTCATTAGCGCTTCGTCTGAAGTTGCATAAGAAATGCGGAAATAATTTTCCGACCCAAAGGCTGAGCCCTGAACCACTGCAACTAATGCATCTTCCAGAAGATAATTAGAGAAATCCGTACAGTTATTGATCACTTGCCCCTTAGGAGTTTTTTTCCCGATGATACCTTGGCAGCTTGGAAAAACATAGAAAGTGCCCTGAGGTGTCTTGCAGGACAGGCCAGGGGTTTCATTAAGTGCTTTGACCACAAAGTCACGGCGTTTTTTAAACATCTCATTGTTTTTCGGGATGAAATCCTGAGGGCCATTAAGCGCTTCTACCGCGGCAGCTTGGCTTACAGAACATGGATTTGAGGTGCTTTGGGATTGAATGATTGAGATCGCTTTTATTAGCTCTTTAGGACCGGCTCCATAGCCAATACGCCAACCTGTCATAGAGTATGCTTTAGAGACGCCATTGAGGGTAAAAGTGCGGTCATAGAGTTTGGGCTCCACTTCTGCAATAGTTGAAAATTTAAAACCATCGTAAATGACATGTTCATAGATATCATCGGAAAGGACAAATACCTGAGGGTGTTTTAACAGTATAGCTGCAAGCTCCTTAAGCTCAGCCGTCGTATAAGCAGCGCCACTTGGGTTGCTTGGTGAATTGAGAATCAGCCATTTGGTTTTAGGCGTGAGTGATTTTTCCAGATCCTGAGGAGTAATTTTAAAATCATTCGCTTCTTTGCCTTGAATAATAACAGGAATTCCTTCAGCAAATGCTACAATATCAACATAAGATACCCAGTATGGCGCAGGAATTACAACTTCATCACCTGGATTAAGTGTTGCGAAGAGGGCGTTAAAGAGGGTATGTTTGGCGCCGGAGCCCACGGTGATTTGTGAAGGCTCATACTTGAGGTTATTTTCTCGGGCAAATTTAGCACAGATAGCTTTTTTTAAAGCTGGGGTGCCATCTACGCTCGTGTATTTGGTTTCGCCACGATCGATAGCAGATTTCCCTGCTTCTTTTATATTTAGAGGAGTGTCAAAATCTGGTTCACCAGCACCCAGTCCAATAACGTCTAGGCCAGCCGCTTTCAATTCTGCAGCCTTTGCAGTGACTGCCAGGGTCGGAGAAGGCTTAATAAGAGCTAAGCGCTGCGCAAGAAAGGATTTACTATTTGAATTACTGGCGAACATTATTACCTCATAAACTATTCTTTTACCCAATTGTGGAAAAGTTCTGGCTATGTTTGGCATAGCCAGATAAAAAACTGCGCAGAATTATTGCGCTTGCTTAGGTTTTTTGGATCTCGCATAGTACATCATGCCGACTACACCAAGAGCAAAACCTAGAAGAACAGACATAAAGGTGCCTGAGGATCCGCCTTTATTTTTTTGGAACTCAGCTTCGCTCTGCATTTTAACCAAATCAGTTGATGATAGATGCATTGTGTTGATTTTCCAGGCGGAATCAGCGAATTTCATAGAGCCAGAAATCAGTGCGCGTATGGTTTTATTCTCAGGTGTGGTGAATACGATACTGCCGTCAAAGCTAGCTGCTCCAGGTGCAAGTTCCATAACTTTTCCTGGGGTTAACGAGGCTTTGAAACCTTTTAGTTCACCTGTTGTCCCAAACATAGAGCCCCATTGAACTTTAAGATCAGGTAATGTGGTGACTTTGTCTCCCTTCATTGTGATGAATAAGAAATTGGAATTATCAAAGACTGATACAAAATCATCAACATTATTTGTATTCATAGCCGCAACTGCCTTATCAACTAGAGTATTGTCAGCAGCCGGAATTGTTGGCGCTGGTGAGATAAGGAGTGAAGGTGTGCCATCAGGAGCTGTTGGAGTTAGGCCTGTGCTTGGAGTAGCAGCAGGATCCGTAGCTGTAGGCATTCCTGTAGGGGCAGCAGCTGCATCTAAGGTGCCATCTTTTGGAGCTGTAGGCATTGCCGGAGCAGCAGGCGAAGTTATGGTAGAAGTAGTTATAGGCGAGGTAGTAGTAGAAGTAGGTGCCGGGGTCGTAGATTTGTTATCCTGAGCGTGGGCGCAGAATGGTATAGAGCTCAGCAGCACAATGCTTAGAGTCTTGCCGGAGATATTATAAAATTTAGAAAACATAGTAGCCTCGAAAATGATAATTAACCAAATTGTTACACACAGAGCTTGATAAAGTCTATCAGATTTTAATAAAAGTGGGTGCTTAATTCAAAATTACAATCTAGTGGAATACAACTTTTTGCTGTAAACTATGCGACATAAGTAAATTAAAGCGCGCTTGAATGGTACAGACTTTGCCGGTTATAATTCTTGTTTCGCCCCAGATGGGGGAGAATATAGGTGCTACTGCCAGAATTATGAGTAACTTTGGGTATGAGGAGCTTCGTCTGGTTTTGCCTCGCGATGGTTGGCCTAATTCCAAGGCGGAAGAGATGGCAGCTCATGGAGCATATATTCTCAAAGATGCTAGAATATTCCAAACTGTAGATGAAGCAGTCGCCGATATCAATTTTTTAGTAGCGACCACCGCACATAGTAGGTATATGAATAAACCGATGGTTACTTCAGCCCGGCTAGTAGATCAGCTACACAGCAGTACCGGGAAAACCGCTCTTATGTTTGGAAGGGAGCGTTCGGGGCTAACCAATGAAGAGCTGCAGCTTGCGGATTGCATTGTCAGCATCCCAGTTTCTGAAAAGAATCCCTCGTTGAATCTGGCTCAAGCTGTGGCTGTATTGGCTTATGAGATTATTAGAGTGGAAAAGCCTATACCGCTTCGTGAACCTGTGTCCCTTGCCCCCAAGCATGAGATAAACTACTTTTTTGCATGCTTAGAGGAAAAACTGGTTGCTTCGGGATTTCTTAGGCATGAGAAGTTAAGGGCAACAATGCGTAAGAATATAAGGAATTTGTTTTTGCGGGCGGAGTTGACAGACCAGGACCTTAGGACGCTCCATGGTATGATCAACTCTCTATACAAGAGCAGTACTACTCCTTGAATTTACTGACCCCGTGGGTTGTTTTATCCCATTTGTGAGGTTCAACTAGCAGCTTATATACCGCCATAAGAGCTGCGAATATATGCAGAATGAAATAGAATGGATATAACCACCATAGTTTCCCTGACTTTAATCCTTCTACAGCGTAGATAGTGTAGGAGGTAAAGCTTAAAGCTAGATAGCCATATATCAGATTAAACCAGGTAAAATACTTAAGAATTGACTCAGACCAGGGCTCATATGCATAGAACCGGATTATGATCATCACGGAAAAATAAATCATAATCGGCATGATAACTAGAAGGAACGGTGACAGGAAAAGTGAGTAGTTGAAAAACATAAATCCTGAAAAGCCGTACTTCCTTATAAGATATCCTGGTTTTCTCATATAAACGAAATATGTATGCATATAGCCTTTTAGCCAGCGTGTTCTTTGTTTCATCCATGCGCGTAGAGACATTGTTGCCTCTTCCGGAGTAAATGAATAAACCATTCTGGATTTATATCCAGCGGCAGCAAGTCTCATACCCAAATCAGCATCTTCGGTAACATTATAAGAGTCCCAGCCGCCGAGCTCGCGTAACTTTTTAGTTTTAAAGTGATTGCTGGTTCCGCCCAAAGGAATAGGGCAGTCTCTAATGGCCATGGCAGGCAAGATGTAATTAAAGAGATTTTCGTATTCAAGAGAAAAGAGCTTGGTAAGTACGTTTTCTTGCGCATTATAGAAATTTAACCGTGCCTGAATGCAGGCAACATTGTCTGGTGACCGTACAAACTTCTGGGCAACTTTCTTTAACTGATCGGGATTTGGTCGATCTTCTGCATCAAAAATGGTAACCAATTCGCCGGTAGCCCTACTCAAGCCCCAGTTTAGGGCATTAGCCTTAGTTTTAACCTTAGCATTAGGAACGACTTCTACTTGAAAGTAATCCGGGAGCTTATTAGCTTTGACAGCTGCTATGGTTTCGGTATCATCATCTTCAACCAGGATCATAACCTGAAGTTTATTCTTAGGATAGTCGACGCGTAGCATAGCTTTGGTGAGATAAGGAACAACGGCTGCTTCATGATAAAGTGGTATAAGTACTGTGTACTTAGGTAATTGTTGATCGGAAAGATCAATTTCTTCATCTATTTGGCGTGAATGCTCAAGTATTTTCAGGCCGCTAAAGAAAAGACCTAGCCTATAGCTATTAGCAGTGAAAAACAGTATATTAATAAGCATAACTGTAACGTATACGGAAGCCTTATCATCAAGAATAAAGCTGATAAACGTAACAACTATAATAAGCAAGAGAACTATTTTGGCGCCTGGAGTGAAAACTGTCTGGGCAGAGAAAACATTTCGAATGTCTTCGGGTTTGATCAGAGTTTCAAGTGAATCCAGCATGTTAGGATCAAGCGCTTTGCTATTCTTATCTTTAAAAGTCAGGTCAGGATGCACACTTCCGCTCTGAGTTTTGATGTTGGCAGAAGTATCATCGCGTTGTTTTACCATAATGCTCTCACACTATAAATTAAAAGCTCATACCATAATTTAACATTATTGTATTGTTTTTAAAAGGCTTTTCGTTAAATACTGAGCTAGATGTTTCAATTCCTATAGTTCTTTCTGGCGCCAGGACGTAATCAATCTTGAAATTGATCTGGTGTAGCCTGCTATTGCTCTCGGTTTGAAGGACATCAATAATAGCATCATAAATCTCAGTCTGTTGATCCGCTGCTAAAGTAATGAAATTATTGACGTTTCTGAGAATTGTGTTCCTATTATAGGGTTTGTTATCAAAGTTGTACTGGTTAAAGGTATTATAAAGCGCAACTCCAAGCTCCCAGTTTGTTCCTGGCCTGAAGCCAAAAGCGATATCAAATTCAAACTCAGGGTGCTTTGCCTCAGGATAGTACTTGATTCCGCCTTCCCATTCAAAATAATGATAAAGATTGGGATCCTTGTGGCATTTGAAATACTTGGAAAACCAAAATTGATGCTGGTAATTTTGTCCATATTGAATTCTGGTTTCAACTGCAGCTTTTCTATGGAGGTGATAACTGTTTTCGTGACCAAATATAAGATCTCCTGGATAGAATGACCAGCTGTTCGCTAGAACCCTAGTTTCGGTTTCATAGAGGCGCTTTCTGAATCCAAATTCAGACTCAAGCCTACCAAAATCAGAAGTGACCTTAAAAAATTGTGTTCCTGGTATATTATCTAGCTGAGTGTAAATAGTGTCATGTTCAACACCTAGATCCAGCTTTGCGTACAAAGTGACATCACTCCGAGCACCGTATTGCAAATCCATTGTGGTCGCAACTCTATAATTGTTATCCTTAATCTTATAGGATTGACCGGTATCAAATGTGTTATATTGATAGCTTGGCTTAGTATAAGAGTAATAAAGACTATCGAATAAAGTGGTTTCTCCCTTGTCGTTAGTCCAAGAATATGCTGCTGCATTCTGTATTATTAAAAAAGAGAAACAGATAGAGATAATTATTTTTTTCATAATCACGCTAATAAAATAGTTTTAGCCTGGCCGATCGCCTTCGGTATGAAATATTAAGTATACGTAAAGTAATTAAAATACAAGTAAAAAATACAAAGAATAATAAAATTGTAATAAGTGGTGTTAGTAATGTGCTGTGTATTGATATGCCTGATGCTCCAAATATGCTGCTTTTTTGATGGAGAGTATTCCAAAGATAAACAGAGAACTTTATTATTGGGATGTTAAGAAGTCCGATGATTGCAAAAAGAGAGCTGGTTGTTGCGGAGCGTTCCTCGGAAGTATGGGCGGTTCTGAGCGCTATATAGCCAAAATAGATGAAGAATAAAATGAGCATGGATGTTAGGCGTGCATCCCATACCCACCAGGTTCCCCAGGTTGGTTTGCCCCAAATCGCGCCTGTGACTAGAGTTGCAAGGGTGTAAATAAGGCCGATAGGAGCTATCGCATAGGCTATCATGTCAAAAATTGGGTTTTTAAAAATCAGGAAGCAAAAAGCAGCCGCAGCTACGGCTACATACAGCAGTAATGATAGCCAGGCCAAGGGAACATGGACATACATGATTTTTGCATAAATTCCTTGGAGGTAATCTTCAGGGGCATTAGTAATTAAGTAACAGGAATAGGCAAGAAACAAAGTAGATAATACAGCAGAAACTCTGAGTATTAGCTTAAAGTGTTCTTCCAGCAAAGTTATTTTAATATTGAACATTAGGTCTAATGCTCGCATCTTTTGCGTGGTGGCCTTCTACCAAGATTTCAATCTTATTGTTTCTACCATCCAGATCCTCAATGGCATTAACGCTAATGTTATTAGGATTAATATCATTTTCAATCAATAATTTGCGCACTTTAATGGCTCTTTGTAAAGCCGCTCTGCGGGAATCAACGGTGTTGTCCGAACTCACATAACCAAAGCTGTGAATGAATACGTTCGCTCCCGGTCTGCTCATGATTTCGCGGATAACATTTGTCATGGAAACTCTCTTTTCATCGCTCAAATCAACGTCTCCTTCAGCAAAAACCAAATGATATACCGAGGGTTTGTCTAAATCATGAGAGCGGTGCCACTTATGGATTTGATTAAAAATGCTAAAATTGTAAGGGTCTTGATCAATTGAGATTATATCCGGGGCCTCATGAGTCATTGGGGTTACTGATTCGGGTTCATTTGCCGTGGGGTCGGTTGGAACATAAACTTCTTCATAATCTCCCAGATAACCCAGGGTCTGTTCTTCATCGCACCTTGTAACAAATTTGGAGTTGTCATAATCAATATCCCACTCCTGAATCACTACTAACGGAGTTAAAGTCTCAGTTTTTTTCTTGTGGTTGCGTTTTGCCTTTTTGGCTGGGGGAACCGCTTTTGCGGGCTTTTGTTCGGTTGCAATTGCAGGAGCAGGTGCTGGCTGTGTTACAGTCTTTTCTGGCTCAACAGGTGCAGGAGCCGGTATTGGTTGAGTTACAGATTGAACGGGCTCAGTGGGTGTCGGTGCATGTACGGGTTCTGCTGGCTTAACGGGTGCAACCTGAATTTCTTGGCTCACAGGAGCGGATGGCGCATTCAATGGTTTCTCAACAGGGGCAGGTGTTGACTGAGGTTCCTGAGCAAGTGCTTGAGAGCTAAATATGATTGATAATGTGATGAGTGTGAGTGGTTTATAATTAAACATGCCAAAACCAAAATGTAGTTTTACTTTCTCTTGAATTTTTATATGATTAAGTAATCAATTGCAAGCATAAGTAAAACTCTTTATGAAATACATATTTCTCCTGCGGCATGGGCATGCCCCCAGAAGTGGAAATGAGCCGGATAAGGAAAGACAGTTGAGTCCAGTAGGTAGGAAGGAAATAGGTGAGGTTGCTGCTTTTCTGAAAGAAAAAAAATATCCTGAAATTATCATTGCATCCGACGCTGTTCGCACCCGGCAAACTACAGAGCATTTTTGCCAGGCTGCGGGCTATCAACCATTATGCCAGTTCACTTCTGATCTATATAATTGCTCTACTGATGACATTATTCGGGTTATAGAAAACTGCGAGAATGGCTATGACCGACTTATGATTGTTGGTCACAATCCTGGTATTACAAGCGTTGTAGACCTTTTTCCCAGCGTGCGGTCTGATCGTGCTTTGGAAGTTAAATCAAGAAATTATGAGCCTACAGCCAAGCTGGTTTTATTGAAAGCCAACCTATCCAGCTGGCGCGATATGTCCAAAGCCAAGTGGGAGATGGATGCAGTCTTCTGGCCTGAACTCTAGAGTTCCTTATAGTAGAAGTAGCCGGAAACAATTTCCCCTTTGTCGACTTCATATTTTGGTAAAATGCCCCAGCGCACGTAGTTGCGTTTTTCAAAGACGCTGATAGCGGCTTGACGCGTTTCGCGCACACTCAGTTTTATAATGGAGTAGCCCAGAAGGCGGGCTTCGGTTTCAATATGGTCTAGCAATAAATTAGAAATGCCATGCCCACGAGCCCAGGGGGCGACAAAATGGTTATCGATATTGCAGGCAAAAAGCGATATCTGGTTATTAGGGGATGGCTTCACCAATTGAGCTGCGCCAGCAATCACACCATCGAGCCTTCCTACAAAGAGTATGCGCTCAGGAACAAGCAGCACGCCTTCCCAATAGGCCATGATCTGGGATCTTTGCACAGGAGTAATGCTTTGTGTTCCAATATTGAACCCGGAAGTTTCCTTCATGGTATCGATAGTCGCATCGCAGATATCTTCAATATCCATAGAATTAAATTTCTCAAGTTTCTCAACACGTATCTTTGGCTGCATTTTTTGAACCTGCTTCATTCTTAAGGTGACCTTTTATACTACTTAAGGTAATATGTACTTTATAAAAAAATAAGTCTACAAATTAATATGATGTTTAGAAATAGAATTATAAGTTTAATATTTATACTAGTACTTGCGAGCTGTGGTTTTCGTCCTCTCTATAGTAATCAGAGAGAAAGCGCTACTCTGGGTGCGATCAAGCTTGGTGATATTTCGACAGGAAAGCTCGCTTCTAAAATTGACTATTGTTTTCGCTCAGAGCTGAAAACAATACTTGATGCTCTTGATCGTGGCCAACAAAAACTCTATGTTCTCGATGTGGTTTTGGAAAAAACGCTTACCAGCTACGGCACGCAACAAAACACCACCAATACCCGCACATTACTGATTTTGACTGCTAAGTATACCTTGAGAAATATAGCAAGTGATAAGGTTCTGATAACTGACTCGCATAAAACAATGGATAGTTTTGAGGTCTCGGTTTCACCATATGCGTCAGTGGTATCTGAAGATGAAACTGCTAATAAGCTTGCCAAGTACCTTGCGCATGAAATATTACTAAAGCTAGAAGATGTCATATTAAAAGAGGATGCAAACAACAATGGAAAAAGCGATTAACCTATATCTGGTTTCTGATTCATCTGGAGAGACCGTGCTTTCAGTAAGTGGGGCTGTAATGGCTCAATTTGAAAATGTGGTCGCCAACAAGTATATGTGGCCAATGGTGCGAAATAGCGCGCAAATAGATCGTCTCATTGAATACATGACGGATTTGCCTGGTATAGTGCTTTTCACCTTGGTTGATAAAGAGCTTACCAGTTATTTGCAGGATCAATGCACTCGTCTCCACATCCCATGTATTTCAGCAATTGCTCCCGTGGTTTGGGAGATTGAGAAATATCTTAATTTGCCGGCAGGAAGAAAGATACCAGGCTGGCAGCATGCTACACTAGATGACTATTACTTCCAGAAAATTGCGGCGATTGACTTTACCATGCGGCATGATGATGGACAAATTCCCGAAGGAATAAATGAGGCTGACATCCTGCTTGTCGGAGTCTCGCGTACATCTAAAACGCCGACCTGCCTTTATCTTGCGCAACGGGGGTTTAAAGCTGCCAATATCCCGTACGTCTTTGGTAAGCAACTGGGTATGGAGCCGGAGAGCATAAAAAATCCCATGGTGGTTGCGCTTACTGTATCCCCTGACCGGCTTAGGCTGATCAGGCATAGCCGGTTGCTCGCAATTGGAGATAAAGGCGGTAGTGATGATAGCAGCTATTCAGATGATGGCGCCATTAAGGATGAGCTTAGGGAGGCTTTGAAGTTTTATGATCGCTATAACTGGCCTGTCATAGATGTTTCAGGTCGGGCTGTTGAAGAAACAGCAGCGGAAATAATGAGCTTGTATAACGAAAAGCGCGGATTTAAGCCTGCATAATAACGAAATTAAATTTATAGTTTTTTCTTATTGCTAAATAGCTATTTGCATTGTTTCATTAGAGTTCCTTCTGAATTTAAAAGAGAGGATTTTGATGGCTCACAATTCTATAACCAACTCTGGTAAGACTTTACTCAGTATAAGTAAATAGGAGACGTTTTTAATATGGAAACTCTAATGGATGGTGGAGGTGTTTTTATCGTGCAAGAAAAAACATGGAGACAAAAACTAGCAAAGAAATTTAAAAGAGAAAAACCAAAATCGGATCAGCCAACTGCTGATGATAGTCCTCCAAAGCCTGAAGAGCAAAATCTACGGCGCAGAAGAACTGCAACAACGCCGCCTGCTCCGGTTCAGCACGTAGTTGCTGCAACTGCTTCTGACTTGGATGATGAATTGGCTGGCTTAAGTATTCCTCAGCTACATGCCTTGGAAGCCGAGTTAAAGAAGAAAATTGCAGCTGATCAAGCAAGATCTTCTTCTGAAGATGTGTCGCCACCATTGCCGCCGAGGCCAAGTAAGTATACAGCTGGGTTCTGCTCAAACTTAAAATCCCTGATGCCAACTATTTGCGGTGTGGCTCCGCTAAGCCCTAATACAAGGCATAGGGCAGGGTCAGAAGGTTCGTTATCAAGTACTGCAATGCCTGAACAGCCTGTTGCTGAAAGCTCTATAACGAACGTCGTAGACTTTCCCCTGCCAAGTATGGTGGCCAGCTACGCCTCAGCCGATACTGCTCAAAAGGATGCTGTAAATATCCACATCTAAACCAGGCTGTATAAGCATTTTAAGGTAGGCAACTTTGCCTGGCTTATAGCTGCATTGAGATAAAATGCTATATAAAACAATAGGTTAGCGGATCGACCTAAAACTGCTTATTTTTCAGTGTGCACACCTTAAAGAAAGCCATCGCAAAAAACTAATTAAAAATCAATAAGATGGCATGAAGTCTTGCATTATTTAAACCTCAAGGTTTTCAGGGCAATTCATTGATATTTGAATACGTTAGTGCGTGAAAGTCAACATTCTCTGGGCTTTTAGGATCTTAACAATACTTTAATTATTTTTTTGTACTTTATGAAATTTAAATCATGTATAATGCTTCCATTAACTTAAAAATGGTATTAAATCATGTATTTACAAAATAACATTACTAATCTTCAAAAGGCGTTTGAAGCTCATCCGAAAAAGCTTGAGAGCTTTACTAAAACGCTTGATGCAGCTGACCAATTCTTATCCTCTACTTCTTTTGCTATAGATAATAAGCCGCTAAACAAGTACTTCGGTGGTACAATGGCAGTTCAAGTGAGAGATTCTAAGATCGGTACCTTCCAGTTTGTTGAGCAGGAAGCAGCAGTTTCTTCAGACGAGTATGAAGTTTTAAAAGATGCTATTGCTAAAACAAATACTTCAAAAGTTGAAGCTCAAGCTGCTAGAAAGCAAAAATTTGATGTTTTTAAGAAAGTGCCTGCGAAATTTGAGAAAATTCATACTGCAATAAAAGAAGCTCAAAAAGTAGTTGAAGAATCTCTTGTAAACTCAAATGACTGTTTGACTGCATTGAATATTGATATGACCCAAAATGCAAAGATTGAAGCTTCTATTAAGAAGCAAGTATCTGAATGCATGCAAAAATACACTGAAAATATGGACACTGCGAATAGTGAGTTAAATCATCTGATGAATCAAGCTGGCTCCTCGCTCAATAAAGCTATGGGTGGACAAAAAACTGCTTCTTCTAAACAAGCTGAAGCTGAAGCTCTAGCTGCTAAAACTAAGGCTTTTGCAAACTGTGCTGAAAGCGCAGCCGCTACAGAAAAGGCATATAAGGCAGCTATTAAGCAGCACGTAGAAACTTGTGAAAAAGTTCAAGGTAAACTAGTTCAAGACCTTCAAGGTTTAGATGTTGCTCGCAATTCAATTAATAATGATATTGCTAGTGCCGCTACAACTTATGCTATTGGTAAGTTTGAGTATTCTGATGTGCTTAGCTATTATATGGCAACAAGCATGAACTTAATGGGACTTGAGACGGTGAATAAATACGTTGTCGCTACCCAAATGCAGAATAAGCAACAAATCCAGATGTCCAAAACACAAGCTGCAATTACAAAGGAAGTTTTCGATAATATTCTTGAGATGAAACAGAATATTGATTATAAGGAAATTACCGGTAGCAAAGACGTTGTGCCTGCACTTAAGCAAGCAGACTATATGTTGCCTTATGGACAATATAGGGACTCTCTTGTTCAATCTACCAAAGATCACTTTGTTGAAATTAAGCAAGAAATATCAGCTGCAATTCCTAACGGTACATTGGGTATGTCTCCTACTTTGGTAACTCAACAGCTAACAGATGCACTAAATGAGCACTGCCCATCTGCATGGGCCAAGTTCACAGGTTTCTTTAGTTTCTTCACTGATACTGTTGAATACCCTACTGAAGCTCAGCTGTACTGTTCTTTTAAAGACGTATTGCATGTTGTTCCTGCACCCGTGCACGATGAAGCATAATTTGCTCTTTTAAGAAGACCTAGGGGAGAAAATTAAGGCAATCTTGAATAAAGCATCGTATTAGTTTTTTCCCTACCAAATAACTAACAACTTCTGCCCCTCTCAACTTTGAGGGGCGGTTACCCCCCTACTATGGTGAAATTTATGGAATTATTAGTAAATAGAATGAAAATAAAGGGAGCTCTAAGGAAGCTCAAGCTTGTAATCCATCCGGATAAAGTACAAGGTGATGACGCTAAGGCTGAGGCTGCAGTCAAATTTGCAGCAGTGCAGAAATTTCATAATGCTATAGTTGGGGATAAAGAAGCGCCTCTAGGAGATTATTTTCATTATTTTGTGAAATATGCAAATTCAAAAGAATTTACTCCAATGTGGAGCACGTCTGATGGTACTTCTGCGAACCCATCTGATGTAAAAAAAAGCAGCGGGGTTTTTACCAAGCTCAGAGACTACCTTAGTATTGATTCTTTTTATAATAAGCTCTTTATTCTATCAAATCAGCCCAAGGCACTGTTTACTCAATGTAGGATTGAGGATTATGAAAGTGTGGGAGGTCTCAAGAATGATTATCTTGAGCTGACTCTGGATGATAAAGGATTTGCAAAAACGCAAGGTGTAAAGAAAGCATCGAGCACTGCTGTAAAAACAAGAGAAATGAAAGAAAACCAACTTTCCTGTTATGCACAATATCTATTGCGTAGAAAAGATGTTGAAGGTAAAGACAAAATCACTGAGGCAGAGAAAAAGATTATTGTAGAGAGTTACAGTGAACAGGGCATTCCTGCAGAAAACCTGAGGATTATATTAAAGCTACTAAATAACGAGAGATTGACAGCAGATGAATATAAATCATTAGAGCCATTATTAGATGATAGAAAGATAACACAAGCTGAAATAGATAGCGGTAGGGCAGAAGCGGAAGCTGCTGCAAAAGAGGCAGCTGAGCAGGAGAAAGCTCAAAAAGAGGCGGCAGAAGCTGAAAAGAATACAGAAAATCAAAGAAAAAATGATGGAAGTAATGTATCGGAAAGCGGCGAAACCGAAGAAGAGAAGGAAGCTAGGTTTCTGAAAGAAGCGCAAGAGGCTGAAGAAAGAGAAGCTGCAGAGAGAAAGAAGCAAGAAGAAGAGAAGAAGGCAAAAGAAGAGAAAAAGGCAGAAGCACCAAAGCAGCCTGAAGCTGATAAGAAAGAAGCTGAGAGATTAAAGAAAGAAGAAGCTGATAAGAAAGAGGCTGAAAGATTAAAGAAAGAAGAAGCTGATAAGAAAGAAGCTGAAAGATTAAAGAAAGAAGAAGCTGATAAGAAAGAAGCTGAGAGATTAAAGAAAGAAGAAGCTGATAAGAAAGAAGCTGAGAGATTAAAGAAAGAAGCAGCTGATAAGAAAGAGGCTGAGAGATTGAGGAAAGAAGCAGCTGATAAGAAAGAAGCTGAGAGATTAAAGAAAGAAGAAGCTGATAAGAAAGAGGCTGAAAGATTAAAGAAAGAAGAAGCTGATAAGAAAGAGGCTGAAAGATTAAAGAAAGAAGAAGCTGATAAGAAAGAAGCTGAGAGATTAAAGAAAGAAGAAGCTGATAAGAAAGAGGCTGAAAGATTAAAGAAAGAAGCAGCT
>JABDBN010000001.1:0-113177 GCA_013288625.1 Alphaproteobacteria bacterium | reverse complement strand
TAAAGAAAGAAGAAGCTGATAAGAAAGAAGCTGAGAGATTAAAGAAAGAAGAAGCTGATAAGAAAGAGGCTGAAAGATTAAAGAAAGAAGCAGCTGATAAGAAAGAGGCTGAAAGATTAAAGAAAGAAGAAGCTGATAAGAAAGAGGCTGAAAGATTAAAGAAAGAAGCAGCTGATAAGAAAGAAGCTGAGAGATTAAAGAAAGAAGAAGCTGATAAGAAAGAAGCTGAGAGATTAAAGAAAGAAGCAGCTGATAAGAAAGAAGCTGAGAGATTAAAGAAAGAAGCAGCTGATAAGAAAGAGGCTGAGAGATTGAGGAAAGAAGCAGCTGATAAGAAAGAGGCTGAAAGATTAAAGAAAGAAGCAGCTGATAAGAAAGAAGCTGAGAGATTGAGGAAAGAAGCAGCTGATAAGAAAGAGGCTGAGAGATTGAGGAAAGAAGCAGCTGATAAGAAAGAAGCTGAGAGATTGAGGAAAGAAGCAGCTGATAAGAAAGAGGCTGAGAGAATAAAGAAAGAAGAAGCTGATAAGAAAGAAGCTGAGAGATTAAAGAAAGAAGAAGCTGATAAGAAAGAGGCTGAAAGATTAAAGAAAGAAGCAGCTGATAAGAAAGAAGCTGAAAGAATAAAGAAAGAACAAGAAAGAGCTGAGGCTGAAAGGAAAGCAGCTGTAAAGCTAAAGGCCGAAGCAAAAGCTAAAGCGGATGCAGCTAAAACAGAAGCTGAGAAAGTAGAAGCTGATAGGCTAAAAAAGGAAGCAATAGATAAGAAAGCAGCAGCGGCAAAAGCAGAGGCTGATGCGGCGGCAGCAAAGGCAGCAGCGGCTAAAGCGGCGGCAGCCCAAGCAGCGGCAGAAAAAGCTGCAGCTGAAAAGCAACGGAAAGCTGCTGAAGATAAAGCGAAAGCAACCAAGTTAAAAGCTGATAGCGACGAAGCTGATAGGTTAATGCAAGAAGCATTAAATAAAGCGGCGGCTAAGGCATTGGCGGATAAGGCTGAAGCTGAGGCAATAGAGAAAGCTTCTATGCTAGATAAGGAGAGATCAGCGGTAGCAATAGAAAAAGCAAAGTTTGATGGAGATATAAAAGAGTATATTGCTGAAAAATATGTGGACAAAACAGCTGCGCCTGTTCATCATGAAGCTTTGCATGCAAAGATATTTGATATCTTTGATAATTTTTAATAGACATAAGGCAAAATATGATACTTGATAGTTTACCTAAATCACCATGCTCTTCCTTGAAAAGCATTGGACTAATATTTGCTCTAGGATGCTTGCTACCATTAATTTCTGTTAATGATGCATATTCTGCAGATTACAAAGTGTACGTCAAAGGTAATGCTGGATACTTAGGTGCTATACCTAAGGCTAAGACGAGCTATTTTTACCAGAAAAATAAGAAATTAAAATCAACTTATCAGGCTTCTCTTGGTGCAGGGTTAGTCTTTAAAGATAAGATTAGAACTGACCTTACATTCTCGCATTTTGGGGATTTAAAATACAAATCCTCAGTACCCACTCTTAGTGGGAAAATAGTTGATGAAGTCCAAAAAATAAGAGTTAACACTTTTATGCTGTCGGCCTATTATGATTTTTTACATGAGCAAACTGTTTCACCTTTTGTAGGGGCTGGAGTTGGTATTGCTAACATCAGGCCAACTAATGCTGTACAAACTTCAGCAACCAGTAGTGTTACTACCATTAATAGGATGAGCAATACAAATAATGCGGCTTTTGCTGTATCAGCTGGTGCCAATGTCAAGGTTCAGAAAAATGTATTCTTAGAAGTTGGATACCAATTTACTTACCTTGGAAAGCTAAAAAAGTTCAGCAGAGCGGATAGTTATAATGGAAGTGGTGTCTTAGTAAACTCTAATGTGCCAGGTGGTCTTAAAAACTACAGACTCAGCACCCAAACCGTATATGCGGGCTTAAGGTACGTATTTTAACGGTCAGTTAAGAAACACCAAAGTCCATTGCTAAATACTGATTCTTATAGTAAAATTCAGCATCAACCTTTTTAGTGTTTTACATGCCGCATTTACCATTTGCCTTACCTGATATAGGAGATGAAGAGATTAATTCTGTAGTTGAGTGTATGCGCTCCGGCTGGCTAACCACTGGTAAAATATCCAAAACCTTTGAAGAGAATTTCGCTAATTATATCGGGGGTAATGTTGAAGCCGTTGCTGTCAACTCCGCATCTATGGGTTTAATGCTTGCATTAGAAGCACTAGGCATAGGTGCTGGCGATGAAGTGATCATTCCTACATATACCTTTAGTGCATCAGGGATGATGGCGCTGCATTTGGGCGCTAAGCCTGTGCTGGTTGATATTGATCCCAAAACCATGAATATTGACCCTAAGAAAATCGAAACCGCTATTACCGACAAAACCAAAGCGATAATGGTCGTCCACTTCGCTGGCCTCGCATGTGATATGGATGCAGTACATGCCATAGCTAAGAAGCATAAGCTCTTTGTCATTGAAGATGCTGCCCATGCTTTGCCTACGACCTATAAAGGCAGGCTGATAGGCAATAACACCAGTGATGCCACCATATACAGCTTTTATGCGACCAAAACTATTACTACTGGTGAAGGTGGGATGATTGTAACTTCTAACCCCAAGGTTGCTGCACGTTGCCGCATTATGCGCCTGCATGGCATATCGCGGGATGCTTTTGACCGCTATACCGCTAAAGGTTCGAAATGGTACTATGAGATAGTTGCCCCAGGCCAGAAATGCAACCTTACTGACCTGGCATCGGCAATCGGAATTGAACAGCTCAAGAAGGCTGGTAAATTTCACCTGCGCCGTCAGGAGATTGCCGAGCAATATACCAAGGCATTCAAGGACTTGCCCCTCATACTCCCAGATCAGGCACTGGATGGCGATACCCATTCGTGGCATTTATATGTTGTCCGCCTGGCTTCCGGCGCGAAGTTATCGCGTGATGAGTTCATAAAGAAAATGGACGAAAGCGAGATTGGCTGTAGCGTGCATTTTATACCTTTGCATCTTCACCCCTACTGGCAGGAGAAACTAGGCGTTGCTCCTGGTGATTATCCTGCAGCTGAAGGCGCATTCTCGCAGGCGATAAGCCTTCCTATATATACTAAGATGACCGATGAAGATGTCCTTAAAGTCATTAAGGCGGTGCAGGGAATACTATGCTAAAGGCAATCTTTGATTATATTTTGGCGGCCGTTGGGTTAATCCTCTTTGCCCCATTGCTAATCATCATTGCTCTTTTAATAAAACTGGATTCCCCCGGCACAGTGTTTTTTCGCCAGGAGCGTGTAGGCCAAAACGGGCGTATATTTTCTATTCATAAGTTCCGTACCATGTATACTGACTCTGACCCACCCAACACTTTAACTTCTGGTACAGAGGACGCGCGAATTACCAGAGTTGGCAAATTGATCAGAAAGCTTCATCTTGATGAAGTCGTCCAGCTTATCGACGTCTTGCTGGGCAACATGAGCATTGTAGGGCCGCGTCCTGAGGTAAGCAAATACACCAGCTACTACCAGGATCAATGGAATGAAATTCTGCAAGTTAAGCCTGGCATCACCGGATTGGCTGCAATTAAGCTCGCGAGTTGGGAATACAAGAAGCTCTCTGTCACAGCCTCTCCTGATGCGACTTATATCAAAACCATCCTTCCCCGAAAGCTGCGCTTAGAGAAAATATACGTCAAAAGGCGCAGCCTTCTTTTAGATATCTCAATAGTATGCTCCACAATTTATTATATTTTTCAATAAAAGAACCCATAACACAATTAAATTGAATTAAATATCGAGTAATCGGTTTTTTTATTGAAACTTCAGCTATATATGATATAATTCCTCGCAGTGTAACGTAATTAAGAGTGTAAAATGTTGAATAAAGAATTTGATAAAAAGAAACCTACCATAGTCATATTTTATGAAGCTCATTCAGACCCAAGACCAGCCCAAACCATTTCTCCTTTATTACCTTTTCTACGATAAAAAGGCATAGGCCTTTATTGTTCAGAAGAGCCATTTGATGAACCGTCACATCATTATAAAGTTCTACTAGTACAACAAATAAAAGAATATGAAACAGTATTAAACGATTCTCGGTCATTTGCAGTTTCATTAGAGTATCACAAGAATATCTCATGTAATAGTGCGATAACTACAGAAGATTTTAGAAGAATGTTATTATCTTCTATTGATTCTTGCAAAGCAACTCTTGATTTAATCAATCAAGTCGAGCGCCAAGGCTTAAAATACGTTAGTGTGGATATAAAACGAAATAATAGAATTGCATGCGAAAAAGTGCAAACTATAGGTAAACTTACAGCTAAGAGAGACCAGCATATGGTAGATAAAATATCTCAAGTATGTGATACACATAAAACTGGTGCAGTTTTATTAGTAGGATTAAATCACTTAGGAATAGAATCAAAATTAAGAGATAAAGGCTTTAATGTGATATCTTTTTATACTCCTGGTATAGCTCCGGCCTATGCTAAAGATGCTAGTAGCTCACTGCAAAAATCAGATCATGAAGTAAGAAATGGCGTTACAAAAATTGCTGGAAAATATCTCAATTCTATCAATGTAATAGATGTGTCGCAAAATCCTTATCTAGATCCAGTTAAAACATGTAGAGAGTTAATGCAGAAATTTTTTTCAAATAAAAAATCTCCTAGTTTGCAAAAAAGTTCTTCTGACATAAAGGGCGATGGTGCTATTGCCATAGTACAGCAAGCTATTGATTGCAAGAAAGATGAAGGCTTAAGTTGTGGAGGGTCTGCGGCTACATCAATGTCTAACCAACATGGTATACAATGTAACTATAAAGCAGTGATAGTGGGTATGTGTGGCATATTGTGCGTGGTAGGAGCCTATCTTTGTTCGCAATTCTCCAATTCAGAAATGGGCAGATAACGTTATAGTAAGGTCAAAGACGGGTTCATATCTATAAGCAATAAGCTTATTATATCAAAAACCCGTCAAGCCATACTTATACTGTGCACTGAAGGACTTCACAAGATGATTCAATTAGGTTTACTTGTCTTTCAGCTCGCACTTTAGCTCAAGTATCTTAGGTTCGCCATATAAATCATTCAGCACATATCTTTGGGTCAGATAGTGGCCCCCACCGAATAAGACAAGCACACGATTATACTTCTGCGTCATTGAGTTAATAATGTTTATGATATTCTGATCCCGAATTCTTATCTCATTGTAGGACATCTTTTGAAAGAAATTTCCGCTAAAATCCGGGGATGTAATGTAATAGCGGTCTACCAAAACATTAAGGGTAATAGGCTTGCCTAGTTTCTCACTCAGCCACTTATAATACTGATCATAGGTAATATTCTGGGTAAGCATGTCATAATACCTTCGATTTTTACGGAACTCTTTTTCCAGATCATCCAGCGATGCTATGATATTCTGCTCATACATCCCGGCAATAGAGACTGTAAAAGCATAGCCGAATATATCGAGTTCATTATAGCCAAGGTCTTTCATGAGGCGCATCATGTCTCGGTCATCAGGTTCGGCGCCCACAAATGGAATGCCTAAGCTTTTTGCATAATTTGCTGTATATAAAATCTCATTGCATTTAGGTGAAACGTTTGTAACGCAATATTGGTTTGCTGATGCGATGATATAGTCAGGGGAAACCCCGTTGCTATACTCAAAGCCTTCCAGGATAATAACCTGGGGTTTTTGCAAGGCAATGGCTTCTTTAATCAGGGTAAAAGTATTGCTTTTAGGTTCATTAGTATGCGACGCCGCTATATAGAATAATGAAGAGTCACCAGCGCTATACTTGACTACAAAGGGTGGGTTGATGCCCCATTTTACCTGCTCACCTGAATCAAAACTCTTCAGTTTGGTCAAATCTGGAGCTTTGTTTGCCCAGGCACAAAGCAGAAAACAGGCTGAAAATACCAAGAGTCTAAAAATAAGCTCCATTCAAATAACGGGTTTTGTATTATATCATCTCTTTAACCTTAACATTCTTGTATTGTATTGCGAAATAAAAACTGGTATGAAAATATCTGTCATCTATCTGTATTGTAACCAATAAGGCATTAATGCCCACTCTACCCATATTTGACAAGCTATATAAAAAAATTAGAAAGGATATTTACTTTTTGCAAAACTGCTGTAAAATTACTTTTCAGTATGAACAACATTTATTGGATATAAGATGTCAGTCAAAATTAGATTGCAACGCTATGGCGGAAAGAAGAGCGCATATTACCACATTGTGGTTGCTAATTCACGCTCTCCACGCGACGGTAGGTTTAAAGAAATGATCGGGACTTATGATCCCCATCTGCAAAATGACGATCCAAAGCGGGTAGTTATAAATAAAGAAAGAGCAACTTACTGGTTGGGTTGTGGTGCACAACCAACTGAACGGGTTGCAAAATTCTTTAAAGCGGTTAGTATCGGTACAGCTGCAGCAAGTAATTAAAATACTATAATTAGGAGTTCAAGGTATGACTAAGAGTAATGCTTCTTCTAAAGACTTTGATATATGTGTCGGAGTGATCACCTCGGTTAATGGTGTAAAAGGGCATGTAAAAATTAGAAGCTTTACAGAAAAGCCTTCAGATATTGCCAATTTTAATGCGCTTTTCGATCAGGATGGAAAAGAGGTATATAAAGTTTCCGTAGTAACCTCTAAAAAAGATTATATTATCGCGGGGATTGCGGGAATTAGTAATCGCAATGAAGCAGAGAAGCTTAGGAATACTAAGTTGTTTATTAAAAGATCAGAACTTCCCCATTCCAAAGGTGATGAATATTATCATGCAGATCTGGTTAACCTGGAAGCCCGCTCCGAAGAGGGTGTACAGCTTGGAATCGTTAAGAATATAGTCAATTTTGGTGCAGGGGATATTATTGAAATATATGATATTAGTACGGAAAAAACCATCTACTACCCATTTACCAAGCAATTCGTTCCAGAAGTAAATATTGAAAAAAAATATATTACCCTTAAGCCGTTGGAAGAAGTCATAGCAGCCGCTGACTAATTTTTCCATTTTTTAATTGATACATAAGTGAGCCGTTTCAACGTCATCGCGAATCCCCCTTGTGGGGTGAAGCGAACCAGTTGTGAGGTTTGTGTGAAAATATTTAAATATCACGCAAATATAGAGACTGGGTCACCACGTCGCTGCGCTCCTCGTGATGACGGAGATTCGGCTCCATTTAGAGTAAATAGGGCTGTTAAGCAGCAACTAGTTAGCTACTTCGGGATCGACGGTCTTCTTGCCTTTTCTCACTGAGAAGTGCAGCTGGGGTTGGGTTATATTGCCGCTTTTGCCCACGGTACCAATGCTTTCGCCCTTTTTAACCTGGGCTCCACGCTCCACTGCTATGTCATCGAGGTGAGCATATGCAGTCATAATATCGTTGTCGTGCTTCAGAATAACTAGGTTGCCATAGCCTTCAATGTTATTGCCGATATATGCGACCTTGCCTTCGGAAGCTGCGGTCACAGGCGTTCCTGATGCAGCTGCAATATTAATCCCATCATTGAACTTGTTGGCGTTATTTCCATAACGAGAAAGAATTTTGCCATGCACAGGCCATTCAAAGCGCTTGGAATTTATCGGTGCCGGAACCTTGAAGTCCTTGTCTCGGGTCGCAACTTTAGCTGCTGGCTTCTCGGGCTCTTTGCTGCTTAATTGCTGCTCTTCTTTCTCTATCTCCAGTTCCCTGCTGGCTTCTGCAGCTGATAATTTAACCGGCTCGTGTTCAGCCTTGGCTGGCTTTGTAGAAGCGGCAGTAACTGCTGCCACAGGTGTGTCGATGTCCGTAAGTTTTTGTTCAGAGATTTCTGGGTCTTTTGACCAGGAGCTGGCCGGTAGTTTTGCAGCGTCTGTACTGCCACTTCCACTCTCTGTAGTTTTTTCCGTAACAGTGGTTTTCTTGCTGTAGAAATAGCCCATATTGCTTTCTTTGGAGCCGGAGCCGTCTGCATAGACAGGACGATAGCCAGTGGTGGTGTTCTCAGTGCTGACGCTGGATGTAGCGGATGCCGATGCAGGTATTGCCAAAGTCATTCCTGGTTTGATATCGGTGGGCGATTTCAGGCGGTTTAAGTTGACCAGTTCAGCTTCGGTGATGCCGTATTTTTTTGCAATGAAATTAAGGCTTTGGCCGTGTGCTAACACAATATACTTAGAAGCTCCGGCGCGGCTATAGAACTTGTCCTTATTGTCTACCACTGCAGCTTCTTTTTGGGTGAAGCAACCGGTTACTGTTAGTAAAGAAAGTAATGCTAATAAATGTTTGGCCATTGTTAATTATATTTAATATTAATGATTTTGATTAGTAGCTTGCCCTTGTGCAACTTGAGTTTTTTTGCCCGATTCAAGCTCAGCAACCATTTTTTCTGTCGATATCATTTTGTCTTGGAATTTTGCCAGTTCTATACCCTTTAGCGGTGCTATCTTAGGAAAGCTAACTTTGGTTGGGTTCACTTTTTGCCCCTTCTCAACCACTTCATAGTGCAAGTGCGCCCCAGTGGTCATTCCAGTACTGCCCACGTGCCCAATAACCTGACCTTGCGCTACTTTGACACCAGGTCTAATGCCTGGAGCAAATTTGCTCATATGGGCGTAAAGGGTTGAGTAAGTGCCATTATGCTTAATCTGTACATGTTTGCCATAACCCCGAACCTGGTTTTTAACCAGCTCCACAACACCATCGCCTGCAGCAAGAATTGGTGTACCTGCAGCTGCTCTGTAATCCAATCCTTTATGCATCTTAGAATAGCCCAAGACAGGGTGGGATCGCAGACCAAAGCCTGAGCTTACTTTTGCCCCATTAATTGGCGTCCGTAATAGCGCGCGTTTAACGCTTTGTCCTTTAGCATCGAAATAATCAACCCTGCCAGACTTCATGACATGTCTAAAGACTTCCCTTTCACCATTGCCAGCAACTAAGTTACCATAAATTATTTTTGGCTTGGTCATGACTTTGCCTTCATGATTGACCTGATATTCATAAAGTACTTTAAAATAGTCTCCAGGTCTAAGATCACGTTGAAAATCAGTGACATAGCTAAATAGATTGATAAATTCCATCGCAGCCCTAGGGTCGACTCCGGCTTTTTTAACAGAGCTAAACAGACTGCCCTTAACTATGCCAGTGACAAGTTTAGTTTTGGTTTCCAGAGGTAATATTATATGCTTGGCAGTGTAGATATTCTTTTCCTGATCTAATATAACTTCTACTTTACTTTGATCGGTCAAAATATGGAATTTATTGAGGGTAACTTTTTCATTCGCACCTTCATATGACTTGTAGATATCATCGAAAACCAGCTTATTGCCAGGTTTTATGCTTTTTAAAGGAAAGATTTGATTGATGGCTTGCGTTACCTTAAGGACATCAGGCTGCGCAACGCCAGCTGCTGTAAGCAGGGAGGTTACTGTATCTTTGCGGCCAATGACGGCATCCTCTAACAGTTGCGGAATATCTAATTCAGTTTCAGTAAAAAAAGCTTCATCGTGATCCCCTGATAAATCATCTAAGTCTTCATCCGGTGTTAAGAAAACTAAATAGAAGTTCATTGCGATTGAAACTATTGTTATCAAAGATAACAATGCTTGAAACTTGAATTTTTTTATTACTCTTACCATTCTCTAATAAAAAAATAAAACTCAGCCCTATTTATACATCTTGTAATTTAAAAGTGCAAGGATGTATTCTATAATTATACAATTATAGTAGATATTTATGGAATCAGGTCAAGCTTTTACAGCAACTACAAATGGGATTAAAGTTATCGCTATCCCATTGTTTGTTCCAGAACAGTCAATAATCCATCAGAATATGTTCTTTTGGGCTTATAATATACAGATTGAGAATATGAGGCCTGAAGTGGTTCAGCTTATGGGTAGACACTGGCAAGTTGTTGATGCTAATGGAGACGTACAGGATGTGCAGGGCGTTGGCGTTGTTGGTCAGCAGCCAATCATTCAACCCGGGGGCCGGTTTCAGTATTCAAGCGGTACCTTTTTAAAGACCCCTTCAGGTATGATGCTTGGGCAATATATCATGCAAATATCTAATAATGAGGAGAAATTTGAAGTTGAAATACCTGCGTTTTCACTCGACAGCCCGTATGAAACTCATAAACCTGCTTAAAGATGTGCTAGCTAATATCCTCAATAAATTTCTTAGCAATAAAATCATAAGTATGGTTCTTTAATACATATGCTCGGCCGTTTTTGCCCATTGCATTTAGCGTTTTCTTTGGGGTTTGCATGGCTTCTCTAATTAAATTCACTAAATCAGGTACATTGTCTGGTTCAGATGTAAATCCGCATTTCGCTTTTTTTACAATATCGCTATTGGTGTTTATGCTTTGAATTATAGGTTTGCCAGCCATCATATAGTCATACATTTTATTAAAACTCATGCCAAATCTATAAATGGGTTTATCCTGTGTACCAAAATACAAAAAGTCCATTTGCTGCAGAAAGTTATGAACTTCCAGCTTATTTATGCGGCCAATAAGGTAAAAGTTGTTTAATTTCAAAGACTTAGTCGTAGATTTGAGATTGGCCAGCTCCTGACCATCCCCCACTACAATAAATGCTAGATTCTCTTTCCGCAGTTCAAAAGCTGATTTAACCAATATATCCAGGGCATTTGCTACACCTATGGCTCCGGCATATCCAATTAATGCACGGCCTTGTTTTTTTTCTCGATTGATCAAGAGCTGCAAATGTTTGGGAATGGGCAACGGATTGTTGTAATCATCTAAGTTAATGCCGTTTGGGATGTGGACGAAACTCTCCTTTTGCACCCCAAACTTCTTGACGTGCTCAAAGGTTGCCGGAAGTATGGAAACAACTTTATCAGCAGTTTTATAGGCGAACCACTCACCCAGCTGCATTAACAAAATAAAAGGGTGCCATTTACTCATCTTGCCCAGCTCAATGGGGCTTAGCGGCCATAAGTCATGAATCTCAAATACTAGCTTGGCTCCACTCAGCCTTGCCACCAGCCAGGCAGGGAAGATATCCAGCGGGTAGGTAGAGGAAGCAATAACCACATGAGGTTTTGTTTTCCAGGCTAGGTAAAATGTGAGTATTGTTAGCTGGACTACAAAAAGGATCATTGTCAGGAAGCGACTGAACCCATTGCCTTGGTACTTGTTTGTCCAGAGCCATAAATACTCAATTCCGTCAATGGTTTCCCAGCCAGCTTTTCTAGGTTGGTTTCGCCTGAGGTGTGAATACGTAGCTCCTACAATAGTAGTTTTATGTCCCATCTCATTCCATTTTTTTGCAAGGTAATAAGGCCTAAATTCCATGCCTAGATGCAGGCTACCTGCGTAATGGTTGATTAATAGGATGTTCATATTTTAAGAACCTGTATCAAGATACCTACTTACTAGAATAAAACAGTCATGATTGCAAGAACCCATATCTCTGCTTCTAAACTATACAGTTGCGCTCTTCAATTTTGAGTTCCAGGTATCAAACGAATCTAATGCCCTTTTAGAGTAGAATGTCTTGCGGGCATCGCCTCTAATCTTGCCTGGGATTTCAGGGAATAGGCCATAATTGACATTCATGGGTTGAAAAGTATCAGAATTGGCATTGTGGGTAATGTGCCTTAACAATGCGCCGCACGCAGATTCTGGGGGTAGCTCAGGTAAATTATGAGCGCATGCTTCAGCAGCGGTAAATAGGCCCGCAAGTAAGCCAATGCAGGCGCTTTCCAGGTAGCCTTCTACGCCGGTGATTTGCCCCGCTACCCTGATGTTAGGTCGATTTTTCAGCCTGAGCTCAGAATCAAGCACACGAGGGCTGTTGATGAAAGTATTGCGATGCAGGCCACCAAGCCTAGCAAAATCCGCGTTTTCCAACCCCGGAATAAGCCGGAATATGCGTTGCTGGTCGCCATATTTTAGCTTGGTTTGAAATCCAACCATATTGTAGAGCGTGCCAATTTTATTGTCCTGCCGAAGCTGGATAACCGCATAGGGTTTCTCAGGAGAATGCGGATTGGTGAGCCCGACAGGCTTCATGGGGCCAAAGCGTAAAACATCTTTGCCACGTTCAGCCATAACTTCTATAGGTAGACAGCCGTTAAAATACGGCGTATCTTTTTCCCACTCTTTGAACTCTATTTTCTCAGCTTTTAAAAGCTCTTCTACAAAATTATAGTATTGATCGCGAGTAAGTGGGCAATTGATGTAATCTTTGCCGTCACCTTTGTCATAACGTGATTGCATCCAGACGACGTCAAAATTGATAGTATCTTTAAAAGCAATTGGAGCAATAGCATCAAAAAATGCTAAATACTCTTCGCCAGTGATTTTTATAAGCTGCTCTGATAAGGGTTTACTGGTTAAAGGGCCTGTGGACAATATGGTAAAGCCATCTTTGGGTAAATCTATAACTTCCATGCGCTCGATTGTAACCAGGGGGTGACTTTCCAGTGCGGCCTGAACAGATGACGAAAAGCCATGTCGGTCGACCGCCAGGGCAGAACCTGCTGGTATACGATGGGCATCTGCGCACCTCATAATTAAGGAATTCATTCGGCGCAACTCTTCGTGCAAGAGACCGACAGCGTTAGTTATGTCGTCCGAACGGAAGGAATTTGAGCAAACAAGTTCTGCAAGATTGTCTGTAACATGCGCTTCAGTATTTTTTACCCCACGCATCTCATAGAGCTTTACCTTCAAACCACGTTCAGCCAGTTGCCAGGCAGACTCGCTCCCAGCTAATCCTCCCCCTATAACTTTGATAAAATCGCTCATGAGTGTTGGCTCCCACAATAATGTGAATTAGTTCTATATAAAGTAGTGGATAATTACTTCTTTTTCTCAGGGGCCTTAGCAGCAGCTTTGTCGGCAGCGGCTGGGGCAGCAGCGGCAGCACCTGGGGCAGCAGCAGTAGCAGCACCTGGAGCGGCAGCAGCCTCAGCTGTTGCAGCAGTTTCAGCTGGTTTCTCTTCTTCTGCAGCACGTCCCATAACTGATACAATGGTAAAGTTTGATTGATCAACAGGAGTAATGCCTTCAGGGAGAAGAATGTCATTGATATGAACGTTTTGTCCAATATCCAGGCCGCCAACATCGATTTCAATATGATGTGGAATATTACTTGGGTGGCATGCGAACTCAATGGCGCGGTGCACAATGTTAACTATACCGCCTTTTTTAATACCGATAGATTTATCCTCATTTATAACCTTGATGTTAATGAAAATGCGGACGGTGGTATCTTTGCCAACTCTTAAGAAATCTACATGCTCAGGAATATCGGTTACCGGATGTAATTGAATGGCCTTTGGAAGAGCAGTGATAGCTTTGCCTCCATGGACAAGCTCTACAAGCTTGGTATGAAAGCTGCCTTTTTGGTATTCGCGGTTAAATTCTTTGAGTGAAAGGACAATTTTCTGTCCAGCATCCTTACCACCATAAATAATTCCTGGTAGCATGCCAGCACGTCTGTGCGCCCTTGCAGCTCCAGTACCAATTGTTTCTCTGCTTTCCACTGTGAACTTAACTACTTCTGTCATAACCGTAACCTTCTAATATGTTTTTTTCAAATAGGCTTGATACTGATTTTTCATCAACTATCCGCCTGATTGCCTCTGCAAAAAGCGATGCAATCGAAATTACTTTTACTTTATTGCTGTATTGTAGCTTATCTGCATCAAAAATGCTATTAGTAACAATAACTTCTATTAAATCTGACTGTTCTATACTCTCTACTGCACCCTGAGAGAATACCCCATGGGTTATAAAAGCCCTCACACTCTTTGCTCCTTTTTGCAAAAGAACCTTAGCAGCATTACAAAGTGTACCGGCAGAATCTACTATATCATCGACAATTATGCAATCGTTTTTATCTATATTGCCAATAATATTCATGACTTCTGATTGGCCGGGGCGCTCACGACGTTTATCAATGATTGCCAGATCCAGGTCGAATTTCTTGGCCAGCGCGCGCGCTCTTCCCAGTCCACCAATATCGGGTGATACCACTACCATTGCAAGGTTGCCATAATTTTGCTTTAAGAAATGCTCAAAAATGGGAGTTGCGTAAAGGTTATCGACAGGGATATTGAAAAACCCTTGAATTTGATCGGCATGTAAATCCAGAGTTAATACTCTATGCGCACCTGCTGCAGTAATGATGTCTGCAACCAGTTTTGCTGAAATAGGGGCGCGTGGTGCAACTCTCCTGTCTTGGCGGGCGTAGCCAAAGTAAGGAAGCACTGCAGTGATGCGTTTTGCAGAAGCGCGTTTGAGAGCGTCCTGAATAATGAGGAGCTCCATAAGATTATCGTTTGTAGGGTAACAAGTTGATTGAATTACGAAAACGTCTTCCCCCCTTACGGACTCGTTTATTTGTACGAATATTTCTTTATCTGCAAAGCGCTTTATGAGGGCGTTAATTAAGGGAGCGCCTAAAAGGGTTGAGATCTCCTTTGCCAAAGTCAAATTGCTATTTCCGGCTATTAGCATCATATGGTTTCCGCAATCAGTTGATTCACGAAGGTGATCACCCCCCACCGCCGTTGTTTTTTAAGCCTTTCGGCCCGTAAGATCGACAGCAGCTTTCGCAAGCTTTCGTCCAAGTCTTTATTGACTATGGTATAGTCGTATTCTTGCCAGTGCTGGAGTTCGGAGTTTGCTTTTTGCATTCTTAAGGCTATTGTTTCATGAGCGTCCTGAGCGCGCTTTAGCAAGCGCTCGTGGAGCACCAGCTTAGATGGCGGCAGTAAGAATACACTAACTACATCAGGTCTAGCGATAGCGGTAAGGCTGCGATTACCTTGCCAATCTATATCGAAGACAACATCTTCGCCCGAATTTAAATATTTTTCCACTAATTCTTTTGGTGTGCCATAGTAGTGGCCGAACACTTCTGCATATTCCAAGAATTTTCCCTCTTTAGCCATGGTCAGAAAAGTTTCTTCATCGACATAGTAATAGTGTTTGCCTTGCTTTTCGCCTGGCCTTGGTTCTCTGGTTGTGTATGAAATAGAGGGGTGAATATGATTGTCAGCTTTTAGTAATAAATTTGCTAAAGTAGTTTTGCCTGCCCCCGAGGGAGAAGAAATCACTAGCATCAACCCGCGCCGTTTTATTGCTGCCATTAAGTTCCTGTTACTTTTTTAAAGGTATAACAGAGATCCCTCATATTGGCAAGAAAACTATTTAATAGTCAGAGCTGAGGTTTACTCGATTTATAGTCAATACTCAGCAGCAAACAATACTAAATTAAGAGGTGGAGCCCATTTTCTCAAAGAAAGCTTCATTGGTTTTTGTACCATGCATCTTATCGATTAAGAACTCTATAGCATCAACGGTTCCCATCGGGTTAAGAATTCGGCGTAAAACCCACATTTTTGTGAGGGTGGCTTTGTCAACAAGCAAGTCTTCTTTACGGGTTCCGGATTTCGCAATATCAATGGCTGGGAAAACGCGTTTTTCGGCTATCTTGCGATCAAGAACGATTTCGGAGTTTCCTGTACCTTTAAATTCCTCAAAAATAACTTCATCCATTCTTGAGCCGGTCTCAATAAGTGCTGTTGCAATAATTGTCAGTGAGCCTCCTTCCTCGATATTACGCGCAGCTCCAAGAAAACGTTTAGGGCGTTGTAATGCATTTGAGTCAACACCACCACTCAGTACCTTACCTGAAGATGGAACAACGTTATTGTAAGCGCGGGCAAGTCTGGTAATGTTATCAAGCAATATAACCACGTCTTGCTTATGTTCAACAAGGCGCTTTGCTTTTTCAATGACCATCTCAGCAAGTTGCACGTGGCGTGTTGAAGGTTCATCAAAGGTTGAGCTTACGACCTCACCCTTAACTGACCTAGCCATATCCGTAACTTCTTCTGGGCGCTCATCTATAAGCAACACAATAAGCTTCACTTCTGGGTGATTGGTTGTTATAGAATGGGCAATATTCTGCATTAAATGGGTTTTACCAGTTCTAGGGGGAGCAACTATAAGAGCTCTTTGTCCTTTTCCTAATGGTGAAACAATATCAATTACGCGAGAACTTAGGTCTGATGTAGGAAGTGTTTGCATCTCTAATTTAAGCTTTTTATTCGGGTAAAGTGGAGTTAAATCATCAAAATGCTGGCGGTGGTGCGTTTTGTTTGGGTCTTCGCTGTTGACAGTAAGCACTTTAACCAAGGCGAAGTAGCGTTCCCCTTTTTTTGGTGCCCGCACTGGTCCGGTAATTGAGTCTCCGGTTCTAATTCCCAGACGCTTAATTTGATTGGGTGCAACATAGATATCATCTGGTCCTGGAACATAATTAGCTTCCATAGAGCGCAGAAAACCATAGCCATCAGGCAGCACTTCTACTACTCCATCTCCAATGATAACTGCGCCTTTTTCTGCAAGGCGTTTTAGTATTGCAAATACCAGATCATGCCTTACTAGATAGCTTGGATTCTCCACTTCAAGTGAGATAGCAAGTTCAATTAGATCGTCTGTGCCTCTTTTCTTAAGGTCTCTTAAATTAAAAACCATCTCTGGGTCTTCAGGGATTTCAAAATTGCTATATGGGTCCTGATCCTGTCCATAATCACGATTGTTATTTTCACGGTCTTCTCTTCCAAATCTCTTGTGAGTTTTGTGATCTTTATGTTGTCCTCTAAAACCAAAAGGTTCTGTTGGCTTAGGTGCTGGAGTGATTATTTCAGGAGTTGCTGGGCTTGCTAGAAGAGTAGGTACTTCCGCCAGGACTTGATCCTGAGGCTCTTCGATAGGCTTGTTTGCAGTTGCAGTTTTACGAATAGTAAGTCTAGATTTCTTTTCTTTTGAGTGTACTGGGGTGGCTTCTTGTTTTAGTTCTTCATTCTGGGGTATTTCGTTATTATCCAAAGGATTATCAAACGCTTTATGTGCCATAAAACCTTCTAAATTAGAGTTAATTAAATTTTAATGAATGAAATTCACAAATATTCTTTGATGATTGATTTATGAGAAAGCGGATATGCTTATAAATAGCCTCGCTCGTTACATAAATGCTAACTTTTTTAGATGCGATTGTCAAGAGAATAATTCGCAATCAGTAACTTTTTTTTTAGAATGCATGATGAAAAGATGGGCGGCCACCATAGTTTACAGCAAAGATGGCATTGTGCATGTCTTGAGAACTTGAGGTTATATACTCATAGCTCTTTCAAGAAGTGGTTAGGAATGCTCGGGTTACGCATGCGGCGCGTATACTTAATACGTAACGAAATGTTAATCCCGAAGCATGATGCCACCAACTCTTGAAAGGTGAAGAGTCTAGTCTATTCAGATTTTGCTGCAGCAAGTTGCGGAAGATCCCTTCTTTCCTCAATACGAGCAGCTTTGCCTTGTAGTTTACGCATATAATAGAGTTTTGCACGACGGACTTTACCACGTTTGACTATCTCAATTGCTTCGAGACGAGGTGAGTAAAGAGGGAAAGTTCTTTCCACATTTTCACCATTGCTGACCTTTTTGACAGCAAAGGTCGAGTTTAGGCCATCGTTATGCTTACGGATAACTGTGCCTTCGAATGCTTGTACGCGCTCAGTAGTTCCCTCAATTATCTTAACTTTAACCTTTACGTTATCACCAGCACGAAAGTCCGGGATAGATTTGCCATCAGTTAGTTTAGCAATTTGTTTTGCTTCAAATTTCGCTAGTAAATTCATTGTTGCTCTCCTTTAATGCATCGGTCCCACAATTCGGGACGTACAAGTTTTGTCTTTAATTTAGCCTGTTCTAGTCGCCACTTATTAATATTTGCATGGTGACCAGAAAGCAGAATATCAGGAACTGTATGTCCTTTCCATTCAGGCGGCCTGGTATAATGTGGATATTCTAGTAAGTTCTTGTAGTCATACCGATTGCCGAAACTTTCCTCTATCAAGGCATCGCCTTCCTCTAAAACATTTGGAAGAAGCCGTATACATGCATCTAATATTGGTATTGCTGCGACATCTCCGGAGGAGAGTACAAAATCACCCACACTAATTTCTTGGATACTGTACTCTGAAAATATGCGTTCGTCAACTCCTTCGTAGCGCCCGCATAAAATATTGATACCTGACCATGTGGAGAAATCTCTTGCATAGTCTTGATTAAAAACCTTACCTCGGGGTGAAAGGTAGATGATGGGGTTTTTGTTAGGAAGAAAGCACTTTTCAATAGCGCGTCCTAAAATATCAGCGCGTAACACCATTCCATTGCCGCCACCGTAAGGGGCATCGTCGACGGTCTGATGCTTATCCTCAGCATAGTCGCGAATCTGGTGCGTAGTAAGTGAACAGATACCTGTAGCTAAAGCTTTGCCTGTCACTGACAATGCTAGAGGGCCTGGAAAGATTTCAGGAAAAAGGGTTAGAATATTTACTTGCCACATGATTTGATATTTATAAATGAAATATGAATTCTTAAGACACTAGTGTATCAGAAAAAAACAAATTTTACATTCACAATAAAACACAATAGGCTTTACTACTATTAGGATTGAAGAATCAGCACAATATGAAAGATTTTATTTTTAAAAACAGAGGGGAGATATTACTTGTCATCACTATCATAGATATTTTCTTTTCTATATTTATGGTCGCTGATGCGTATGACGAAATTACCCTGTATTGGTATATTGAAATAAGCTCTAATTTCTTAGTAATTGGCATTGCAATATATCTCTATGTCAAGTTAGGTGAGTATGAATACTTGGTGACTCGGTACGAAGTAATAAATAACCATTCGCCAGCAGTTTCTATCTATTATGATGCAAAAATGAAGCAGTTAAATGTTAGTGAAAGCGCGGCCACACTACTCAACCTGCCGGCCAAAAAGCAATATAATATTGAAGATCTCAAGCCGGTTTTTGAAAAAGAAGACTGGGAAGGAATCAAAAAGTTTTTTAAACATGAGCAAGATTATAAACTAATAGATAATACCGGCTCAATAGCGATACAGAATAGAGATTACTCGCAGCTTTTTCTGCGATATCATGCCCATCATATATCAAGTGCAAGTCATGATCTGGAAGGAGTGATATTTTGGTTTGCGGACTTTACCAATTCCATGAAGAGCGAATTTGAACTTATTGACTTGGTAAAACGCTATCGACTCATCGCTTTTGAATTCGATGTCATATTTAACCATCTGCCATTTCCAGTGTGGAGAAGGGAAGCCAATGGTGAAGTTGTGTTTTATAATAAGGCTTTTGCTGAACTAGATATCGAGCTTAAGAAAGAGGCTTCTGCTAATGTTGCGTTAGAGAAAATAATGAAAAATCTTGCAAATGAAGCGATGGGTACTTCACAGCCTGCACGCACGAAAAAGCACTTTATTTTCCACAATACTCACCATGTCTATGAATTTGTTGAAATCCCATTAGGCAAACATATTGGAAATATAGGGGTCGCACTTGATGTTAGGGGGCAAGATAAGCTTGAGAAAACGTTAAAGTCATTCCAAAGCATATTTGAGAATATTCTGGAATATAGCAATAATGCAATTTTTGTTATCGATAATAAACGGCGGGTGATCCAATTTAACCAGGCTTACGTAAATATGTTTGAATTAGATAGCCTGTGGCTTGCGACTCAACCCCAATTTACGCAGCTGCTTGATAAGCTTAGAGAAACAAAGAAGCTACCCGAAGTTAAGGATTATAAGGATTATAAAGAGCTTCAGGTGCAGATGCTTGGGGAGTTCTCCCATCCGCAGACTAAGTTTATGCATTTACCAAATGGGCAGACGTTAAGGGAATCAATTATTCCTTCTAAAGGGGGTAGCATAATATTTATTTACGATAATGTGACGGATATTTTAGGTGTGGAGATTTTATATAATGAGTTGCAAGGAGTATATGCGGCAACTCTGGAGAGTGTAGCGGAGGCGATAGTGAGCTTCAATGCTGATGGCAGACTAAAAAGTTATAACCAGAAATTTGTAGGGTTATTTGGTCTCAATGATGACTATCTTATGTCTCTACCGCACTTTAGCAACGTTCTAGAAAAAATGAAGAATGTTGATGAGGCTGGAAAGAAACTATTTAAAGCCGAGTTGATTTCCTGCTTAGAATCGCGGAGTGCTAAGTCATGCCAATTACAGTGTGGCCAAAATAATTGCATGGTCAATATACGCAGTATGCCTGATGCGAGCATTTTAGTCGTGTTCAGTTAGTACTACTCATGAAGGCCATTTGCTGTTACAATCTAAAGTCAGGTAAGTACTTTTGCAAATTTATATATGGTCTCATTATTGCAACAGCTTCCAGTGACCCGTGGGAAGTATAGAGAAAGTGCCAGTTTGGCAAAAATGTGTTGGTTTCAGGTAGGAGGCATTGTTGATGTTCTTTACCAACCTGCCGATAAAGAGGATTTAGCCCAATTCATGTCAAATCTGCCAGACCACATATCTTATTTTGTCTTTGGGGTAGGTTCTAATATTCTGATTAGTGATAAGGGCTTTAAAGGCGTGGCAATCCGCTTGGGTCGAGGTTTTAATTACGTTAGCAGTGAGGCTTCTCTAGTCAAAGCCGGTGCAGCGTGTTTGGATATAAATATCGCTAATTTTTGTTGCGACCAGTCAATTGCAGGTCTGGAGTTTTTATCAGGAATCCCTGGAACTTTAGGTGGAGCATTAGCGATGAATGCTGGAGCCTATGGTCTTGAGATCAAGGATGTGTTGCTTGAAGCCACTGCAGTTGGTAGAGATGGACAAATAAGGCAGTTTAAGAGTGAGGAAATCGGATACACCTATCGCGGAAAACAGCTGGATAAAAATTGGATATTTGTTGAGGCGCTATTAAAAGGACAGGAAGGAGAGCAGGCAGAGATCGCCGCCAAAATTGCTAATATTCAACAGCAACGTTTAGGTACGCAGCCTATAAAGTCCCGTACCGGCGGTTCTACTTTTAAAAATCCTGAAGGAATGAGCGCGTGGAAACTAATTGATGAAGCCGGATGTAGGGGGCTAACTATTGGAGGAGCCCAGGTGTCGGAAATGCACTGCAACTTCTTTATCAACACAGGGGACGCTACAGCAGCTGATTTAGAAAACCTTATGAAGGAAGTAAAGGCTAAGGTTCATGCTAAAACCGGGGTCATGCTTGAAGAAGAAATCAAAGTGATTGGAAACTAATCCTTGCCGCCGCCGAAAACTAAGGCTATAAAAAGTTTAAATTATAAATTTGGTTTATGCATGGCGATTGAAATACTTATGCCGGCGTTATCGCCTACAATGACTGAAGGCAATTTGGTTAAATGGCTGAAGAAAGAAGGGGATAAAATCAAGCCCGGGGAAGTAATAGCCGAGATTGAAACCGATAAAGCTACCATGGAAGTGGAATCCGCAGATAGCGGCATCTTAGGCAAAATTGTTGTGCCTGCAAAAACCGATGGCATTGGAGTTAACCAGCTGATTGCAGTTATCCTCGAGCCCGGTGAGGATGCCAAGGCAATTGATGCACTGTTGGCAAAACATAAAAATGCTGGTTCTGCTCCGGCTCATGCGGTTGCGTCGCCTGTAAAACAAACAGTAAATGCTCCTGTAGTTACAGCTCCAGCTGCACAAACCGGTGAAAGCCGAATATTTGCCAGTCCATTAGCCAAGCGAATTGCTGCGAATGAAGGGGTTAATCTAAGTACGATTTCTGGAAGTGGGCCGCACGGAAGAATTGTTAAAGCTGATATTGCGGTAACAACTTCTGCCAAACCTGTTAAAATGGCTTTGTCATTAGGCCGTAATGCCCAGGAATATACCATTGAGCCTCTGACGCAGATACGTAAAGTAATAGCCAAAAGATTGCTGGAAGCCAAACTGACTGTTCCCCATTTTTATTTAACTATAGATTGTGAAATGGATAATCTTCTGGCATTGCGCAATGAAATTAATGCTAACGCTCCAAAGGATAAAGAAAATCCATTATACAAGATCTCAGTTAATGATTTCGTTATTAAGGCTTCAGCGCATGCACTTAAGACAGTGCCAAAGGCCAATGCTTCTTGGACAGATGAAGGTATTGTACGGTATAACAACATCGATATTTCGGTCGCAGTGGCAATTGAAGATGGACTAACCACTCCCATAATTCGCAATGCTGACCAAAAAGGTATAGCTCAGATTTCCAATGAAATGAAAGAGCTGGCTAAGCGAGCCAAAGCCAATGCTCTAAGGCTTGAAGAGTTCCAGGGTGGTAGCTTTAGCATCTCCAACCTGGGCATGTATGGTATCAAACACTTCAGTGCGATAATTAACCCACCTCAGTCCTGTATCCTCGCAGTGGGTGCAGCTGAGCAGCGTGCGGTGGTAAAGGAAAATAAAATTGAAATCGTTACTATGATGACCGCGACAATTTCCTGTGACCACAGAGTTGTCGACGGTGCGCTTGGAGCAGAACTTCTTAATACATTTAAGCAATATATAGAAACCCCAGCGCTTATGTTGGTGTAGGATTCTCTAAACGCCGACAATAAAAATCTTATATTCATTGGCGAGCTTTAGGGTTTTAGCCTGCTCTAAAATTAGGGAGGAGCCGGCTTCTGCTGCGATGCCGCGAATGCCAAACTTCTTAGCATTTTCTATAGTGTCCGGACCGATGCAGGGCAGGTCAACCCGACGATCTTGATCGACTTTGCAAATCTTAACCATGATTGGTTTGTCGCCTTCCTGCTTAATTTCCCCGCAGCGTTTTAATAAATCATCTGTACCTTCTGCGGCTTCTACGCCAAGAATCAACCCATTTTGGATAATCATCGCCTGACCAATATCATAAGTTGATATGCCTTTAAGTATCTTCAGTCCTTGCTTGATATCAGATTCAGCGCTGGAGTCCGGCTTGGTCTTGGTAATAGCGCCTTTTTGGAGCACGATATCAACAGCGATTTTCTCCGGGGCAATAAGCTCAAAACCTTCGCTTTCAATAAAGCTGATAATGGTTTTAAGGATGGCGTTGTCACTGAGACCATTGGCTACAATGAGTGCGAACAACTTTGCCCCCTTGAGATCGAGGAGAAGCCTGGATATATCCGCTCTTCTCACCTTGCCAGCTAATGTAACATGGGTGACTCCATTTTCCCGCATATACTTTACGATTTTGCTAATATGGTGAATCTTGAAACGTGGAATCTCTATATCTTTAAAGAGAGCAAAGTCAGTTTCTTTTTCTAAACCAATAACAATACAGTCAACCTTCTTTTTCTTGCAATTATCATAAACATGTCTCGGTAAATAACCCGCCCCTGCTATAATTCCCAATTTTTTTAAGTTCTTTATATTCATCTGCTATATAGCCTTCTTGTCCTTTGGTAAACAGATGGCGCGGGAACTAGAGTTTTTGACGAAGTCCAGTATTTCCATGACTGTCTGATTATCAGCATATTCTTTTTCAACAGATTCTATTCTTTTGTCAAAGGTATCATAATCTTCAATAAATAAAATAGTAAAAACTTTGCGGAGGTCATGGATAACTTCCCGATCAAAATTTCGGCGCTTAAGCCCAACAATATTAAGACCAGCCAGATTAGCGCGTTCACCCATAGCGTTGCCATAAGGGATGACGTCGGCTGCAACGCCACTCATTCCACCCACAATGGCATGGCTTCCAATTCGAACAAACTGATGCACGGCAGACAGCCCGCCAATTATTGCAAAATCACCGACATTGACATGACCACCTAATGTCGCACAATTGGCCATGATAACATTATTACCGATGATGCAGTCATGAGCTACATGGGAGCTGACCATAAAAAGGCAATTCTCCCCTATACGCGTTTCCATCTTGTCCCCGGAGGTTCCAGGCTGGATAGTAACATACTCGCGAATGGTGTTATTTTTGCCAATTACTACGCGGGATTTTTCACCGCTATATTTAAGATCCTGAGGTTCATGCCCTATGGAAGCAAAAGGAAATATTCTAGTATTTTCTCCTATCTGGGTAATGCCATCAATACAAACGTGAGAGATGAGCTTGACATTGGGTTCGATGGTTACATCTTCTCCGATAATGCAATAAGGGCCGATGACAACATTGTCGGCAATTTTTGCAGTTGGATGAACTATTGCAGTAGGGTGGATTTGAGTCATAATTTTCCTTTATTTATCAACTATCATTGCGGTGAATTTTGCATTAGCTACCCTAACGCCATCAACTTTTGCTTCGCCTTGCATTTTCCAAACGGCTCCACGATTTTTGATTTTTTCAATGTGGAGATGAATAGCATCCCCGGGAACAATTGGTTTACGGAAGGTTGCTTCTTCTATTGACATAAAGTAGACAACTTTGGTTTTAGGATCAATATCTTCGCTATTCATAACGAAAATTGCCGCTGCCTGAGCCATGGCTTCAATGGTTAACACGCCGGGGAATACCGGGTGATTAGGAAAATGCCCACTAAAAAACTCTTCATTGATGCTGACATTTTTCAAGGCAACTAGCCCATTTGGCTTAATTTCTAAAATTCTATCCACCATCAGCATAGGATAGCGATGTGGTATCAACTGCATTATTTTTTCGACATCGAGGAAATTATGTATTGTCATATTGTCACCTAATTTTGTTCTTTGCTTGACATCTTTTTTAACATGGCAGTAATCCTAAGCCATTGTTTTACTGGTACGGCAGGCGAGCCTCCGACGGTTGAGCCCGGTTCCAGATCGGACATAATCCCACTTTTGGCAGCAAGCATGCAGCCTTTGCCAATAGTTAAATGTCCGGCAATCCCTGACTGCCCACCGATCATAACTCCATCTTCAATGATGACGCTTCCAGCAATACCTACCTGAGCAACGATAAAGCAATTACGGCCTATTTGCACATTATGCCCGATCTGCACCAGATTATCAATTTTAGTTCCATCTCCTATTATAGTATCCTCTATCGCGCCCCGGTCAATTGTACTATTAGCACCTATTTCAACGTGATTACCAATAACCACCCTGCCCAGCTGTTCAACTTTGGTGATGCCCAGAGAGCTGGGCGCATAGCCAAAGCCATCCTGACCGATCCTACAGCCGGAATAAATAGCACAATTATTGCCAATTAATGTATGACTAATAGTCACATTATGCATGATTTTAGTATTGTCTCCAATGCTTACGCCATCACAAAGCACTGTGTTGGCGCCGATAAAACAATTGCTGCCAATTTTAACATTTCTGCCTATGACCGCGAAGTCAGAAATATGGGTTTTTACTCCAATGCTAGCAGAAGCATCAAGAACCGCGGTTTTAGCTATTGTTGCTTGTGCAGGGAGTGGTTTATAAAATTTCTGGGTAACTAAAGCGTAAGCCGCATAGGGGTTGGAATTTACTAATAAAGTCATGCCGCGGGGGGCGAGTTCTATGGACGCATCGTCGCAGATGCAGACTGAGGCCTTGGTTTGCGCAAAAGCTCTTTTGTATTTGCTATTGCTAAAAAAGCTGATTTCCCCAGATTTGGCAGACTCTAAGGTATTGATATCAGTCACTTTGACCGTCGCATCACCGATTATTTTGGACTGAGTGTGCTCTGCTAAATCATTAGCAGAAAACGGTCCACAATTCTTAAAAAAATTAACATCTGCCATAGCTATCACAAGAACATTTAAGGTAATCTCACGCAAAAATTTTATGGCGGATATCCCCTAAAGTCAAGAAATTGCTTGTGAATTTAACTGCTGCCTTTAAGAACTCTTGCCTTCTGTCGGTTCCAATCTGCTTGCTTTATGGTTTCGCGCTTATCATATAGTTTTTTACCGCGCACGACTGCAAGTTCAATCTTCGCCCGGTTCTGTTTATTGAAGTATATAGAGAGCGGAACCAATGTCGTTCCCTTGTCTTTAAGCGCACCAAGTAATTTTTTTATTTGGCGCCTGTGGAGCAGGAGTTTCCTAGGTCTTCTGGGGTAATGATTGGACATTGAAGCTTTTTCATATTCTGGTATATAGGCATTTACCAGGAATATTTCGTCACCTTTGATCTCAGCATAGCTTTCAGTAATACTTGCGGCGTTGCAGCGCAGGGATTTTACCTCAGTTCCTGATAAAACGATTCCAGCTTCAAGAACATCGTCAATAAAATAGTCGTGCCGGGCTCTGCGGTTTTGGGCGATGATCTTCTTGAAATCTTCGGTTTTGCGCGCCATATCATGCTGCCTTTTTAGCCAATGCATCAAATGCAGATATATCTTTAAGCAATGATTCCAAGTCGGTAAAAGGGATCATGCATGGGCCATCGCTAGGAGCATTATCGGGATCCGGGTGGGTTTCAATAAAGAGACAGGCAACGCCTATAGCAACGGCGGCGCGTGCCACAGTTTGCACAAACTCACGCTGCCCCCCACTGGCTGTGCCCAGCCCCCCAGGCTCTTGGATTGAGTGAGTGGCATCAAACACTACGGGGTACCCGGTTTGTGCCATAATCGGAATCGCACGCATATCATTAACCAGGCGGTTATAACCGAAGGTAATGCCGCGCTCGGTAAGCATGATTTTATCGTTTCCGGTAGATGCGACTTTTTCAGCAACCTTAGCCATGTCCCAGGGCGCCATGAACTGACCTTTCTTAATATTGACTATTTTACCAGTTTCGCCAGCGGCCAAAAGCAAGTCAGTTTGTCTGCACAAAAGTGCTGGAGTTTGAAGTATGTCGACTACTTCACCAACAACAGAGCATTGTTCTGCAGTGTGAACATCAGTAAGTACCGGGCAGCCATATTTTTTTTTAATCTCAGCGAATACCGGTAATGATTTTTCCATCCCCAAGCCACGTCGGGCTGAAACAGAAAGGCGATTTGCCTTATCAAAAGAGGTTTTAAAAATAAAGTTCAGATGGAGCTTCTTGCAAAGCGCGCTGATGTAATCAACGCATTCTAATGCATGATCGCGTGATTCCATCTGGCAAGGGCCTGCAATAATAGTGATGGGCTGTGTATTGCCCATTTTAAAATTCCCTACATCAATTATTTTTCCGGTCATCAATATATCCTTGTAATTTAACTGTTACCTGCATTATAACTGCAGATAACATCATTAACAATGGCAAAATTATGGTTTACCTGCCGCACTGGCCAATACCCCATGGTAAAAAGCCGATAGATTTGGATCTCGCCCGAATAAAAGAATTGCTAGCAAGGTTGGGTAATCCGGAGCGCAATCTGCCTCCGGTCATTCATGTGGCAGGTACAAATGGCAAGGGTTCTACTATTGCATTTCTCAAAACCATGTTTGAAAATGCTGGCTATAAAGTTCATAGATATATTTCACCTCATATCTCTCGATACAATGAGCGCATTCTGCTTGCGGGTGAAGAAATCGAGGATAGCTATCTCCATGAGATTGTTGAGGAGGTCAGGATTGCCGCAGGTGATTTGCAAACGACCTTTTTTGAAGGCACTACAGCAGCAGCATTTCTTGCGTTTTCCCGCGTACCAGCTGATGTGCTTTTGCTTGAGACAGGGCTAGGGGGCAGGCTTGATGCTACAAATGTAGTCGATCGTCCGCTTATGACGATTATTACTCCTATATCGTTTGACCATGTTGAATATTTAGGTACAACCATAGAGAAAATTGCAGGAGAAAAGGCAGGTATTATTAAGCCCGGCATTCCATGCGTTATTAGCTGGCAAATGACTGAAGCCATGGAGGTGTTACAAAAACGCTGTGCTGAATTAGGAGCGCCCCCTTATGTCTGGGGAAGGGATTGGAATTTTAATAAACTTGAAGAGGGATTTGAGTTTTTTGCCGCCGACTTGGATCATTCGATTAGGCTGCCTGAGCCTGCTTTATTCGGTATTCATCAAACAGTAAACGCAGCCACAATGGTAGCCGCTGCACTAAAGATCAGTGAGAGCAAACAGTTTAAGCTGAATTATGAGAACCTGGCATATGGCATCTCGCAGGCAAAGTGGCCAGCGCGCATGCAGAGAATCATGAGTGGGGTCTTATATGATTTATTGCCTGATGGGTGGGAACTTTGGGTAGATGGTGCCCACAATACCGGAGGTGCCCAAATGATTGCAGCTACACTTGAGGTTAAGTGGCAGGATAAGCCGACATTCCTTATCAATGGTCGCACAGGAGATCGCGATATCAAAGGATTCCTTGAGTACTTTATCGATAAGGTGCCTTTTGTTTGTGGAGTGAAAGTTAAGTCCGAGCCGTTAGGCGAAGCCGCAGAGAATATTGCAAATGGTGCGAAGGAGCTGGGTTTTGCAGCATTTGCCTGTGCGAGTATCAAGGAAGCAATAGAGCTCATTTTAAGTAAGCATGCGCAATCTGGACGTATTCTGGTCGCCGGGTCATTATATCTAGCAGCAGACTTGATGCTCGCGAACAAAGAGGGATAATAGACTAAGCGGCAGATTGGATAAGGCGTTTGGCGGCCGCCAGCGACTCATCGGTTAAAGCATCGCCTGAAAGCATGCGTGCGATCTCCTGGTTCTTGCTAGCAACATCAAGTTCGGCCACTGATATTTTTGTGGTTTTGCTAGAGGACTGCTTGGCAACCAATAGGTGGTTATGGCCATAAGCAGCAACCTGGGGTTGATGTGTTACAACCAGCACTTGGTAATCATTGGCCAGCAATGCAAGTTTCTTGCCAACAGCATCGGAGACCGCCCCGCTTATACCAGTATCGATTTCATCGAATATGAGCACCGGCACGGACTTAACATTAGCCATGGCGACTTTTAGCGCAAGCATAATTCGAGATAATTCGCCTCCTGAAGCAATCTTATCGAGTTGGCCATATGGACTGCCTGGATTAGTGCATACAAGAAAGCGCACGTTATCAAAACCAGTAGCAGCGAAGCTGGGCTCCTGAGGGCTTGATATAATTTCCACTTCAAAATCAGCTTTGTCCATCTTCAGCTCTTTTAGCTCAGAGAGTACAGCTTTTCTAAGCTTCTCCGCTGTAGAGTGCCGGGTTTTGGAAACTTTTTGAGCAAGAGAGAAGTAGAGATCATAAGCTTGCACAAACTGTTTTTCAGTTTGTAAGATTACATTGTTGATATCAGTGAAGTTGGCAAGTTCAGTTTGCTTTTGTGTCAGAAAGTCTGGTAGTTGTGCCGGCGTAATCCCATATTTACGCGCAGCAGAGCGGATTTTAAAAAGTCGGGTTTCAATGCCCTCCATGGTAGTATCATCAGGATTAAACCTGGTTGCCAGGGCTTTGAGTGAAGCTTGGGTCTCTTCAAGTTCTATAGTTGCAGTTTTCACTAAACTAAGAGGCTCAGCAAAAATTTCAGGAAACCTGATAAGTTCTTTTTCCAAAGCATAAAGTTGAGTCAAGAGATTGGAGTCCATAATTTCTTGCGCTTTACTAAAAGCATCCTGCGCTTTCACGCTATCTAAAAGCGCTTTACGCTCATCTGCAAGCTTTTCTTCTTCGTTAAGCTTAACATCAAGAGTTTGCAATTCTTCTACCACAGTCTGCAAGTATTGCATTTCAAAATCGGCCTTGCTGCTTTTCTCCCTGAGATCAGCGAGTTCCTTTTTAAGATGGGTGTAGCCTTGATAGTGCTTTTTGAGCGTGACTAAGTTATCAGAATGATCATTAAAGACATCAAGAAGATGCAAGTGGGTTGTAGAGTCAAGCAAACCCCTGCTATCATGCTGGCCACAGATTTCTAATAGGTATTCCCTAAGATCCGCAAGTAGCGCTATACCTACAGGTGTATCATTTATATAAGCTTTGGTTTTGCCATCAACTCCAAATACTCGCCTGAGTATTAGTTCTTCGCGAGTATCAATGCCCAGTTCATCAAGCTTAGCTATGATGACGCAATTTTGGGGTAGGGTAAAGCTTGCACTGAGTACAGCAGGTTTTGCAATATCCTTAATGATTTTGCCGCTGGCTCTGCTGCCTAAAACCAGAAGAAGAGCATCGAGTATGATGGATTTACCTGCGCCGGTTTCGCCAGTGACTACAGTTAGTCCGGGTTTTAATTCGAGTTCAATATTGTCGATTAACAAAAAATTGTTAATTGCGAGCATTTGCAGCATGTGAAAGCTCAGGTTTAAGGTTAATTAATTTTACGGGGTTATAGGGGTATATGTCAAAAGAAAATGCCGAAGCTGTGCTCCGGCATTGAGTCTTTTACTAAACAAAGCGTTTTAGAAAGTATATCTCGCACCCAGGGTTACCGCATGCGCCTTAAGTCTTGACTTAACAGCAGTAGAAGTAAAAGGAGTGCCATCGGCAAATAAAGCATTCTGCGATGATTTTATTTTTCCAAGGTCATGATATTTGTAACTTAAGTCCATAGCGATATTCTGTGTGAATTTATAAGATAGACCCGCTCCTAAATTCCAGGCAAAATTGGTTTTATGACCACCTTTTTGGATGATGCCACTTGTCACATTCTTATAGTCCTTAGCTTGATTATAAGCTACACCTAACCCAGCTCCAACATATGGAGTAAAATTATAGCAATTTATAATATCAAAATAACCATTTACCAACAATTGTGTGCTGTTAATATCTTGTTTAATTCTTGCAAGACCAGAGTCTAGCATAACATTGTGATTAAACTTAAAGTTATGCATTCTGCTAATGGTAAAATCTGCTCTTACATAGTCATTAAACCCATATCCAGCTCCAATTCCATAGATAATTGACTCTTTAGGTGATTTTTTGCCATAGTCGGTTTTATCTAATTTTTGAGGGAAAGCGGCGCCGACATCAGCTCTTACATAAGGCGAACTTTTTGCACATGCTAGAGCAGGAGATAAAGATAAGCTTATGATAAATAATAAGCTTTTTATTGTTTTGTTATGCATTTTGACCCTTCATAATAAATTATAGAAGGAAATCTAGTGTAAAAAGTTCTTTAAGGCAAGAGCAATTTAACCAATGAAATAATAATTTATTTAATATTTTGAGTATGAAAACTATTTGCTTGAAGCAACTTTATCTACAGCTTCCAATAAGGTTTTTACTGCATTAACTGAGTTATCAAACATCTTTTTTTCTTCGGCATTAAGTTCGATTTCTATGATTTTTTCCACACCATTTGCCCCAATAATCACAGGAACGCCAACATAAAGATCTTTCACTCCATATTCGCCGTTAAGGTGAGCAGCGCACGCCATTACCCGCTTGCGATCCTTAAGGTAGGCCTCAGCCATATCAAGTGATGCAGTAGCAGGTGCATAGAAAGCCGATCCTTTTTGCAGAAGCTGTACGATTTCAGCACCACCATTGCGGGTTCTGTCCACAATTTTATCCAGTTTCTCCTGTGTAAGCCAGCCCATGCGAATCACATCAGGAAGCGGGATTCCTGCTACAGTAGTATATCTTACCAAAGGCACCATAGTGTCGCCATGCCCACCTAAAACAAAGGCTGTGATGTCTTCTACTGACACACCTAGTTCTCGTGCGATAAATAATTTAAAGCGAGCAGAGTCCAGTACTCCCGCCATGCCAACAACTTTATTTGCGGGTAGTCCGCTTTCTTTTTGAAAAGAGTAAACCATAGCATCAAGCGGATTAGTGACCACAATAACGAATGCATCAGGGCAATTATTCTTCACGCCTTGCGCAACAGCTTTTATCACTTCCACGTTTACACTGAGCAAGTCATCACGACTCATGCCAGGCTGCCTTGGAACTCCGGCAGTAATTATCACTACATCAGCGCCGGCTAAGTCTTTGTAGTCTGAGGTGCCTGACATAAATGCATCATACTGTTCTACAGCAGAACTTTGTTCTATATCTAAGGCCTTGCCTGAAGCTATGCCACTTCCTCTATCAAGTATTACAATATCCCCTAGTTCCCTGAGGCCACATAAATGAGCCAGAGTCCCACCGATGTTTCCTCCGCCAATTAAAGCAATTTTTTTTCTTTGAGCCATTTAATCTCCCTAACCTACAATCTTTAATTTTAATAATATCAGATATTGATGCTGCAATGCAACTAAAATGACGAATAACCTAGCTCAACTACTAATTTCTGCTGGTTTAAGTTCAATATTCCCATCCTGAGAAACCACTACCTGTTCTACACGTAATTTTGCTTCAGCCAGCCGTTTCTCGCAATAAGAGCGGAGAAAGTTACCTCGGCTATAGAGATCAATCGCTGATTCTAGAGGTATATTCCCGCTTTCCAGCTTGCGCACAATGTCCTCTAATTCCGCTAACGCTTCTTCAAAGGATAAACTTTTTACAGAATTTTTATCTTCACTAGTTACCATATATTTACAAACGCCTTCCAACTTGTATTATAGTAGAGATCAAAATACTATAAAATGTATGGAACAAGCAAGAATTTATCGACCTACAAAAAGTACAATGCAATCTGGCAAGGCCAGGAACAAGCCCTGGCGCCTGGAAATGGTGGTGGAAGATGCCCCGTTTATAGAACCTGTAATGGGTTGGATTGGCTCGAACAATATGTATTCAGCCGAGTTTAGGCTCTATTTCGCCACCAAAGAAGAGGCGATAAATTATGCAGTGAGGCATAAGCTTAAATATGAGGTAGTTGAGCCTAAGGAACAAAACCTGAAAATCCAGGCTTATAGCGATAATTTTAAGTATACCGTCTAATGCTTACGTATATTATAAAACGACTTCTGCTTATTATTCCCACCTTATTTGCAATCATCGTTATTAATTTTGCTATTGTTCAAGTAGCCCCTGGTGGGCCGGTGGAGAATTTAATTGCACGTCTAAAGAATCCGCATGGGGGTGGAGAAGTAGGGCAGGCGAGCGCTAATATATCCGGCAATTATATGGCAAGTCAGGGACTTGATCCTGAAATGGTTGCGAGCATTAAAAAGCTCTATGGCTTTGATAAACCAGTATATGAACGTTTTTGGCTTATGGTAAAAAGTTATGCAACGTTTGATTTAGGTGAGAGCTATTTCAAGAATGCTAAGGTTACAGATCTTATAATGAGGAAGCTGCCAATATCTATTTCTTTAGGTTTATGGTCTACGCTTTTTATTTATCTTATAGCTATTCCGCTCGGCATTAAAAAAGCCCTTCGTGATGGGCAAATTTTTGATATTTGGTCCAGCTTTGTTATCGTCATTGCATATGCTATCCCCAGTTTTATTCTTGCTATCTGTCTAATCATAATTTTTTCAGGCAATGGCCATATGGCGTATTTTCCAATTCGTGGGATTGTCTCATATAACTGGGAGGATATGTCGCTGTTTGGTAAGATTAAAGACTATTGCTGGCATATGATTTTGCCTACGGTAACAATGACGATATCCGGCTTTGCCACTATTGCTATGCTTACCAAAAACTCCTTTTTGGAAGAGATAAATAAGCAATATGTACTGACTGCACGTGCTAAGGGATTAACAGAAAAGAAAGTGCTCTATGGGCATGTTTTTCGTAATGCCATGTTGTTAGTGATTTCTGGTATTCCCGACGCTTTTATCAAGATATTGTTTACCAGCGCTCTATTGATTGAGATCATCTTCTCCCTTGATGGCTTGGGATTACTGGGGTATGAGGCTGCAATAGGCAGAGATTATCCGGTAGTTTTCGGCAGCCTTTACATCTATACTTTAATCGGACTACTGGTTAATCTTATCACTGATCTAACTTACGTTCTAATTGACCCTAGGATCAATTTTGATAAGTCTTAAACGCAGTAATTATGCTTTAACTTCGTTATCGTTAGAAAGAGCATCGTTGAGAACTTTTATAAGCTCACGGCTTGCGCGAAAATATAGAGACCCACGGTCAGCAACCTGAACACGCGCGCCGCTTTTTGGATTGCGCGCTTCACCGCTTTCGCGCTTTCTCACTACTAGAGAGCCAAAGCCACGAATTTCAACTCGGTCACCGCAAATGAGTGCTAGAGCGATCTCATCAAATAAGGTATCCAGAGCCTTGTCAATTTTCTTTGCATCTACGTCTGGATTCAACTCGATCAGTCTATCCAGTATTTTTTGCCTATTAATAGCCTTGTTATCTTTATCCATAAGAATTCCATCAATGATTTATGTGATGTATTTTACATCAAAATCATAGGCTTGTCTATAAAAAAGAAAAAATACCGCCTTTTATTGAATTATCAATAAAAGCAAGCACTCGAGCGGAAGTATCGAAAAACTTTCGCCATTTCGATTGTTGTGGCACAAGCTGGATATCACGGACTTTGAGGCTGCTATCGATCTTTTTTACGTCTTTTAGCCACGCCAGAGCTGTATCTTCATCGCCTATTGCATCTACAAGTCCATTTTCAACAGCTTGCCTGCCAGTATACACCCGACCATCTGCAATATGAACTAAATTCTCTCTTGCTATTGAACTTCTTCTCTCAGCAACCATATCAAAGAACATATTATAGATATCTACAATGGTAGCATTCATGGCTGCTCTCATTTCAGGAGTAACTTCTTCTGTAGGCATTGGGCCACCCTTTAGCGGTGAGGACTTAAAAGAATTAAACTTAACTCCGACTTTATGAGCAAGTTCTGTGACCTCAAAACTCTGAGAAAGCACCCCTATAGAGCCGGTTAGCGTCCCTTGGTGGGCGACCAGGTAATCACAAGCTATAGCAGCCATATAAGCTGCAGAGGCGGCTGTATCGCCCATGACAGCTACTACAGGCTTTGAAGAAGAGATTTTGCGAATGCCATTATATAACGATTCTCCCCCTACTACTGTCCCACCAGAGCTATCAATATGGATAACGAGGGCTTTGATCGCAGGATTTTTAGAGATATCTTTAAGGATATCCAGTCTATCAGGATCATGTACTATCATGCCATCTACAAAGATTCGTGCAATATAATCGTTTTCGATAATGGGTTTATGTGCTTCAAAATCATTTGTAGCAAAAAGCGAGACTATAAGCATACAAATGGTGATGATCGCAATAAGTCTCCAGTTGATTAGCTGGCGCTTAAGCTTGATCCTGTCAACAATTTGGTCGGGAGTAATGTTCATCATTCTGATTTCTCATCAATATATTATCTTTATTGTATAAGGTTTTTTAGCTTAACCAAATAAATATTTATTTAAGGGTGTATTTACTTATATAAATACTGATTATCCGGGGCAAAATCAAGCTTCATTTGAGGCTTAATCAAGCCTTAAAACATAGGAATTATAATTATCGGAGTCAAGTTTTTGCTGCTTTGCGAGATTTAGCCTTAGGAATATCGTCATCCAAATATCTCTCAGAGAAATTAATGGTTGAAGAGGAGTGTGCAAGCTTAGCTTCGTGTTTTTCTATAACCTCAGCAACTTTTAACATTATTCTATGTTTGATTCGATGGAAAGCTTCCATATCTGTGGATTTCGTATACACGCACAATAGAATATCAACTGAGCTAGAAGAAAAAGAATTAATATTTACTACTAAAGGCAGCCTGGTATCTACGTCTTTATTTGATTTTAAGTAAGTATGAATCTCGTCTGTGATGCTTGCGAGGAGATGAATATCCTCATGGCGCAAACCAATTGTTTCATAAATTTTGCGGTGCGTCATGCGAGAAGCGTTCTCAATTGATGCACTGGTGAATACTGAGTTTGGTACATAAAGCGGGCGTTTTTCCAAAGTATTGATTATAGTACACCTTAATCCGACCTTAGCTACATGGCCTTCAATATTCTTTTCTGGAACGCGAATCCACTCTCCGACCTTAAATGGAGTGTCAAGATAGATCATGAGAGCGCCAAAGAAATTAGCAAGTAAGTCTTTTGATGCAAAGCCAATAACCAAGCTGCTACCGCCTGCAAATGCAATTATGCCAGCGACACTAAAGCCTAAACTCTCAGCTATTGTGAGGAGGGCAATTATAATTGTGGAAATCCTGAGGATTTTAACAAGGGCATCAGCGGTAGTCCTGTCGATTTTAGAAGTGTCTTTGTTCGCATTTTTCGACCAGAACTTTTCCAATTCAGAAATAACTCCCATGGCAAACCAGGTTATTGCCATAATTATAATGATGGCCCTTAATGCGGTGGTAAACGTATAGTTTTCAATATGTAAAGCAATGTTTGCGACATCCAAGCAGGTAGATATACCAATCGTCCAAATGATGAGTTGAATGGGTTTACGCATAGCGCCGACAAGTGCATTAGCTTTACTCGTTACGGTTTTGCGAAAACTTTTTTGTAGTCTTGATAAAGCGATAGTAATCAAATAGCTAATGAGTAAAGTACAAAGAAGAATGAATACAACCTCACCAATAAGTGAGAAGTTGTTTTTATGGTTAAAGTGCTGGGCTAAGAAGTCAATTAAGCTAAAATCATGTGGGGTCATTATCCCTCGTAAACATATATTTACCCAAGTGAATCAAGACTTCATTAGTCAGAGTCAAGATGGTTTCACTGCACAGTGTATCACATAGTTATACTTGAAAAAATAGAAATTAAAGTTGCAGTCAAATTTATAGTTTTATATTAATGGTAATGCCATTATTACTGTTGTACCGATTTCTATTGCGCTTTCAATTCTGATATTACCCCCGTGCAACTGTAAAAAAAGCTGAGAAAGCGGCAATCCCATGCCAATCCCATTGGGATTCTTGTTTTTGCTTTCATCGTCAGGATAGAGAAATGCAGATTTAATTTCATCTTCACTCATGCCATTGCCTGTATCAGCTACAGTAATATAGAGTATCCCTCCCCCTGTGATCTCATCGGTGATAGTAATTTGCCCACCCCTTTTGGAAAATTTAATAGCATTATCAATTATGTGGCGTAGGGCAAAAACCAGCTTATGCTTGTCTCCGAGTAAAACTGCCTCTGGCCAGTTGATGTGCTTTGCCAGAACAACTTCACTCAGTTTTAACTTGCTATCAAGAGGTTCGAGAGACCTGGCAAGTAACTCTTCTACAGAGAATCTTGATTTTACAAGCTCAACGCCGGCGGTTCCAGTGTATGATAAATCCAGGACGTCTTCGATAACTCTGCTGATTTCCATGCCGCATCTATTAATATCTTTAAGCCTTTCACGTTGCCGGAGATTAAGTTCCCCGAAGAATCCTCCCTCGAGCATCTCTGTGAAACCCAAAATTCCGTTAAGAGGACTGCGTAATTCATATCCAAGTTTTTGAATAAATAATGATTTTGCTTGGCTGCCTCTTTCTATTTCAGTCATCCGCTTTGTCATAAAAAAAACATAGGTGATATAAAAAATCGAGCCAGCAAAAAATAACACAATAGCAAAGCTAAGCATTAATAACAGCTCTGTGTAAGAAAACCAATTCTCTAAGTTTATCAAAGGCAAAATTGAATTTATTAAATTATGTAATGAACAATATTAACATACTTTTAATAATGATGCTATTGCCACAATGATATTTTCAATCTAAAAGCATATGAATCTGTTGAAGGACAAGTATGGTTGCAAAAGTATACACAGTTGCTTTTTCGGGAATCGAAGTCAAAGAAATCGAAGTACAGGTGCATATCGGCCAGGGACTGCCAGGAATTCATATTGTTGGTTTGCCAGACAAAGCGGTAGGGGAGTCTAAGGAACGAATTCGTGCAGCATTTCAAAGCGTTGGCCTAGCGCTTCCGCAGCGCAAAGTTACAGTTAACCTTGCTCCAGCCGATGTTCACAAAGAAGGAAGCCATTATGACCTGGCAATTGCCCTTGGCTTACTTATTGAATTGCATGTTCTTGTTCAAGATGAGGTCAGCAAGTATATAATCGTTGGTGAGTTATCGCTTGATGGTAGGCTCAATGAGGTCAGTGGGGTGTTGCCGGCTGCTATCGGAGCAAATGCGCGTTCAAAAGGATTGGTTTGTCCACAGCCTAATGGATCAGAGGCGCGTTGGTCAGGAAGCAACAGTATATTAGCGCCAGGAAACCTGCTTGAAATTGTCAATCATTTTAAAGGGGAGCAGACACTTCCGCTTCCTGAACTTAAAGCTGCTAATTCCAATATTCAGTACCCAGATCTTAAGGATATAAAGGGGCAGCAAATTGCCAAGAGAGCGCTGGAAATAACCGCAGCAGGCGGGCACAATATGCTGATGATCGGCCCCCCAGGCTCAGGGAAATCCATGCTTGCTAAGCGATTGCCTGGTCTGATGCCCGAACTCACCAGCGCTGAGATGCTAGATGTCAGTATCATCGCGAGCGTCGCTGGCCAGCTTATTGGGCAGAATATAGTGCGTGTGCGCCCATTCCGTGATCCCCATTGTTCTTCATCAATGCCAGCAATGGTGGGAGGAGGTAAGAATGCCAAGCCAGGTGAGATTACTATGGCGCACTTAGGAGTGTTGTTTTTAGATGAGTTGCCTGAATTTAGCCGTAATGTGCTTGAAGCCTTGCGCCAACCAATCGAAACCGGAACTATAACAATTGCTCGAGTGAATTCTCATGTAACTTATCCTGCTCGATTCCAATTGGTTGCGGCAATGAATCCCTGTAAGTGTGGGTATTTTGGGGATGGTATTAACTCGTGCTCAAAAATGCCAAAGTGTGCCGAAGACTATCAGTCAAGAATTTCCGGCCCCTTACTGGATCGATTTGATATCCGAGTTGATGTGCCCCAGTTAAGTGTTTTTGAGCTCGAAGATAGCAGTGAGATTGAAGCCACGGCTGTAGTTGCAAAAAGAGTTGCTGAAGCCAGGCAAATTCAGATAGAAAGATACAAGGGCTCCGGTATTACACAAAACGCATATGCTGATGGTGAAGATCTAGGCAAAGCAGTTGTGCTGGACAAAGAGTCAAAAGAGTTGTTGAAAAAGGCAATGGAGAAATTTTCCTTATCAATGCGTGGATATAATCGTATACTGAGAGTTGCAAGAACTATTGCTGATTTAGCTAAAACTGAAAAAGTCAACAGCGCGCATATTGCTGAGGCTCTACAATATAGGATAACAAAATTAAAGGCATGAGCAGAAAAGGGGTACAAAAAATTGGTAATGTGATTGAGAATCTTACTAAGCCAGCTTTTAAAACGCATGGATTTGCGAATCAAAAAATTATCACTTATTGGGCACAGATTGTAGGCGCGACCCTCGCAAAATTTACGATTCCCCAAAAAATCGTTTTTCCTCCTCATCAAACGAGAGCTGGTACGCTTTATATCGGCGTTACTAACCCGGGCTTGAGCTTGGAAATACAGGCGCAGGAAAGCCGGATAGTTGAGAGAATAGCTGCGTTTTTTGGTTACCAGGCAGTGAGTAGAATTAAAGTAAGTATAGCCAGATTTAAAGTGGAAAAAGAAGCTCTCGTTAGTGCAGCACCTAAGCATATGGTTAGCAAAAAAGAAATGAAAGCGATAACTAGCCAGCTGAGTAAAATTAGCGATAAGGCTCTGCAGTCACAGCTACAAAGGCTGGCCGACACCTTTTTTCAAGCGGAATAACGGATGCTTGCCTCAATGCAGTTAGTTTTGCACATAGCCTATTTACATTATTGATGTGAAAGTATATACTGCAGAATCAACGAAGTAATTATGAGTAAACAATGAAGATTTTATCATCTTTGAAATCAGCAAAGAAGCGCGATAAAAATTGCCAACTGGTGAAGCGCAAAGGACGTGTATACGTAATCAACAAAAAGAATCCTCGCTTTAAAGCTAGGCAAGGATAATCAAAGCTATTAGAGTAGCTCGCAAAATGAATCATCCAAAAAAAGAAGCGGTCCTAAAAATTTACGGGCTGCATTTGCAGGTTCACCTAGGGTGTACTGAGGATGAGCGTAATGTTAAGCAAGCTGTCACAGTGAACATTGAGATGCATTTTGAGAATTTGCCAGCTGCAGTTAACTCAGATAAGTTAACTGATACGATTTGTTTTGATGGAATAATCAGAAAAGTACAAGATATTATATGTACAAAACAATATAACCTTATAGAACATATGGGCAATAATATCTTTGAAATTGTAAAAAAAGAAGCCCCAGATGTTTTTGTTAGGATTATTGTCAGCAAAGCCCCGAAAATTGAAGGTTTTTCTGGCATTGCTGCATTTGAACTTGTGGGATAAAATTTTATTTTGTTTACTATTTATTAACCCTTTGAGTTTAGTGTAATAAGTAATAGGCGATAGGAAATACTTAAGCCACAGATTTTGAAATTATAGATGGAGAGCAATATGGTAAAGAATATGATTGATTACGGAAAGCTGGTTGATGAAGCAATGCATATCATAGTCTATAAAGTTCTGAAAGTAATTCAGGAGCGTGGATTGCCAGGGAACCATCACTTTTTTATTTCCTTCATCACAAGGCACCCAGGTGTTAAGCTTTCAAAGAACCTCCTGGCAAAATATCCCAGAGAAATGACAATTGTATTGCAGTATCAATTTCAGGATATGGAAGTAGACACCAAAGGGTTTGGAGTTACTTTAAGTTTTGGTGGTATTAGGGAGAAGATTTATATCCCATTTTCAGCGATTACAACTTTTGCAGATCCGAGTGTCCAGTTTGGCCTCCAATTCAGAGAGACTGAGTATGAATATCAAGATGAGATTGATATAGAGATTGAAGAGGATAACAACGGCAATGGCCCAAAGAACGGCAAAAATGGTGGTAAGAAAGATAAGAAATCTGATAACGTAGTGTCACTCGACCTCTTCAGAAAGAAATAGACCGAGCTTTTTATTAGAGTTTAGCTCATCTATGCATGCAAAAGCTCCCCTATAGCGGGAGCTTTTGTTAATATAAGTAGTAGAAATTAAGCAAATGTTAACTTCTATATGATACATTAAAAGTGTGTGTATAAAGGAGAGATGTCATGGCAGGTATAATTGATACGCTCAAAGCGTTTGTTATGGGTAAAGAAGCCGCTCCGGTACAAAAAGAGGAGAAAGAAACCAAACCAGCCGAACCCGCAAGCAAGCAAGATCAATTAACTCAAGCAGAAAAAGAAGCTAAAGATAAAAGATTTGAAGAACTAAAAAGAAAGCAAAAAGAAAAGGGGCCGCTAGTTAATGAGAAGTTTAAAAAGTATGGTCTGCCTGAAGATAAGGAGAGGTAGGCATGACTTCATGCTATTCTATATGAAGATAAAAAACTCTAAAGGCTTATCGTTGTTGCTCTGCAGGTGGCGTCGCGCCGCTGTCGAGTAACAGCTGTAATACATCAACTGAAGATTGTGCTGCCTGCAATGCAGCAGTTAACATTGCTATGCCGCCTTGAATATGGGCTCCACGATCATTTGCATTTAATTCTTCTGCAATGGATAAATAAGAAAAACTTGCCATGGCAGGCGGGGTGGTAAGTCTTTGTTGTGCAGAGCAAACGCCTGTTGGGCCAGGTAATAAGCGCGCAGGCTTGTCAACGCTAGCAAGGAATTCTTCAATTAAATTGCGACTATACATATTCAAACCCTTTACTTGGTCGTAATGTTTCCTCAGTAACAACTCTCCTAATGGGCCTCGCTCGCCATCTCTGTCAACTACGATCTGTTTACTTCTTGGATCGCTTGAGAGTAGTCTTGGCGGTGTTTGAAGCAACAAAAGCATTTGCGCAGGAAACTTAGTAAATATCAGTAATTTCGGATTTCCTGGTACCGGCCTAGCTTGACTCAATATTTCAACATGTAAACCTGGATTCTGATTCAGTGACCTCAGGTCCTCTCTGGCAAATGAGGAGCAAGAGCTTAAACCGTAGTGCCTGGTTTCAGTGCTGATTACAATATTGAATGAATTAAAGCAAGATAACACTTCAATTTGCAGATTAACCAGGTCTCGTGCAACTATTACAGTCGCTGTTGTTTTCGAGGTTAGTTTTCTTTCTTCCGGGGCGCTTTTAAAACTGTAACCTTGTGAATCCCAGATAAAGAAATATTTTTGATCTTCAACTTGGCAATAGCTTACTAAATTTGTGTGTAGTTGTTTCTCATCATTGCAGAATATATATTTTGCCGTCCCCCTAACTAGCAGTTGTAGTGCATCACAAAATTTGGCTCTTTTTGATTTTAAAATTTGAGTAGTGAAAGGGCAGACATCGTCTTCTGCTAGCCCCAGCTCGGCAACAGCGTGTTTTCTCAATTTTTCAATGCCGGTAAGACTTAGCATTTTCTCAGGTGTTTTGCGGTATAACTGATCAAGATCACAGCGAAGCCTCTGTGCCAACTCTGGCATTTGTTTTGGATGTTCCAGTACAAAGCCCTCTTGACCATTAATTTGGATAACAGGAAGGAAGTCTAATTCATCTAGTACTCCATTTGCTAAAAGTTTATCCCTGTTTATCCTTTCTGTAAGGAAATGTTTGGTCATGTAATAGCTCACCCCATCTTTACAAAGAAAGCATTTCTCAAATAATTCTTTATTTAAACCTTTGCCCAGAGTTCGTGTTAACATCTCTGCGCCTTCTTTGGTGAAAGGAGATATAGAAGGGTATTTTGTTGCAAATAAGTTCGACGAGTCTGAGTCTGTATTTGGTTTCTTTTTTGTTTCAGCTTCTAGCATAGTATATATTATAGAGTTTCTTCATTTAAGTGCGAATTATAATTAAATAAAACTTATATTGCAATAATTTTTTAACTAGACTTATTAAGTCTTAAATCTAGGCCTCAATCATTCGCTAAAGATATCTGGAAGGGTATTATATAACAAAGGATTTTTAGAATATAATTCTTTCAACGATTCTTTAATGGAGAGATCTGTGAGTTGCAGGTGCATCTCTAATAATACAGAAGGGGTAGCAGCCCATATGTATGAGCCAAAGCCTTCGATTATAAGTCGCAATTCTTCAATGTTTGCGCTCTCATTTCCAACCACTTCATATTTGATATCAACATGCTGATCTTTAAAAATGGAATCTATTATAGCGCTTTGATAGGGCACATTGGGTTGATTTGATACAAAAGTAATATTCTGGATGTCATCATGAGTTTTTAGCCATTTGATTAAATCAAGTACAGTAGTTTGAGTCGTAGGCCTAGGTAAATTGCCCTTAGGGGTATCTATAACATGAACTGCAAGATTACTATTTTTCAAGTCAGATTTGTCGTATAGGTCTTTGATTATGTGGGTCTCATTTAGCTTGGTCCAATCAGTTAAATTGTATTTATTGGCTATTTGAATGAGCTCAATCTCTGAGCCATCAATATTTTTAGTGACGTATCGTTCACCAGTCAGCAGAATGATTGCCTTGGTTTTTAGTCCGTCTTTAATCAGAGAGCTGGCGTAGTCAATTCTTCCTGCCATGCGAGATGCCGTAGCACCCAAAATGCATAATGCGTCAGTAGTCGTATGTTTAGGTGCTACAGCATCAACAAACCCTAATATCTTTAAATTCTCATAGGTCTTAAGTTTGTTTTGAGTCATCCATTCCAGTGCTTCGGTTTCCCAGCGTTCTTGCACACCCGATCTGACCACAAATTTCTTTTGTGTTTCCTTTAATATATAGATGATGTCCTTTATTACCTCGTCTTTTGTCAGCCGTTCAGGGAAAGCTGCATTTAAAGATGAGTCCTTAGGGATGATAGATGATTGGGCAAATAAATCCTCAATAGCTTGCTTTTGTTTTGGGTTTCCAAAACCGTAATGCTCTAAGGCAAGATTTAAGGAATATTTTTTATTTGATTCTGAAAAATACCTCGGGAGGATAATGCTAATAATTCCTACCATGACTGAAATAACTTTATCTAAAGTACCTTTTACTGCCATAGGGGTAATGAAAATCAATTGTAATAATTATATCACTATATTAGGTCCCGTCATAGATAATTGTGAGAATATTAGGCTAAACTTTCTCAGGATGCATAATTTTTGCTAAGGCATATGCGGTTGCGTACATAATAAAGCCAGCAAAGACTACATCGCTTAGGAAATGTCCGCCTTCCATCACCCGCCCAATGCCAATGATGCTGCCTAATGCTCCCGCTGCTAAAGCAGCGGCTAGCTTTTGTTTGCCTGAATAAAAGAAGGCGAGAGCAAAAAACATATAGCCGGCAGCGGCGTGTCCTGAAACAAAAGAGCAGTTTGCGTGGCACTGATCAGAGATGATAAACGCCGGGGTGAAATGTTGTGTTCCCCCAAATTGCTCAATAGCATTAGGGCGCGCCCGATGAAAGCTATCCTTGAAACCGTAATGCACAATGACTCCGGCGCCAAGCAGGCACACTAATGTAAAATAAATCAAGCCATTATAGTATTTCAGCTTAAAGCTGCGCTTATTATAAAAGGTTCGTAGGCCGATGAAGCCTGCAATGAGCACGGTAAGCCCACACATGACTGGCACTCCCCGATGGAGCATTTTGACGGCTAAATTATCATTGAGATAAAATCCGTGCTGCGGATCATAAAAAAGCGATGAGAATGCGATATCAAGCCCAGGATACTCGATAAAAACCAGTGCAGCTCCAAGAAAAGAAATCAGAAAAACGATCACATTAAACATACTAATAACCTTTGAAACCTTGTAATAAAAAAACCTTATAGATATGCTTATTACTATAGTTCAAAACCCGCAATTGCTGAACAGAATTCGCATAAGCTTTCAGAGCATCCACTGAATAGGATTCTCCGATAAATATAATGTCTTTGCTAATTTGCTCCCTCAGGTTTGTAGTCAGGTCAAAATGGTCATGAACTGCACCCGTAGGATTCCATTTATATATATGTGTAGTTGAGTAATAAAGTAGGCTCGCCAGCAACTTGCGCTCATCAACGGCAAGCACTGCCCCAGGGTTTTGTTGCAGCAATTCAGTTACTTCTTTCCCAAGGTCACGATTATTCTGGAGACGGGACACAGGATCATAGCGTGAATTTAGCTGCACATCAAACTCTGCAGTTGCCAACGGGTAAAAAAGCCCCAATGCAGAAAGCACTAAATGTAGGCCTAAGCTGAGCTTGAGAAGACCTGCCTTGTTTATCTCTATTAAATAGGCGCACACCAGCACTGAAGCGGCTATGTAAGCAGGGGCTGCCCAGTTGGCATGTGCCCGGCTCTTCAAGGCAACCAACATTATAAGCCCAATAAACACCAGGCTAAATGCCAATAAGAATTTATATTCGACCTGCTTATTAGGTTGCCGCAGTAACTGAAAGCAACTGTAGAGAAAAACGCCGAATAGAATTGGCCCGAAGACCGCAAACTGCCCGACAAAAAATTTTATTAGCCCGGCAAAATTAAATAAGGAAGCAGTATTTGCACCGGCCAAATCTACTGTATGGTAAAAGCTCACTAGACCATGCTGCAGATTCCAAATTAAATTTGGCAACCAGATCATAAAAGCAATCAATGCAGCTGCCCAGAATTTATACGAGAACAGGCGTTTTCTCTCAGTTGGAACCCAAAGTAAAAGCACAACTGCAGAAAGCAAAAACACTAACATGTTGTATTTGCTCAGCATGCCTAAGCCAGCAAAAATACCAACAATAAGCCAGAGACCCCAGGTATCGCTGCGCAATGCGCGAATAAAAGTGTACAGAGTCAAAGACCAGAAAAATAGGAGAGCTGGGTCAGTTGACACCAAGGCGCTAGACAAGAAAACCGCAGGTAGTGTGGCAAAAGTTGCTGCTGACCATAATCCTACCCGTGTGTTAAATAGTTCTTTGCCGATACCATAGACGGCTAGGCTTGTGAAAAAGTAAAGTAAAGGAGAGCTCATGCGTATGCATGCCTCACTGTCGCCGCAAATCTTTGTTGAAAGGTTAATTAATAATGCAACCATTGGCGGTTTTGAATAGAACCCCCAGTCAAGGTTTTTTGACCAAAACCAGTACTGGGCTTCATCGGGTGCCAGGCCTAAGCCTGTGAATTTAAGCCATATTAGACGCACGATTGTCAGGAGTGCTAGTAGTGCAAAAACTACCAGCCTGTGGTCTAGCGTGCGCACGGGTTTTATTTTTGTAAGGATTTAACTTTTTTGGTAAGTCTGCTCACTTTACGGGAGCCAGAGTTCTTCTTTACCACACCTTTGCTCACACCTTTCATGATTTCAGACTCAGCCTTGCGCATAGCTTCAACGGCCTCTGCTGGCTTCCCTGTAGTGACAAGTTCTTCCACTTTCTTTATAAATGTTCTGATTCTGCTCAATACAGAAATGTTGCGGTCTCTTTTAGCCAGAGATCTTTTATGTGCTTTTACTGCTGACTTATGATTAGCCATTATTACCCAAGTGTTGTTAGATTTATATTAGATCATTTTTACTCAAAAATGCCGCTAAAGTCAAGCACAAATTACTAAGGCGTTTGCCTTTCAAGTGTAGGTTGCATGAGACGCAAAGTAATAACAGCGAAATCAAAGCAATACGCTGATTCAATATATTTTAGAATTATTTATCTAATTTTAAAAATGGTACAAAAACGGTCTAGTTTTGGTTCTGGCTTTCAGGCCCAGCTTGGCGATTGTTATGTAAATCAACGGGTTAGTAGATTTAGATCAATTGCTGAATATTCAATGCGTTACGTCTGTTATTCATATTTATGAAGCGTTTTACATAATATCGTAAAACGGTACAATTTTGGTCTAGTTTTTAGTTCTTAATTGTTGCGTTTATTCTATATAATTCTAACATTATCAACAGTATAGTCACAAATCTTTTTCGTAAAGTTCAAGCTTTGCTGTAATTCAATGTTGATTAGAATCTTAGCATAGAAAAGAGCAGGGTGCTACTAATGTTTTGGGCATAACCTCAACTGCTCTTAGTCCTAACTTTTCTAGAGCCCCCCTCAAGTTTGCGGATGAAAAGCTGTTGCATAATGGAAAGAATATTGCTCCAGGCCCAGTAAATAACAAGTCCAGAAGGAAACGAAGCAAACATAAAGAGCAGTACCCAAGGCATTAGCTTCATAACCAAAGCCTGCGTCGGATCGGTAGGCTCTGGATTGAGCTTTTGCTGCAGATACATAGTCACTGCCATCAGCAACGGGAAGAAGCCAACCATGAGAAAGTTCGGGAGATCTATAGGTATAAGCCCAAAGAGATTGAAGATGGAAGTCGGATCGGGTGCTGATAGATCCTTTATCCAGCCAAAGAATGGGGCATGCCGCATTTCAATGCTAACATAAAGCACTTTATAAAGAGCAAAAAACACTGGAATCTGGAGAATAATAGGCAGGCAGCCCGACATCGGATTTACTTTCTCCTTTCTGTACAGTTCTATTAATGCCTGTTGAAAGCCAGAAGGATTATCTGCAAACTTTTCCTTAAGCGCCGCCATTTTGGGTTGTAAATCTTTTAAGCGATTCATGCCCTTATAGCCTTTATGAGCTAGTGGGAAAAGAAGAAGCTTTATGAATACAGTGAGAAGAAGAATGGCTGCTCCAAAATTGCCCAGATAGGTATAAAAATAGTGGAGTAAAATCAATATTGGTCGCGTTATAAAATAGAGGATACCAAAATCTACTGCTCTATCAAAAAGCTTGATATTGAATTTCTTTTCGTAATCATCGAGTAAATTCAATTCCTTAGCTCCAGCAAAAAGTCGGAACTCCACCTGAGAAGAATCGTTTGCCTGAATAGTCTCAGGACTGCCAATCATACTGGTCTGGTAGTGATTGTGGTTATGAAATGGTGCATGGGTGAATTTTACGTGGTCGATTTTAGCGGCGCCGGGAATAATAGCCGCGAGCCAGTACTTATCAGAAAACCCAAACCATTCGGTCTTATCTTTATACTCTTGCTTGTTTTCTTCGACCAAATCACTGTAGCTCACTTCTTTTAGCTTGCCGCCAAGCACACCTATAGCTCCTTGATGTACGACAAGATTACTTGCTTCAACCTCATCATGGAGCCTCGAGATTAAAGCGTAAGGGCTAACGCTAACCGCAACACCAGATTTATTCTCAATTCGCTGCTTTATATCAAACATGTAGTTTTCATCAAGACTGATTGTAATAACAAATTTTACACCCTGGGGATTGACCCAGCTCAGATTCAAAGTCTCGCCAGCCTTTAATCCATCTTTATCAGCCTGCCACATAGTTTTATTATCAGGGACAGTTAAATTCTCTTCGCCTGCTTTAACCCAACCGAACTCAGCAAAATATGCCTGGCGGGTATGGCCAGGGGAGAACAACACTTCATTTTCACTGGATTTATCTGCTGTCGTATTGTATTTCTTCAACAGCAAATCATCTATTCGTGCCCCCTGAAGGCTAATCGACCCTTTTACCAGATTGTTTTCAAAATGGATGCGTTCATGTGACTTAAGAGTTTTTCCAATGACAGTCTCCCGATCAGTAAAGGTATATTCTTCAGCTTTAATCTGGGGAGCTTTGACTTCCTGAGTAGATCCAGCAACTTTCTCAGCTTCCTGCTCGGCCTGAATAGGGCCTAGGATAAATTGATCCCAAAGAAGAATTATTACTGCTGATATGGCGCAAGCGACTATCAGTCTGGTGTTTTGGGAAAGTGTATTAATCTTATTAATCATTTTTTATTACCTTGTTTCTTTTTTCCGGTATTGGATCAAAGCCCCCCGCAAATAGTGGGTTGCATCTTAGCAACCTTTTGCACGCTAGCCAAATTCCATATCCTACACCAAATCTCTCTATTGCTTCCATTGCATACTGCGAACAACTTGGATGATATCTGCATGCGCCGGGAAGGATAGGTGAGATAAAAAACTTATATATATTTATTAAGAATAATGCCAGTCTTTTCATTGCCTCACCTGTTTTAAAGCCAACGAAACTTCATCGAGCAACTCCTGAAACTTTTTTTCCAGGCAGGGGCGCCGCGCAATTATTACTATATCAAAATTCTGTGCCACCGACGTAGACTCAAGCCTTAGCGCTTCTTTCAACCTTCGTTTTGCGCGGTTGCGCATAACCGAAGTGGGAAAAGATTTCTTGGCAGCAATAAAGCCTGCACGTGCCACATTAATATCATTGGGCGCATAAAAAAGAACAAAAGTTTTAAAGATAGCTTTTGTTCCCGTATCTAATAACCTTTTGAAATCCTCTCTGAGCTTTAAAGCCGCCAAAGTCATTATGCAGAAAGTACCTTTCGTCCTTTCGCCCTTCTATTGCTTAATACTTTTCTGCCGCCCACTGTAGACATACGCAATCTAAAGCCATGACGGCGTTTTCTAACCAGATTACTAGGCTGAAATGTTCTTTTTGTAGACATAACACCAACTATTGTTTTTATCGTAAAATGTCTTTATATAGGATTAGGACATAATTGTCAAACTATCTCTTAGGTTAAATTCACATGGATAATGGCAAATTGCTGAAATGGTATAAAGAAATGGGAGTGGATACTTTTTATGATGACACCCCTGTGAACAGAGCAGCAGTTGCCAATAAAACGAAGCCAACACATACTTTGTCGCTGGTCAGCAGCTCAGCTTCTTCGCGGGAGATCGCAGATAAGGCGGAGACTTTAGCAGATTTAGAGCAGGCTGTACGCAAGTTTGATAACTGCAGCATTAAGAAAACCGCGCTAAACACGGTTTTTGCTGATGGTAAAGCCGGAGCGGAAATAATGTTTATCGGTGAGGCGCCAGGAGCTAATGAAGACAAGGAAGGGATACCATTCTGTGGGCAAAGTGGCAAGCTTCTAAATAATATTTTACTTTCCATTGCTTTGAAGCGAGAGGATGTCTATATAACTAACACAGTGTTCTGGCGTCCGCCTGGTAATCGTCGCCCTACATCCGATGAAATTGAGATGTGTAGGCCATTTGTAGAAAAGCACGTTGCCCTTCTCAACCCAAAAGTCATAATTCTAGTGGGTAGTACGGCAGTTGAGTCGTTACTGGGAAGCAAGGTATCCATGCACCAGCTCCGTGATGAATTTTATGAGTATAATAATAGTTATTTAAAGCAGAGCATTAAAACTGCTGTTATCTTCCACCCCTCCTACCTATTGCGTCAGCCAAGTAAAAAGAAGCTAATGTGGTATGATATGTTGCGTATCAAGCAACTCTTGGCAAACTAACCAATTCCCTTCTTAATCTGGGAATTGGTATAAACTGCGCTAGCCAAGTATATGAATGCTTTGAGAGTAATTAGACTAGCCAATGCATCTTTTTTAAGATAATATCAATATTATAGGTAAGTTACTGTTTTTAATGGGGTTTACATGCTTTATCCGGTTGTGCTTAGCGGGGGCGTAGGTACCAGGCTTTGGCCTATTTCTAGGAATAACTTGCCGAAGCAATTTGTCAAGATATTCAATAACAAGAGCATGTTCCAGAAGACCATGGAACGGATTTCTGATAAAGATAAGTTTCATCCGCCCTATATATTGACTAACATAGGTCAGCGCTATCTTACTGAAGCTCAGCTTAATGATCATAGTATCGAGAAAGCCAGGATTTTTCTTGAGCCCCAGCAAAAAGGCACAGCTCCTGCTATAATGCTTGCAGCACTTGATATTGCAGCACGTGACCCTGAGGGGGTCATGTTGGTGCTTTCTACAGATAATGAGATTAAAAATCTCAGAGCATTTCAATCTATTCTGCTTTCGGCTGGGCAAGTAGCCAAGGACAATAAGCGCTTTTTGCTTTTTAGTTCTAAACCTACCTATCCGGAAACTGGGTATGGCTATATTCTAGCAGGAAAAATCATCAATAAAGGTGCTGAAGGAGTTAAGGCATATGAAATTCAGCATTTTAAGGAGAAGCCATCGGCATTGGAAGTAGAAGCCTGTATAAAAGCTGGCTATCAATGGAACTCAGGTATTTTCGTTTTCCCGGTGAAGATGTTTATCGAAGACATGAAAAAGTTTGCCCCTCAAATCTATAAGCAGTGCTCGCTAGCCTACGTTAATGCTGAAACTATGAAAGCCAAAAGCCATGAGTGGATCTTTGTAGATCAAAAAGCATTTGCTGAATGCCCAGAAGACTCCATAGATTGCGCGCTTATGGAAAAAACCGAGAAGTCTTCAGTCATTAAAATGAGTATAGGCTGGTATGATGTTGGCTCGTGGAAGACCATTTATGAAATTGCTAATAAAGATCAGGATGGAAATGTTTTAAAAGGCAATGTTATCTCGATAAATTCCAGAAATTCCTATGTGATGTCGAGTGATGAATCACGAGTTCTAACCACTATAGGTGTTAATGATCTCACAATCATTCAAACCTCTGATGCGACCTTAATACTCCCGCGTAGCAAATCACAGGACGTTAGAAAAGTGACGGCATTGCTTAAAGAAAAGAAACAAGACTATTTCCTCTGTGACTCGAGAACTTATAGATCCTGGGGATTCTATGATATTATAAAGCACGATACTAAAATGGTTCTTAAGAAACTGATACTCTATTCTAAAACCAGCAAAACATCGATCGGCAATAAAAAAGCAAAGCATTTTATTGTCAATAAGGGTAAAGTTAAGGTAGTATGGGAAGCACAAAAAGTCATCTTAAGGAAAAATGAATCGGTTTTCATTCCTCCTCACGTTGATTATACAGTAACTAACCTTTCCAAATTTGAAAGCCACCTTATCAAAATGGAAGCAAAAGCGAGTAAGTTTGAGAAGGTTTAACTTACAAATTTTAAATGAAAAAACATGCTCTACCTTATTTTACAACAATTCACTGATATCTTCCCCTTCCTAAATGTATTTAAATATATAACGTTTCGCTCAGGCATGGCGCTTATTACCGGTCTCTTCATTATTTTTATGTGGGGAAATAGTATGATCGCCTGGTTAAAATCCCTTCAAGGTGCGGGGCAGCCTATCCGTTCTGATGGACCACAAACCCATCAAACCAAAGCAGGGACTCCTACCATGGGCGGGCTCATGATGCTTATCAGCATTACCATATCTACGCTGCTTTGGGCGGATATACGTAATTATTATATATGGGTAGTGCTCTTTGTATTGTTGTCATTTGGTGGTCTGGGCTACATAGATGATTATCTCAAGGTCACTAAACGGAATTCTAAAGGCGTTTCAGCTCGCATTAAAATATTATGGCAATTAATTATTTCCATAATCGCAACCGTCTTTATTGCCATTTTAGCCAAGCCAGGTTACGAAACCCTTCTGGCATTTCCTTTTCTAAAAAATATTCTGCTTGATTTAGGTATATTTTATTTCATGTTTGCTGCCATAGTCATCACTGGCTCATCAAATGCGGTTAATCTCACCGATGGACTTGATGGCTTAGCAATAGTGCCTATCATGTTGGTGGCCTCGTGCTTTGCCTTGATAAGCTACCTGGTTGGTAACGCAGTATTCTCAGAGTATTTACAAATTCATCCAGTTCCTAATGCAGGAGAATTGACAATATTATGTGCTGCTATAGTTGGTGCCGGGTTAGGATTTCTTTGGTATAATGCCCCGCCAGCTCAAGTTTTTATGGGCGATGTTGGCAGCCTGTCGTTAGGAGGTGCTATAGGCACAATAAGCGTTATTACTAAGCATGAGATCGTGCTTGCCATCATAGGAGGATTATTTGTCTTGGAGGCACTCTCAGTCATGCTGCAGGTTGGGTACTTTAAAGCGACAGGCGGCAAACGCATATTCCTGATGGCACCATTGCACCACCACTTTGAAAAACTAGGTTGGAGCGAAACCAAGGTGGTAGTAAGGTTCTGGATTATCGCAGTGATTTTTGCTATTGCCGGACTTGCAACCTTAAAACTCAGATAACTAGGTGCTTAAATGATTATCTGCCCTTATTTCAAAGATAAAGTGGTCTATATAGTCGGTCTGGGTATAACAGGCAACTCGGCTGTTAATTGTATGTTGCAATCTCATGCAAAGGTAATTGCCTGGGATGACAAACCTGATAATGTCTCCCACGCTCAAGCATCATTCCCAGCCGCTAGTTTTAAAAGACCTGAAGAGCTCGACTGGAACCATATAGACTTTATTATTATGAGTCCAGGGATACCATCTGATAACAAGGCATTTCTTTTCGCACGCCAACATAATGTTCAAATTATATCTGATCTTGACATCCTCTTCCTCGCGCAGCCTGATGCAACTTATATCGGAATTACTGGCACCAATGGAAAATCAACTACGACGGCCCTAATAGGACATATATTACAAAGCTCTGGCAAGCAGGTACAAGTAGGCGGTAATATCGGCACTCCCTCGCTAGCCTTAACACCTTTGAGTAAAGGTGGATTTTATGTGCTTGAAGTTTCATCATTTCAGCTCGATCTTCTCGCCTTTATGAAATTTAATGTTGCCGTACTGCTTAACCTCACACCTGATCATCTTGATCGTCATGGTAATATGCAGGCTTATATCAATGCAAAAGCCCAAATATTCAGAAAACAAAATAGCCAAGATGATGCTATTCTCTCGATTGATTATCCCGAAATGCAACCGCTTTTTGAAAACCTAAAGGCGCATACTACCATTATATCTGCGGCGAATGCTGCTGATATAACGATAAAGAACCGCATCCTGCATGATAATATTAATTCCCTTCAGTTTGATTTTAATGAAATGCAAACGCTGCCAGGCAAGCATAATGAAGAAAATATTGCGGCGGCGTATAGCACTTGCATAAAGGTTGGAATAAGTCCAGATGTTGCAGTCGCCGCTATCAAAACTTTCCAGGGCTTGCGCCACCGCATTGAAATGGTGAGCAAGTATAACGGTTTGGTTTTCATTAATGATAGCAAGGCAACTAATGCCGATGCGGCTGAGAAAGCCCTCCTTTGCTATGAAGACATCATTTGGATTCTAGGCGGTATCCCCAAAGCCGGTGGCATCACTTCTTTAGCCAAACACTTTGGAAGAGTTAAAAAGGCCTTTCTTTATGGCCAGGCCAGTGCAGAATTTGCCTCTACTTTGCAAGCAGCCAACTGCGCATACGTCGAATGCAAAACCCTGGAATCAGCGCTTAGAGCTATAAAATCTTCCGGACTCAAAGGGGTGGTATTATTCTCCCCGGCCTGTGCTTCCTTCGACCAGTTTAAAAACTTCGAGCATAGAGGTGATGAATTCTGTAGACTGGTAAAAGAACTCTTTATTGGTAGTTAATATGATCGGCAAACTTACAGGTGTTATCGATAGCATTTCAGACGACCACTGCATCATTGATGTGGCCGGTGTGGGCTATGCAGTTCACTGCCCCACTCGCATTTTATTTGCCATGAAGGTTGGGGAAGCGAGGAGCATTATCACACATCTGTTGGTAAAGGAGGATCAGCTAACTCTTTTTGGCTTTGAAAGTCAGGAAGAAAAATCTTGCTTTCTTAATTTGCAAATAGTCCAAGGCGTTGGAGCAAAGATGGCGCTATCTATTCTTAATAACCTTGATCCTGCGCAAATCACCAATGCGATTATTGCCGAGGATACTGCCACATTTCGCCAGATCAGCGGGATTGGCCCAAAGCTTGCTGGTCGTATTGTAAATGAGCTCAAGTCTCGCAAAGATCTATTTATAGGTTCTCACTTGACTCTTAATGCTTCTATAAGTCAGCCACATCAGGGGAGCTCAACAAAAGCAGTGGTACATGATGTCATGTCGGCACTTGCAAACCTGGGCTTTAATCGGAGTGATGCCTTTCCTATAGTCCAGCAGCTCTTCGCTGCCAATGAAAATATCAGCTTTGATGAGCTGGTAAAGAATTCACTCAGCAAGCTTTCAGCCCACTAGAAGTTAAGCTGCTAGTTTGAAGTTTTTGAGGAAGCTGAGGCGGTGGTGTATGCAGATCCCGGTTTTTTCAATAGCAGCAATATGCTCGCGAGTGCCATAACCTGCATTGCGTTCCCAGCCGTATTGGGGGAACTCATCCGCCAGCGACGCCATAATGCAGTCACGCCCAACTTTTGCGATAATAGAGGCTGCGGCAATGCTGAGTGACTTAGCATCACCCCCTACTACTGCATGGATATTTGGGGACTTAAAGGGCAGGCGGTTCCCATCGACAATAATGGAGGAATACTTCCCGTCCAGGCCTGAAATCGCTTCACGCATAGCCCGCATGGTTGCCTGAAGAATATTGATCTCATCGATAACTTTAGGTTCTACTAAAGCAACTTTATACTGAAAATTCTGGATGAGAATAGCATACAGTTTTTCTCGCTTAGCTTTTGTGAGTTTCTTAGAATCGTTTATGCCCAGCTTCTGCGCGCTTTTGTCCAGGATGATGGCGGCAGCGACAACAGGCCCTGCCAACGGCCCACGCCCTGCTTCATCTACACCTACGACAGCTCCATTCATACTTTCTTCAATACTAAAATTTGGATACATTCCATATGTTCATAATTTACCTGCCATCAAAATATTAGAAGGCAGACATGTTATCAAGTACTTGTTTTGCTTGTGCTTGTTTTTCCGATAGCCTTAGTCTAAAATAGTGTCATTATATTTATTTCCGTCAAAATGACCCTTCCTATTTCAGTTTTTATTATCGCCAAAAATGAAGAAGACCGCATTCATTATGCGATCAATAGTGTGCGCGACTGGGTTGATGAGGTGATCGTCATCGATAGTGGCAGCACTGATAATACCGTGAAAGTTGCCAAGAAACTTAAAGCTAAAGTAGTTTTCAATGTATGGAAAGGTTATGGCCAGCAGAAGATCTTTGGTGAAGAATTGTGTAAAAACCAATGGTTGCTCAATATCGACGCTGATGAAGAAATCAGCTCTCAGCTAGCCGCCGAAATTAAAAAGCTCTTCGCGCATGGCCAGCCTAAGTGTGATGCCTACTATGTCAACATCAAACTGATGACAATACATAGTAATCGAGCTAGTTTTTTTGCGCCAACCACTGATGCTATCCGCCTCTACAATAGCAATATCGCAGGGTTTCGTGAAAGTACAGTGCACGATTCTGTTATTTTAAGAAACCCAAATAAAGGCAGGATAGGACATTTGCGTAGTCCGGTTTATCATCGGTGTTTCCGTTCGCTTACCCATGCGGTTGAGAAAATCAATTCATATACTTCAATGCAGGCTGCTGATATGCGGGCGCGCAAGATCTTGCCGTCTGGTTTTCGCATTGTATTTGAGCCCCTGATCGCTTTTTGCAAGGCCTACTTTCTGCGCCGATATTGTTTGTATGGCATCGATGGTTTTGTGGAAAGCATTGTCTATGCGTTTAGCCGTACCCTACGCTTGGCTAAAACTAGAGAACTTGCGGCCAAAGAAAAGACAAAATAGTCTAATAAGAACCCGGCCAGAATTTTTTGAGGAAGAAAGAGAGCTTCCCTCTTTTATGCTTGCGTTCGAGATCCGCCTGGCTGCGCAGCCAAGTGGCCTGTATCACGCGCCTTTCACCGGCAAATGGCTTGTGCCCATGCCAGGAGTTTTCGGTGCGCACAAAAGCGACAAGTGTGCCATACGAAGGCGGCACTTCGGTTCTGGCATCTTCAAAGTCTGTTTCACTGCGGAGCACGCGAAATCTCCCGCCATCCTCATTATCCGGCCACTTCTCATTAAGATAAAGAAGGCAAGTTACAATCTTCGCTTCACCATCGTTATGGATGCGGCCATCTTTTGAAGCGGACCACTTGCGCACGGTAATCATGCATGGCTTATCACGAAGTTCGATATTTAATTTGTCGCTGAGCGCAGCAGCAAGTGTCGGCCCTTCCATCTCTTTCACCAGTTTATCAAAAACTCCTTGTGGGTTAATCAACTCAAGCGGAAAGAATCCGGGCTTTTTAATCTGAGGGAAGTCTTGTCCAAGCGCGCTCATCAGGTCATTGCCAACTACTCCGTGAGCGACTAGATGCGGGTAAGGCTCAAGATTGACCTGAGCATTACTGATAGCTTTAAGGTTTAACAACGCTGCAGAATTTTCCATCACAATAACTATCGATTAATACTGTTGATAATTATAAGTATTCCAGGGCTTATGACAACTTATTTTTCATTTTTGCAAGCTCTACATGCTTCATTTCGCTTTAGATTCAAATAGTCCATCATCTGGTTGAATTTCTACAGCAGTAGCCATAGATTTTTTATTCTTTGCAAGGCCTTCAAATATAAGTACAGAAAAAAGCATTCCGCTTTTTTCTGAGCGCCCCCGTAGGGGGGTTCCGGGGGCGCTTTGATTCTTTGAGGCCTTGCTCACAACTTAACATCTTAGTCTCATATTTTATTAATATCTTTCATATTCACCAGACAAATCTTATTACCGTAGCTGCGGGTAAGTCTTCCTGCCAGCTCCAACTCCAGCACTAGTACATTTAAAATCGTAAAGGGTATTGCGGTTTCGGCCAGAATTAAATCCATACTCACCGGCGTGTAGCTCAAAGCCTGTTGCAATTGTTTCCGGTATTGCGCTAGCTCACTTTCTGGCGGCAGGCCTGTATTTGCTGGAGGTGTATAGGATGCATTTGTTTCAAACATAGAATTACCAAGACTATTCATATAGGAAATAATATCTTGGGATGACTCCAGTAAGGTCGCTCCATTTTTCAAAAGATAATTAGTGCCGCCGGCACGCTCATCAAGCGGCGAACCTGGTACGGCAAAAACTTTGCGCGCATAAGCTCTAGCTACTTCCGCGGTGATCAGTGAGCCTGACTTCTTTGCCGCCTCGATCACAGCTAGTGCATGCGCAATGCCAGCAATAATCCGGTTACGTTGGGGGAAATGCCGTGCAAGTGGCGGGCAGCCTATAGGCAGTTCTGCAATCACCGCCCCATTTCCGGCAATTTGCCAGTAGAGCTTCTCATTTTCAGGCGGATAAATATGATCAATGCCTCCAGCTATAACCGCTATAGTAATATTGTTCAGGGCCCCGATATGTGCTGCTGTATCGATGCCTCTAGCCAGACCGGAGACTATTGTTATGTTCCTCTCGGCTAGGTCTGCAGCCAGATGCTTTGCAAAACTCGAGCCATTAAGTGAAGCATTACGTGCGCCCACAATGGCCACTGACGGATGATTATTGAATATGTCATTTCTTCCCAAGACGGTGATTACCGGAGGAGCGTCAGGAGTGCGCATTAGAAGTTGTGGATATGCGGCATCACAGGAGCATATCAGCCGCGCACCATAGCGTTCAGTTAAGTCTATCTCTGTAAGAACATCATCCTCGGAGGTCAGAGTGATTTTCCGCTTGCTGCCGCCTTTGGCAGCGAGCTCATCAATATTGTCTAATGCGCAGGCTGCGCTACCAAAAAGCCTAATCAGTTGATAAAATGTTCCTGGCCCAACATTTTTACTGCGGGTTAGCCTGATCCAGCTTATTTGTTCGCCAGTACTAACACTCAATTTTGTCTGCATAACAAACATTTGTTTGCGGTTATCTAACTGCATTGCTAGTATAGCTTTCTGATAGTCAAAAGTAAATTTATCCATGCAAAATAGTTTTTTTAGTGATGAAGAAATGGGAAACAAGGCCTATCGGGTGCTTGCGCGTAAATACCGTCCGACCACCTTTAAAGATATGGTGGGGCAGGAGGTGCTTGTCCGCACTTTAACCAATGCGATTAATTCAGGTCGCATTGCCCATGCCTTCATACTCACTGGCATCCGAGGAGTTGGTAAAACCACAACGGCAAGAATTATCGCCCGCGCCCTCAATTGTATTGGAGCTGATGGTAATGGTAAGGCAACGGCCGATCCTTGCGGGGTGTGTGTTCACTGCAAGGCGATTGCAGATGACCGGCATCAGGATATTTTGGAAATGGACGCAGCCAGCCATACCGGGGTCAACGACATTCGAGAGATTATCGATAACACGCGTTACCGCCCTACTTCCGCCCGCTTTAAGGTTTATATTATAGATGAAGTGCATATGCTTTCTAACAGCGCTTTTAACGCGCTGCTTAAAACTTTGGAAGAGCCGCCGGCACATGTAAAATTTATTTTTGCCACTACTGAAATTCGCAAAATCCCCATCACTATCCTTTCCCGTTGCCAGAGGTTTGATCTCAAGCGCGTCGCAGCCAAAGATCTGGTCGCGCATTTCACCAGTATATTAATCCGAGAAGGACTCGAAGCTGAAGAGGATGCACTCAAGCTTATAGCCAGCGTTGCCGGAGGTTCTGTCCGGGATGGACTTTCTATACTTGATCAGGCGCTTGCCCACAGCGAAAATAAGGTTACAGCAGAAGTCGTTAGAGAAATGCTTGGGCTGGCTGATACTGCCCATCTTTATGACTTATATGAGTATATGGTTTCAGGTAAGATTGAAGATGCCCTTAATGCCGCTAATGACTTATATCGCAAGGGTGCTGATCCAGCTTTAATTATCCTCGATTTGTTAAATATAAATCACACAATCTCCAAGCTCAAACTGTCTCAGGGAGCGCTGTCAGACCTGGCCGAACTGGAACGCACCCGCTGTCAGGCGCTGGCGGATAAGCTTTCGGTACCCTATCTGGCACGAGCCTGGCAAATGTTGCTTAAGGGAATGGAGGAGCTGAAATGGGCGCAGCTACCTTTTGCCGCCTTAGAAATGCTGCTCATACGGTTGACCCACGTAAGCAATCTCCCCTCTCCTGAGGAAATACTCAGAAAGATGGGTGATGGTAGCAGTACTCCTAAATCTTCGGCTTTGGTTCCGGCATCTAATAGCAATGCTGCCCCGGCTAATACTAATACCGCTGCCTCTTTGGGCTCATTTGAAGAGATAGTCCAGGCCTGTTTTGATCACGATGAAATGATGCTCTACCATCATTTAAAATCTTCTGTTCAACTAGTTTCCCTGGCAGGGCAGATATTAAATATCAGGTTGCTGCCGAGTGCACCTGCAAATATTTCCTTGATGATCCAGGAGTTTTTAGGGAAAGTAAGCGGGCAAAAATGGCAGATTATATTATCTTCTCAGGCACCGTATGAAACCATTGCCAGCAGGGAAAAAAATCAGGAACAACTTTATATCGATAGTATAAGGAACAGTGATAGCGTTCAAACAATGCTTAAAAGCTTTACAGATCTCGAAATTATTGATATCAAGAAAAAGAAAATTGTATAGGTAACGCGAATGAATATCCAAGAGGCACTAAAGCAGGCACAGGCTATGCAAGGAAAAATGGCAAAGCTGCAGCAGCAGTTTGAACAGGAAATTGTTGAAGGCCAGGCTGGAGGCGGCATGGTTAAAGTCACCATGGCATGCAAAGGTGAAGTAAAAAAAATTGAGATTGATCCAAGTTTGCTGGTTCCATCTGATAAAGAAGTCTTGGAAGATCTGCTAGTTGCCGCTTTAAAAAATGCTAAAGCCAGCGGGGATCAAAAGATGAGCGATGAGATGAAAAAACTTACTGGCTCTCTGGGCTTGCCAGCAGGATTTAATTTACCGTTTTAACGTGCTCAAAAAAGTTTTAAAAAGTTATGCTGTCACCCGCATACTGGTTTATGTAATAAAATTCTATGTAACACTGCTCTATATTTTTTGCAAAGTTGAAGTGCGTTTTGACAGCAACTCGCGTGAATTGATTGCCAATAAGCAGGTGAGTTTCTTTTGTTACTGGCATAGCCGGATTTTGATTTTTCCAAAATATATGACGGCCTTAGGCAGATTTTCAGCGGTCATATCTTCACATGGTGATGGAGAATATTTAAACCAGGTAATCATATCATATGGGCACGAGACTGTCCGGGGCTCTTCACGCAAGGATAATTTAAAAGCTCTTACCGGTATTATAAGGCTTCTCAAACAGGGGGTGAGCCTGGGTATCACTCCAGATGGTCCTAGAGGGCCTAGGTTTAAAATAAAAGGGGCAATCGCAAAACTCGCAACCAAGTTTGATATTCCAGTTATTCCTATTTCTTACTCAGCATCAAATGCCATAGTCTTAAAAACCTGGGATAGGTTTGTTTTGCCTATTCCATTAAGATCCCGTATAATAATCGAGATTGGGGCACCAGTTTATTTTTCCGGAAATGAAAAAAATGGTAACCTTAAAATTGAAAAAGTAATGCTTGCCCAAACCAAGCGCCTAGACAAAGAACTCGGATTAAAAACAAATTATACATGAAATTTTTTTATTGGCTCACCTCTCTGATTTATCAGCCCTTTGCTCCTCTCCACCTCTTATATAGAAAAAGCAAGGGCAAAGAACTGGCTGGTCGATATCGTGAGAAATTAGGGTTTTATACTTTAAAGCGTCCATCAGGCAAACTCATCTGGTTTCATGTGGCAAGTATCGGCGAGCTTAACTCGATAATACCTTTGATTAAAGCACTGAGTGAAAGCGATAAGAAATTATATTTTCTTATAACTTCGGTAACAGTAAGTTCGTCTAAAGTATTTGCGAGGGCTAACCTGCTCAGAACCATTCATCAGTTTGCCCCATTAGATTGCCCTTCTTTTGTCAAAAGGTTTATCAGGTACTGGAAACCTAACTTAGGTATATTTGTTGATTCCGAATTGTGGCCGAACCTGTTGGCAACTGCCAGCACTCAGTGCAAATTAATCATGGTAAATGGACGGCTTTCAGATAAGTCTTATAGAAGGTGGTGCTATTTTAAAAAGGTTGCGCAACAGCTTTATGATTATTTTACTCGCATCTTTCCAACCAGTGTTGATGACCTTAATAAAATAGCCGCTTTTGTATCCCTGGATAAAATTAAGTACATTGGTAATCTCAAATACATTGCTCCAGCAAGTTCAGGAGTTCCAGATGAAGCCAAAGCCTATAAAAAACAGATAGGCAAACGCAAATTTTGGCTGGCAGCAAGTACGCACCCCGGAGAGTTTAGCCAAATTCTGAAAGTACACGCGCAGTTAAAAGAGCAATATCCTGAATTGCTGACAATAGTAACGCCCCGCCATTCCCATTATGCCCAGAGCATTGCTGATGAGGCAAATCACATGGGTCTTGAGGCGAAACTGAGATCGCAAGCTCCAACCATTGAGAAGACTACAGAGATTTATATCTGCGATGATTTTCTTCTGCTCTATGACATTGCAGATGTTGTGTTTATGGGTGGTTCGCTTATCCCACATGGTGGTCAAAATATGCTGGAGCCCGCCCGCAGCAATTGCGCGGTCATTGTTGGCCCCTTCACACAGAACTTCCGCAACATTGTAGAAGATTTAGTTGCAGCAGATGGAATTGCAGTTGTACAAGACAGTCATGAACTTCAGATAAAACTGCTCGAGCTATTTTCTGATAATAAAATGCTGGATCAGCTTGCTTTCAATGCCAAAAAGGTTGCTGATCGGCAAAACAATATTCTCACCGATACCCTAAAGGCACTAAAGGTTTATATTTGATATGCAAAAATTCTGGAACAAACGTGGGGTTTTGAATTTCATACTACTACCTTTTTCAGGTTTTTATTTGCTCTTTCACCTTATTAATTTTTATAGACGCCGGCCAAAAAGTGTTGCTGCCAAAGTAATTTGCTTGGGTAATATTACAGTCGGTGGCGCAGGAAAAACCCCGCTAGCGATTGCCTTAGGTAAAGCTCTCTTAAAGCGAGGTAGTAAAATCGCATTTATTTCCCGAGGCTATAAAGGTGCACTCAGCAGCGCAACTCCTGTAAGAGTTGATGCATATAAGCATACCTTTAAAGAAGTAGGTGATGAGCCCCTGCTGCTCGCCCAAGTCGCACCAACTTATATATGTAGAAACCGCTATCTTGCTGCTCGCATGGCAGAGGAAGACGGAGCAGATATAATAATTATGGATGATGGTTTACAGAATAATACCCTGGTTAAAGACATTAACATTCTCGTCTGTGATGGCAATTACGGTCTGGGAAATGGCTTTATTTTGCCGGCAGGTCCTTTAAGGGAGCCGGTCTCCTTTGTTAGCCAACGTATTGATTACGTATTCTGTTATGATAAAAAGTTCCAATTCACAGATAAAAAAACCTTCCAAGGTAAAACCGAAGTCGTTACCAAAGGCTTGCAAGGCAAGAGATTTATTGCGCTTTGCGGCATAGCAACTCCGGAAAAATTCCTAACTTCGCTAAGGCAGTCCGGCGCTGTAGTTGTTGCAAAATTTATTTTCCCCGATCATCATCCGTTCTCCGAAGTAGAAATTGCCAGCGTACTTGCTGCTGCTCGTGAACATAAAGCTCAGATCATCACTACGGCAAAAGATTATGTTCGCTTACCAAAATCCCTGGCCCTTGATAAGTTTAAGATTCTTGAAATCAGAACACAGTTGCCAGCAGCTTTTTTAGAAGAAATCAGAAAGCGGTTAACGATAGTATAAATCCTTATGAGGGTGCTTGTCTGGTCCCTGCTTACCAGTTGTTGTTTTATCGCGTATGCGCTTTTTTTGCTGAGCCGGTATCTCAACGCGAGCTCGTTTTTCAGATTCGGTTTGTTCAGTGACTGCAGCTCTGGCTCTCTTTGCAATTGGCTGAACTGCTGCATGCGCACCTTCCAAATGCTTACGTGAGGTAAAAGCAGGGTAGGGTTCAGGCTTAGTTCCATATTGAGAGGGAACTGATACTACTTCCTTGAGTTGATTTTGCTCTGCCTGGGTTGAGGGCGAATCATCGCCCTGTTCATTTACCGCTTGGATATGCTTGTTAATGATAGCGTTAAGTTTAGCGGCAAGCTTAGGGGCAATTTTCAATTTACCCACGGCTGGTTTTGCCACAGGCTCAAGTAAAACAGCTTTTTCCAGAGGTTTTAACTTATCAATCTTAGCCAGACTAGCACGAGTGAGACTAATTAATTTCTGATAGTTATCTAAAACATTTTTTAAATCAAATCGAGGAGGTAAGTTATTGTGCATTTGAGCAAGAAATTCACCTTCTATTATCGCTAACATATCAACATCGATTCTATAGGGTTTCATAAGGATAGTTAGCATAGTTTTGGTTACGGCAACTAGCTTTGCTTTCTTAACACTTGCAAAATCGTTGGGATATCCAAACGATTTTGTTACGATAGATAAGGCGCATTCAGTTAGCGCTTGGTCTCTTCCAAGTTCATTTTCGGCACCAGCTGATGTCGCAAGACTCTTAAATACACCCTCTAATGTAATCTTTGCCAAAACTGGAGGAGTTATAGTCGGCGAGATTACTAGATAATCATGATCAAATAGCCAGGTTTTTTTATGAGTGTATATTACCTTATTACTGATGAGGTTTTCAGCCATTATAAAAGCTATTTTTGTTAATGACTCCGGCTTTAAATAGAGCCAGACTTTTACATCAGAAACACCGCATGTCCGTAAAAATGAAATCATATTCCCTTTGAATAAGTCTAGTTCTACGGTTCGCTCGAATTTTTTATGTAATATAAATTCGGTTTGCCTGATAATTGAAATGCATAATTCACCCATTTTTTTATGTTCTATATCCAAAAATGTTGAGGGTACTTGAGGTGCAGTTTCTTCCTTGGCGGCTTTAGTATTTATCAGCTGTCTGGTAGCAATTAGAGGCTTCAGTATGTGACGATTATACAGTTCATTTTGAATTTCATTGAACCTTTCAGCTAAATGTAATTGAGTATCAGAAAGTTGCGTTGTGGCAACTTCAAAAAGATCCCTGAGCATTTCTGCCCCAAGAACGTTTCTTAATAATGCGCGAACACTTCTCGTGTTACAATTATCTAAAGTTTGTACTGTAGTTATAATAGAATGATCAATATCTTCCTTACTTCTTCGCTTAAGCAAAGGTAGAATTTGTTCAAGGGAATCACTGTCTTTAAAAGTGGTATCTACATCAATGCTGATTACCTTCTCCAAGTTCTTGCGGGTTATAGTCCTTCTGTTAACTCCCCAGCCATATTTTCTCTTGCCCGGGGATTTAAGCATTTCGACGCCAACTCCTTCATTAAATTCCGTTCTGGTATAGACACCGCCAATCTTAGTGTATTTTATTAAAGCATGATGCGCGCCCTCACCCCCTGGTTGTCCATAACCACCTGCAGTATAAACTTCACCAGTTGTCTCAAGTTTGGCAAGAATTCTGGCTTTTTCTGCTGCCTTAAAAGCAGGGACTGATGATTCATTTAATAGATCCATATCTAAAGACTGCTGACGCAGGACTTCAAGAATCTCCAATGCATTTCTTAATTTCTTCAGCTGCTGCTCAGACGGAGAATCAGCATTGCATGCCATATAAGCCCTGATTAAAAGGCTGTAGCCTTCATAGGCTTGTTGAGAGAACATAGCGAAACCCGAATTCGGCACAGACCGGACTTGCTTGAGTTTGTCTGCTGATTCCCTTCGGATTACAGCATTAAGAACGTGCTCATTAAACTCAAAGTCATTTATGAGCTTTTCGAGCTTTAACCACTCAATTTGAAGTTCCAGATCACTTTTGCTATGCATAAATCCACCTCACAATACTTAGAGTAAAGGCCATTCTTCCAGTATGAGATGAAATAATTAATAGAAAGTTAAGATAGGGTGACTCACTCTATTAAAATCATTTTGGTTGGGAAGTTCTTTTGATCTGGAGCAAGCTTAACAATCGCGAGATCATCAATAGAGAAATAATAGGTGTTATTCAAGACATCATTTTTAGATTGGGCGGCATAATGGAGCCAGCTTAGTGCCTCAGTATTATTGCCATGGGTGCGCATGCAGAACTCAGCCATGAGTTGGCAAACCCGAACTTTATGCCCCTCGCTAAGCGCTTCCCCAATTTCCTGAGAAGCCAGATCATACTGATCCATTTCCAATGCTGCGCGGGCAAGCAGAAGGTGACTTTCATAATGCATAGGTGCCAAAGAGGCAATGTGGCGCGCTATATCTATAAATTTCTCCGAACGCATCTTGCTCTGGATATTGAAAACCAATTGGGATAAAGCCTGTGATGGCTCATGTGCCCAGCTTTTTTCAATAACAGCAAGCGCGCCCTTCCAGTTATTTTGGCGCATTTTAATAGTGGCAAACAATATAGCAAGCGGCGCTATATTATCTAAAAGCTTGCATGCCAGGGCAGCTTCATCATGAGCCAATGCAAAATCCCCCGCGTTCATCAGCTCTTTAGCCTGCATAAATTTGGCCAGTGCCAGCACGGCATTCTTTTTGTCTTTCCCTAAAGTACCACCGCTCCGGAATGAATCAGCAAACTCAGATAGTTTGTCCCATCTACCGGCAAGAATATAGGTTTTGGCCAGGAGCTTGGCGCTTAAGTACTCTTTCTGAGACTTCCAGAGTTCCTCTGCGTAGTTGATAGCAATGGAAAAATCGCCCTGTTCCAACGCCAGGTTAATAAGTCCATTAAAGCCCAGGCTTTTAGTATCTGCATACTTGGTTAACTCTTGCAGGCGGTCGCGAGCTGTAATCGCATTACCCGCAGACTGAGCCGCAAAATAGTATACTAGAGTTTTAAGTTTCTCAGGAATAGGTAGGTGCTCAAGGCTCTGCGCGAGCTTAGAGAGCTTGGCTGCATTTTGAGTGACTGAAAGGATAAAAGCTTCATATATCTTCTCTTGCAGTCCGCGTTTCTTGCGTTCAGCAAACATGTTCATGATAGCTGCTGGTATTCTCATTATGCGATACAGAACAAGAAGCAGCAAATGAAAGAACGCAAATCCTACAGCTATTATAAGTGCGGCATATGTAACGCTAGTCTCGATCTCATATCCAAAAATACTGAGGTTGAGATTGCCAGTGTTTTGCGATAGCCAGTAAGTTGCAATACCAAGCACAACAAGAGCAGCGGTAAAGAATAAGAATTTTATCATTTTAGTGCATCAGCCATAATTTTTTTCGCAGCAGTAAGAGTGTTAGTTCTCGCCTGCAGAACTTTAATCACAAAAGTGATATTCTCATCTTTATGAGCAACGGAATTGAGCGCAGTAATCGCTTCCTCATATTGGCCAGCGTTAATCTTATCATTTGCCTCAGCTATATGCTGATTCTCACTTTTCTGGATATTGACTTCTGATGTTTTACGCACTTTAAAAGAATCTGCAAAGTAGCCTTTGACTTTTTCTCCCCAGGTTTTCTCAGCTGGTTTGGGCTTGCCGGCTTCGGCTTGGGGGAGCGGTTGCTTTTTAAGTGCATCAATTAATTTACTATCGGAAGTCAATGCAAGATCATGAGCTTCTTCAATATCTTTAAGTTCCTTATCATACTTACCTTCGGCAAATTCCCTTAAGTTAGATACACTCTCAGAATAAGAGCTGAGTTTAGTTAGCTTCTCGATTATCTGATTGGAGAACAGAACTATATGATACTTATTGGCCGCTCTTATTAATAGCTTTTGCTTCTCATCATCTATGGGAGTGACCTTGAGCTTGTCTACTTTGTCTTCAATGTCAGTAACCTTGTGGTTGAGATTAGAGAAGTCCGCCTTCATCTCATTGCAAACAGTGGCTTCTTTGTTCATATAGGTTTGCGCATAGTTTAGGTAAAAGCCCGCGCCAATCGCTCCACAAAAGATCATAATGGCAAAGCCCAGCAGTAAGTAAAGGGTCATTCTTTTTCCAGCCTGCCGGCGAGATGCCAACATGTTTGTAGTTAAGAATGCCTCTTGAGCTTTGCTTTCAGATTTTTTTTTAGCTTTGGGTTTCGGCATGAATCCTCCTACTTATGATTATCCAGAACTTGCTTAATGGTTTCATAAGATACTTTACCTGGTAATACTTCTCCTGCAATAATGTATGCCGGAGTGCCCCGAATGCCAATTTCATGAGCGAGGTTGACGTTCTGCTCAATTTTTTGTTCGATAGCTTTATCGGCCATCTCTTTTCTAAGCTGCTCTTTGTTAATTTCTAGCTTGGTAGCGATTCCATCAATAGCCTCAGGAGTGATCTCGCCTCTGTGCCCCAGCAGCTCTGTCTGGAAGGCAAGGTACTTTGCTTTATTTATCTTATTAACTGCCAGTGCGGCTTTTGCAGCAAGCACAGAATCTTTGCTTAGCATTGGAGATTCTTTAAAGATGAACTGGACATTGGGGTTGTGGTCGATAACCTTTTTCTTCACGTCGACCATGTGTTGGCAGTATGAGCATCTGTAATCAAAGAACTCAACTATTTTGATTTTGCCATTAGCGGCGCCAGCACGCGGGTCAGAAGCATCTTCCTCAAGTTCTTTGGTTTTGGATTGGATTGTGTTTTTAGCATTTTCACGATCGTGCTGAGATTTCTCAACGTAGAATTTTTCCATAGCATCGAAAATAATCTTAGGGTTCTCCATGAGATAGTCCTTAATGATAACCTCAACTTCATCGCGCGACATTTTTCCAGCTGATGAAGCGGTTTGTAAGCTGCCTTCTTTTTTTACATAAAGAAATGCCAGGCCTGCAAACAGGGCGAGGATTAGACAATACCCCAGAAGTGATTTGGGTTTTGTTGCATTGCGATTAAATCTGTACACCATTTGCGATTACCTAATTGTTATCTACTTATAGAGATTAAACTAGATGAGCAATTTCTCAAGCTAAATTTGCACTAAAGGACTCTGTATAAGGGTCCTTTTGAGCATTTACATTGCTTATGGCATAAAATGAATGTTCATGCTATAATCTCGCTTTAAATATGGTGCAGGCTTATATGAATTACGAAATTTGCTCAATCTACGAAGAATTTTATCCTTATTCATTCACGCAAGCACAGAGTTCCTGAAATAAAGGAGTAGCCAGCGCTATAAAGCCTTAGCTTTGCTGATGCGGACAGGCATTTCAAATATGTTATAACAATCTGGTTCGGCAAACAGCTTTCTCAAGATGAGGTTATGCAGCGAGTGGCCGGCTTTAGATGCCACAACTTTGCCTAAGATGCGGTAGCCTGATAAATAGAGGTCGCCAATGCAGTCGAGAATTTTGTGACGCACGAACTCATCTTTATACCTTAAGCCTTCGGGGTTCATAACGCCGTCATCATCTATGCCAACCGCATTGGAAAGTGAAGCACCGCGAGCCAGCCCCATTTGTTTTAGCTGCTCAACGTCTTTGGCAAAGCCAAAGGTACGCGCTCTGCTTACCAGGTGATTATATGAATCAGCAGCTGCGTTGTAGGTATATGCCTGCTGACCGATAGCAGCGTGCGCGAACTCTATGTCGCATTCCACGCTAAATTCATCATGAGGATGCAATTCTATAGTTTTGCCCTCGTGCTCTATCACAACTGGTTTGGTGATTTGTAAGTACTTTCTTGCCGCAGCTTGAGTTTTAATACCGGCTTTGCTAATCAGTGCGACAAACGGAGCAGCGCTGCCATCCATTATCGCCATTTCTTCGCCATCGATTTCAACGGTGGCATTATCTATGCCGCAGCCCCAGAATGCTGATAAAATATGTTCAATGGTGGAAACCTTGGCGCCAAATTCATTGGCAATCACCGTGCAAAGCCTGGTTTCAACCACAAGCGCGTAATTAGCTTCAATAATATTATTTTCACTTAAGTCTGTTCTTTTAAAGACAATGCCGGTATTTTCCGGAGCAGGCAATATGCGTACCGTCACTTCCTTGCCGCTATGCACACCTATCCCTTGGAACTTTATAGGTTTTAATATCGTTTGTTGCAGAGCTTCCATTTCAACGCGCGTTAAGTTTCCTCAATAAAGTCATTATGCGACAGATTATCTATTTACCCAAATCACATATTGTTGCAAAATGTTGCGAAGCTAGTATTTTAGAAACGATGATAAATAGTGTATAATATAATTAAAATAGCAAGTATACGATGACAAATAATATTTTAGAGTTGGTTATTTATCCTGACAAACGCTTGAAGCAAGTTTCTGAGCGTGTGAGCAGGGTTGATGACGAGATTAGGAAGAATTTTGATCAGCTTACCGCAGGGATGAAACATTACCGCGGCATCGGGTTGGCAGGTGTGCAAGTCGGTATTATGAAGGATATCTTTGTGGTCGATCATGATTATATTATTGAGCATCATGATAAGGATTTGGAGCCCCGCAGGCAGCCAATGGGCAAGTTATTATGTATGGCTAATGCTGAGATTATAGAAAAGTCCGAGGAGCTTTATGAGGTTGAAGATGGATGTCTTTCAATTCCAGGGGTTTGGGCTAAGCTTAAGCGCCCGAAGAGCATCAAGGTTAAATACCTGGATTATGATGGCAAAGAGCAGTTGATGGAAGCGCACGGCTTGCTCGCCTTCTGTATCCAGCACGAACATGACCACACGCAGGGTCGTCTGTTTATCGATTATTTTTCTCCTCTAAAGAGGCAGATGCTGGTTAAAAAGATGGAGAAATATCTTAAGCACTTGAAGATGTAGGAATTCTCTTTGTTGTTGATTCTTTTGTAAAATTATATTATGCTTGCCGGTAATTAACGATAAATTATGGTGATATGGCTAATAATATTAATGCGCGATCCAATAACAATATCCATGATAACTTATGCGCAGCAATTAAAAGCCTAAGTTCAGAAAATAAATATGCTTTTGCTCCATTCCTCTCTTCTGAAGAACATCAATTTTTGGAAGAAGCGACAGTAATTCGAAACGCAAAATTTATGCAAGAAATGGTATATTGGTGCGATAACCCTAGAGAAGTTCTAAAAAGTTTAGCAACGAGTTCTGGCCCTGAAAGAGCTAAAATATGTGACGATAAGAACCCAAGCGTATGTAATGAAGCAAGAGCAGTAGCCAGCTTAATAACAAGAACTTTGAATAAAGTTACTGATCAAATGAAAGAATGTTATGGTTATGACGCTAAATTACATGTGGAAGTGCGAGTTCAAAATTATTGTCGAGTTGCTCATGAATTTCATAGAGACCCTGATGAAGGCCCTGATGATGGGATCAAATTATCGCTTGCTTTAGCAGGAAAAAGTACCGCATTTATAACTGATCAAATGAAATTTAGTTATGAAGACGTAGACGTAGACGTAGAGTATACGCCGGATTTGCACTTGGCAGTATTTACAACAGGATTTGAAGAGCAGAAGGGTGCTGTGCACTCTTCTCCACAATATGCTAATTCGGAAGAGGATTGCTCAAGAATTCTTCTTTTTATTTGGGGACCAAAAATGGATGCCATGCATACGGAGTTATAAGGTACTGAATTTTCTTCAATGGTGCAGGTGCATATCAATAGGTATAATTTTATTGATTGAGCTATTATTTGTTTTTTCTTCTACTTGAGCCTTACGTAAATCATACATAGCTTGTAAGTTCATCCAAATTCAGGAGATGTTTTAAATAACTTTGCCAGCCTGAGTGCGGTGTCTCCGGTAATATTCCTGCTGTGTTTTAAAATCTGAGTAATGCGATTGACAGGCACTCTTATGCGTCTAGTTAACTGACTAGCTGATATGTGTAGAGGCTTCAAAAACTCTTCTTTAAGAATTTCTCCTGGGTGTATTGGTCTCATTTATTGTGCAATAAACGCACATTCTCTTTTCCTGCAAGGCCTTTAAATAGAGGTGCGAAAAAAAGCTCACGCTTTTTTTCGAGCGCGCCCTATTGGGGCTCAGGGCGCGCTTGGAATTCTTTAAGGCCTTGCGCCGTAAAAAATTAGCTATCTGATTATGCCGAGCTTGAAACATAATTTTCCATTCTGAGTTTGTAAGAGTAATGCTGAGGAATCAAGTATGCAAATGGTAATATATTAAATTTTGGAAAGCCCGCCTACGCCTAATCGGCTACGGCGCGGCATCCGTTCCGCACGCTACGCCATGATAAATCACTTTGTTGCTAAATTTTGCCTTCAGCTGTTCTCTAAGGATTTATATATTGAAATTAAAGCCCGCCTACGCCTAATCGGCTACGGCGCGGCATCCGTTTCGCACGCTACGCCATGATAAATCACTTTGTTGCTAAATTTGGCCTTCAGCAAAATTAGCGAAGACGGATGGCAGGAGCGAGAGGAATCGAACCCCCAACCCCCGGTTTTGGAGACCGGTGCTCTACCAATTGAGCTACACTCCTGTAATAATATAAAAAAGTCCTGGAACCGTCATCGCGAAAAGTGTGGCAAAGTGGTAATCTTTAGAAGCCACTGGTTTGCCACGCCCCTGTCGGGGCTCGCAATGACGATAACAGGGTACTCAATTATTCTAGAACTTCAGCTACAACACCAGCGCCTACAGTTCTGCCACCTTCACGGATAGCGAACTTAAGACCCTTTTCCATCGCAACTTTTTTACCAAGCTCAACAGTAATTGTTGTGTTATCACCTGGCATTACCATTTCAACGTTATCCGGAAGCGTAATAGCTCCAGTTACGTCGGTGGTACGGAAGTAAAACTGCGGACGATAATCCTTGAAGAATGGAGTGTGACGTCCACCTTCTTCTTTGGTAAGCACGTAAACTTCAGCTTTGAATTTATGGTGCGGTGTGATTGATCCAGGCTTAGCAATAACTTGACCGCGTTCAATCTTTTCCTTGTCGATACCACGAAGAAGCATTCCAACGTTGTCACCAGCTTGTCCCTGATCAAGTTCTTTGCGGAACATTTCTACACCAGTACAGATGGATTGTTGAGTATCAGTTAAGCCTACAACTTCTACTGGGTCACCAACCTTCACAATACCTTGCTCGATACGACCAGTAGCAACTGTACCACGGCCAGAAATCGAAAATACGTCTTCTACAGACATAAGGAAAGGTTTATCAAGGTCGCGGACAGGAAGTGGGATATAGCTATCAACTGCACCCATCAACTCATCAATCGCTTTTTCACCTTCAGGTTTCCCTTCCAGAGCTGCAAGAGCAGAGCCTTTAACCACAGGGATCTTGTCACCTGGGAAACCGTAGCTGGTTAGCAGTTCTCTGACTTCCATTTCTACAAGCTCAAGAAGTTCCGGATCATCTACCATGTCGACTTTGTTAAGGAAGACAACAAGCGCTGGAACACCAACTTGTCGAGCAAGAAGGATATGTTCTCTGGTTTGTGGCATTGGACCGTCAGCTGCACTCACTACGAGAATTGCTCCATCCATTTGTGCCGCACCGGTAATCATGTTTTTAACATAATCGGCGTGACCTGGGCAATCTACGTGACCATAGTGTCTTGTGTCGGTTGAATATTCAACGTGAGCTGTGTTAATGGTAATACCGCGCGCTTTTTCTTCAGGTGCTTTATCAATATTATCGTATGAGGTAAATTTAGCCCCACCTTTTGTTGCTAAAACCTTAGTAATCGCTGCAGTAAGAGTGGTTTTACCATGGTCGACGTGCCCAATGGTGCCCACGTTTACGTGCGGTTTCGTTCTTTGATACTTTTCTTTGGCCATGGATAAAATCTCCAATATTATTTAATAGTTATTATATATGCCCCAAACTTTTGGGTGGAGCGGGTGATCGGAATCGAACCGACGTGGCCAGCTTGGAAGGCTGGAGCTCTACCATTGAGCTACACCCGCAGTTTCAAAAAAGCTTCTGCTTGTTCAAATATTTACACAAATTTTACCCAAAAGCCAATAAAAAAGTGGTGGAGGGAGAAGGATTCGAACCTTCGAACGCTTACGCGGGCAGATTTACAGTCTGCTGCCTTTGACCGCTCGGCCATCCCTCCAGAGAAGCTTTTATGTAACTCTGTGCAGCATGTTAAAGTGGATGTATTCAAACACATTTTTTAGGGCTTGGCAAGCAAATATAGTGCTATTGTCGTAGCAAAGTTAAAATGTCCTCCTTTAGAGCTATTGTTGCAGCAAAGAAGAAATGTCATATTAACTATATAAATAGCACCTCTATTAACTCGCTTTTGTGTGATTTACGGCATGGAGCGAGAAACGGCTGAGAGCGCATTGGGAGAACAGCCTATGGTTGCTGGATTTGTGGTTGTCGGCGCCTCGCATGATATTAAGGATGAAGCCATCTATTCCTATGTCACTTTAAAACGTGACAGTGCGCCGAATGACCAGCTCTATACCAGGCGTTGGTTTGGTAGCTACACTTTTGTCTTACAGTTCTGTAACTGAGTGTAGATATACTTTAAGCTCTCCACATAAATGGTTTGGCTGTGTACAGTGTTCCTTAACAATAGGAAGGCACGAAGCAAACACATTTTTACAAATAAGCTCACCAAGAACGTTTTTTTCATAAACATAAATCTCAGCATTAGCGTTTTTGCTCGCTGAATCCATTTCAGCAAACGCATCAAGATCTTTATGGTTAATAGTAAATTCTTGTGTAAATTCAGTGTGTGAATTACTGCCTTTTTTATGCGAGTTACCACCAGTTACTTGTGTTTTTTGGGGCATAAGAGTAACCTTTTTTAATTTATAGGGCGATTATACGGTAAAAAACAAAAGAATGCAAGTTTTTTACAGTATGTGTTTTTTGCAGTCAATATAGAGCTATTCTATAAGTTCACTGCTGATGAGATCTAACCATGGTCATTCAGAAAGTTCAGTCGCGCGCTTGCAAGCAGCTTTTAGAGCTGCTTCTGCAAGTGCTTTGAGTTTATCATTCTCATTGAAGACTTGTAATGCAGCAGCGGTAGTACCACCCGGGCTGGTTACATATGCACGCAGTTCAGCAAGAGATACTTTTTCATTTTCCAATAGTTTTGCGGAGCCGATAAATGTTTCTGTCGCAAGTGCATGCGAGAGCTTGTCGTCCAGGCCTAGTTGAATAGCCGCATCAATCATGTATTCAACAAACTGAAAAAAGTATGCAGGGCCGCTGCCAGATACTGCTGTTACTGCATTGAGAATATTCTCGTCTTTAACAAAGTTTAAAGTTCCGACACTGGTGAATATTTTTTGCACGAGTTCGTTTTGCTCTGAAGAGAGAGGTTTATTGCTATATGCGACGGATACGCTTTTGCCAACTAAAGCATTGATGTTGGGCATAACGCGTACGATGGGTTGGGTAGAAAAAAAACTGGCAAGATATTTTGTTGTCTTGCCAGCCGCGATTGAAATAACAAGTGTATTTACTCCGGTAAGAGCTTCCCTGTAGCTAGGTAAAATCTCGTAGAAAGTCTGGGGTTTAACTGCAAATAGTATGGCGTCGAAATTTCTTTCGCTAGGAAAGGAATTGTAGACCTTAATACCAAAGCGTTTTTCTGTTTTGTACATATCTGGACTATGGAGCGGAAGAATAGCTGAGATTTCGTCTTTAGCGAAATTACAGGACTGCAACATACCGGAGACAATCGCTCCGCCCATATTGCCACAGCCGACGAATAGAATTTGCATTTTACAGTTAAACCCAATTTATGCCTGCGCTATTTTTTGGTTTTTTTAGCGGCAGTCTTTTTCTTAGCTGCAGGTTTTTTAGCTGCAGGTTTTTTGGTTGCCTTTTTCATGACAGTTCCTCCTTTTTGTTTTTGTTTTAGTTCATCTAACTCTTTACGAGTATCCAATGCAGCTTTTTTAACTGCGTCGAATTCATTGCGCGTTATCACATCCATATTTTTGAGCACAGCTTTCATTTGCTCCTTGACGATTTTAGCAATTTCGGTTTTCATAGTTGCCATTGTGGACAAAGTTGAGTTTGCAACTTTTTTCACATCGTTAAAGAATTTATTATTTTGTACCATTAATATATCCATATAAACACTCTGTATAACTTATTGTATAACATCAATTATCATGATCGCAATACTTTTTCCTAATATTAATCCAGTTGCCTTCAGAATTTTCAATTTTGATATCTATTGGTATTCATTTGCTTATATCTTTGGAGTGGCAATTGGCTATGTTTTGCTTAAGTATTTGAATGCAAAGGAAAAAAATATTTTTTCCGAGAAGGCTTTAGATGATTTAATTTTTTTTATTGTCATTGGAATCATTGTAGGTGCTCGATTAGGAAGTGTTCTCTTTTTTGACTATGAAAAACTCATAGAAAGACCTTTGATGATATTCGAAATCAGGAAAGGTGGCTTGTCATTCCATGGAGGAGTTCTGGGAGTTATAGTCGCTATCTACTTCTTATGCCGCAAACATAAAATGAAATTTTTTGCAGCGAGTGATCTGATAGCGTGTGTTACTCCGATTGGTTTATTTCTTGGAAGGATTGCTAATTTTGTCAATGGCGAGCTCTGGGGGCGAGTGACTGACGTGCCCTGGGGCGTTGTTTTTCCACATGCTGGAATGTTGCCGCGCCATCCAAGTCAGATTTATGAAGCTGCTTTAGAAGGGATCTTATTATTTGTAATCCTAATGTATTTTCATAGTAAACCTAACTGGAGGAGAAACCCTGGTAGGTTATCAGGTGCATTTTTGTTTTTTTATGGCTGCTTTAGATTCGCGGTTGAGTTTGTTCGCGAACCTGACTATCCCGGCTATGTTTTAAATATAGTAACTGTGGCACAGTTATTATGCGTGCCTATGATAGGCTTTGGAGTATATCTGATGTTCCGGAAACCTGTTGATCGTTCCTAGTTGCGCTCAAACATGTTCGCTAGCTGTGTTTTGTTTAGTATAATATATGTAGGTCTGCCATGGTTGCATTGTCCTGCAAAATCTGTATTTTCAATATCCCTTAGCACGGCATTCATTTCGTGAATATTAAGTTTCCTTCCAGATCTTATGCTGTAGTGGCAGGCAAAGTTGCCCAATATATCATCGCGTTTTTTCTCGAGAATATCCACGCTATCATTCTCATAGATATAAGCAGCTAAGTCTGCGATAAGTTCTTTGATAGAAGTATTGTTGAAAATTACAGGTATCTCTCTGACCATAACCTGAGTAATGCCATTTTTCTCAACTGTAAGACCCAGATTTTTTAGTTCTCCTGCATGGGCTAAAAGGCTGGCTGCTTGCAACTGTCCAAGCTCAATGATCTCCGGCACCAGAAGCAGCTGGGATTTTATTGCGCCAGATTTTAGCTGATCTTTAAGTTTTTCAAGAACCAGGCGTTCATGTGCTGCATGCTGGTCGACGATAACTAGCCCCTCATCATTTTCAGCGATGATATAAAGCTCACCAATTTGGCATTTTGCTTCGCCTAAAGGATAGCTGACCACAATCTCAGGTTGCTTGAGCTCAGCAACATTTGTTTTTAAAGCGGCTACACTGGAGGGCTGTGGGGTAGGAGCTGTATAAGCCGGGCGCTGGATCTCATGAGCTTCGGTAATCTGCGCGCGACCCGGGAAAGGGTTGCTAAAGTTTTGCCAGGTGTGTGCCTGAGCTTTTATGGGTGCAACCTGCGGCGTAGATGTTACAAGTGGTTGGCGCAGCGTTTCCCGTAGCGTGGACACAATTAAGCTGCGCACTCTTTGTTCATCACGAAACCGCACTTCGACTTTAGAAGGGTGAACGTTGACGTCGACCGCATAGGGGTCGATAGTCATAAAAAGTACCAGGGCCGGATGTTTTCCCTGAGGTATCAGGTTTTGATATGCGACTTTTAGCGCAGAGAATACAGTTTTATCTTTAATAGTACGGCGGTTGACAAATGTATATTGTCGGGATGAATTAGCATGGTTATAAGTAGGCAATCCCGCAAAGCCATGCAGAGCAATGTTATCGCTTATGATGTCGAAGGGTCGGCTGTTCGCGATGAATTTCTCCCCGAGTATTTCTAGGATACGCTGGTTGAGGTCGGAAGCAGGTTTGCATTCAAATATAGTGTTAGCTTCATATATATATTTAAAGCCTATATCAGGGTTGGCCAAAGCAAAGCGGTGTAAGATTTCAAGCACCGCGAGTTTTTCTGAAAGTTCAGATTTGAGAAATTTGAGGCGAACCGGTGTAAAACTGAAGATATCGCGGACTTCTATGGTGGTGCCATCAGCGCGTGCCGCAGGCTTTATCGCGCCTATGTCGCCGCCTTCTATGCTGATTTCATAAGCATGGGGTGCATCAGAAGGTTTGCTGATCAGGCGCATCTTTGCAACTGAGCCTATAGATGGCAGCGCTTCTCCACGAAAACCATAAAAGCTGATGTTGTTGATGTCTTCTTCATTGAGCTTGGATGTAGCGTGGCGTGCCAGTGCTGTGGGCAGTTCAGTTGCATCTATACCGCAGCCGTCATCGCTAACAGAAATTAAATTATGACCACCGCGCTCAAGCATTACAGTTATATTTTTTGCGCCGGCATCAATAGCATTTTCAACCAGTTCTTTCACAACTGAAACGGGTCTATCAATCACTTCGCCTGCAGCAATCCTGTTGATAGTCTTTTCTGATAACAGGTGAATTTTAGTCATTTGCTCCCCCGGGAAATTTTTTGGCAGCTCTGGCAATAATAAGTAGCTCTTCCTGCAATTTTAAGAACTTTTATCCTGCTACCACATTTTAGGCAAGGCTTATCTTTGCGACCATAAACTTCAAACTTATGCTGGAAGCCTCCTACATCTCCATTTGAGCTAACATAATCCCTGAGCGTTGATCCGCCAGATGATATTGCTTCCTTTAGTACGGTTTTAATTGCGGGCACGAGTTTTTTGATCTCCGCCGGAGTTATGCTTGCGGCAAGCCTTTGAGGATGGATGCCTGCACGAAAAAGGCTCTCACTAACATAAATATTGCCAATGCCGACGATAAGGTTGGCATTCATCAGCACGGTTTTGATGGGCGCCTTGCGATTGGCTAAAATCCCTGACAGTTGTTTGACGGTAAAAGCTTTGGCTAAAGGTTCGACGCCCAGATTTTTTAATAATGGGCTATCAGTTATGTTCTTAGTATAAGTTATGATGCCAAACCGTCTGGGGTCATTGAAGACGATGTTATTGCCGTCATTGAGTAGAATTCGTGCATGATCATGAAGATTGGGTTTTATATCGCGCCCGACCAGGAGTCGTCCTGACATACCGAGGTGAATAATGATGTTCCCGCCATTTTGCAAAGCGATAATAATATATTTGCCGCGGCGAGAGACTGCTTTAATAGTCTGGTTTTTAATATGGGAGGCAAAATCAGCAACGGGTTTGCCACGCAGCTTCTTTCCGCTGAGCTCTAGATCAAGGATCTTCGCCTCCAATATAGCGCTGTTGAGCCCACGTACTATAGTTTCGATTTCCGGTAATTCAGGCATGCTGCCATACAATTGTTTGCAGACGATTATACTTCAATCTTGAACAGTTTCATTATTTTTTATGCCCAGGATCTTTTTTATATATAGCGGCTAATATCGGTAATTATAGCGCAAATTAACTAATAATTAACCATTTAAGCGACATAATAAGTATTAAGCCGCATTCGTAGGGGGTGCTATGCCAGTTCAAAGTTCAAGTGAAAAGGTGGTTACGTCAAGCAGTAAAGCCGCTGAAGCTCCACTCAAAGCGGTTTTGATTGTAGGTTCACACCAAAGAATACCAGATTATATTAGAGATCAATTTAGCAAAGAAGGTTATTTAATAATAGGTGATGGGAAAAAAGAGCTATTTGATTTGGATTGTAGTGTGCTTCAGGGAAGGATTGGAGACAATACAAGAATATATATAAATTCTCATGGAGGTATTAGAGAAAAACAACATGTGCTAGATTTTATGGATCCAAAATGCCTTACGCGTAACTTTTTTAAAAAGTTATCTAAGCATTGTAATGAGAAGCCTCTAAATATCGAATTATATTCTTGCTTCTCCGGCCTTGCAGCCCCTGATCTTGCTGTGTTGGCTCCTGGCTCTGTTCTGGTTGCCCATAGTCCGGCAGATGATTATATATCGATTGATTTAAGTTTCAAAGCCATACAGGAATCCTGTAAAAAATTAACCGATGCGAGTTTAGTAGATGATTTTGTCGAGCATTTTGCTGTGCATATAAAGCAAACATCAGTAATCGCCATCAAAAAACCTGATGGTAGAGTATTTAAGGGCGGCGTCTTTAAGCATGCCGTACACCCTCCTGATCACGTCCTCACTACTCCAAATAATATAATGCGTTATCTTAAGGCAGAACGAGATGAATTTATAGACTTATACAATAAGGAATTTGGTGTGCAAATTGAAGCTCATCTCCTTCCTCTTAATGAGGAAGAAGCCTTGCTTGAAGCCATTGAATGGCGCAATGACTATTTCATTTACTTAATTACTTCAGCCATGGCTAATTATAAATATCACGATAAGCAAGCCAAGCTCATCGATGATCTAAATTCTAATCCAGAGAAGTTTACAGGTTTTATTAATTATTATCTAGAGACTAAAGATCCAGCCTTAATTTTGGCAGCTTTTAGTGGCCATGATCTGCTAGTATTTGCGCTACTTCAAGTAGATAACATTGAGGGAAATGCAAAGGATAGTGATGGAAGGACAGCATTAATTTGTGCTGCAATGAAAGGGCATACAAGAGTAGTAACCACCTTACTTGAATCAGGTAAGGTAGACGTAAATGCAAAAGACAATGATGGAATGACAGCACTAATGTTTGCAGCGAAGAATGGTAATGCAACTTTAGTATCCACCTTGCTTACAGCGGCACTGTTAGCTGTTGCAGAGAGGCGTGCAAGTGGATTGCCCAACAAGTTTGTGGTTGATGAAAATGCAAGAGATGCAGATGGGAGGACAGCATTAATGTTAGCTGTTATAGGGGGGCATCTTAATGTGGTATCTACGTTATTGAGATTTGGTCAAATTGATGCAACTGCTTTAAATGCTACAGATAAAGAAGGAAACACAGTATTAATGCATGCTGCCATGAGTGGCAATGTAGAAACATTGTCCACCTTACTTAAACTAGATAAGTGTGATATAGCGGCAAAAAATAACTATGGCATGACGGCATTTCTGCTAGCTGCAAAGAATGGGCATGCTGCAGTAATATCTGCTTTACTTAGATCCGGCAAGCTTGATGCTGCGGCTTTAAATGCCGCAGACACAGAAGACAACACAGCATTAATGCATGCTGCTGTGCACGGCAGTGAAGAAGCAGTAACTATTTTGCTTAGCTTAGATAATATAGATGCATCAGCAAGAAATAAATATGGAATGACGGCATTCATGCTGGCTGCAAAGAATGGGCATGCTGCAGTAATATCAGCTTTATTAAGATCAGGTAAGGTTGATGCATCCGCTGCTTTAAGCGATACAGATAAGGATGGGAACACAGCATTCATGTTAGCTGCTGTGAATGGTCATTTAGAAGTGCTATCCCTATTGCTTAAATTAAACAAGTTTGATGTAACGGAAAAAAATCACCATGGCATGTCAGCATTCATGTTAGCTGCTGCGGAAGGTCATTTAGAAGTACTATCCCTATTGCTTAAATTAAACAAGTTTGATGTAACTGAAAAAAATAAGTATGGAAAAACAGCATTCATGTTAGCTGCAAAGTTAGGGCGCGAAAAAGTAGTATCGGCTTTGCTGGCAACTGGCAAAATTGATATAGCTGCTTTTAATGAAACTGACAAGAATGGAAACACAGCCTTAAGCTTGGCTGTTAAGGAAGGTAATAAGGAGGTCATATCCACCTTAATTAAAGCTGCTTTAAAATATGATAATGGAATCTCATCGTTTATGATGGCTGCTTCTCTCGGCCATGTAGAAGTATTAACAGCTCTACTTGCAACTGGTCAAATTGATGTGAATGTAGCAGGTCAAAATCACATGACGGCATTCATGTGGGCTGCAAGAAAGGGACATGAAAATGTAATATCCTTTCTGTTAGATAAAATTAGAGCAGCTGATTTAGAAGCAGAAGATGCGATTGGAAGAACATCATTAATGTGGGCGGCTTTTGAAGGCCATGCAGAGGCAGTATCAACTTTGCTTGCATCCGATAAAGTGACTGCCACTACTACAGCTATGATTGATACGGATGCGAACACAGCGTTAATGGGAGCTATCAAGCGGGGCTGTTCAAATGTGGTATCAGTCATGCTTGAATCGGGTAAAGTTATTGCAATTGATGATGATGGAGAGGTAGGGTTAATTTTGGCCGCTTATCGAGGCGATGCAAAAAGAGTATCCGCACTGCTTGCATTGGGTAATATTCAATTGCCCCTTTATGTTGGGGATCTGAATCTGAGTAGAGACACTGCGTTACTATTAGCTGCCAGAAAAGCTCATGCAAGGGTAGTCTCGGCCCTATTTAAGGATCCTCACACAGATGCAAATGCAAAAGATGAAGAAGGAAACACAGCATTACTGTTGGCTGCTAGAGCAGGTCATGCAGCTGTAGTATCTGTCCTGCTTGAAAATTCTCACACTAATGTAAAGGCCTGTGATGCCAATAAATGCACGGCATTGATGTGGGCTGTCATGAATGGTCGTGTAGAAGTAATCACCGCCTTACTTAGATCTGGAAGAGTTGATGTAGCTGAAAAAGATAGTAAGGGAAAGACAGCCTTAGGGTTGGCTCTAGAATTGGGTGATGCTAATGTTATATACGCTATGTTTGAATCATCTCAAATTCTCAGAGATGCTGTAAATAGCCAAGATAAAAGTGGATTCACAAAATTAATGGTGGCTGCTTATAAAGGTAACCATGAGGTAGTATCCGCCCTGCTTCGAGTCACTAACATAGATGTAAGTTTAAAAAATAATAACGGAAATACTGCGCTAGTTTTAGCAGTTATGAAGGGTCATAAAGAAGTTGTAGATGCCATAATCGCATCAGGGAAAATCAATACGTCTGCAGATTTACCTAACAATGATGGTAAATTTGCATTACAGCTCGCCCTGGAATTAGGCCATATCGAGATAGCTTTAGCCCTTATAAACGCTAAGATAGGTATTAATAATCAGGACAGGGAAGGCACTTCACCATTAATAGTGGCAACAAAAAAGAACAACCTTACGGTCATTGATGCATTGCTTAAGGAGGGCGCAGATTTAAACCTCCGCAATAAAGAAGGGTCTGCATTAGAAATTGCTACGAAAGCTGGCTATGCTGAAGCTGTAAGCAAATTAACCCCACCGCCAGTTGCTGTCCATGTAATGCACAGAGGATATGTAGAAAAAATTGCCAAGAAACCTGAAAAAGAGGCTACTATACCTACACGACGAGACTCTTTCGCCGAATCTGTGCCGGCCAAAAAAGACAAAAAATTAGAGCCCGTAACCTTTCATACTGATGCCGCGCGGCCTAGTAAGGAAAATGTTCCTCCGAACCAGGTGCGATGAACTGATTGCAATCCAGTCACATTATTGAGCTTTAACCACACTTAACAGTATTTTCTCTTCAAGCTTTCTTATACTGGCTTTGTCACCAGTAAAGCCATTAAATATAATGCTAAATGCATAGGCCTTGCCTGTATCATTAAAAGCATAGCCGGAGAGTGAGGAAGTGTTATCAGCGCTTCCGGATTTCGCTAATATCTTGAAGTTGTGCTCATCTTTGAAGCGCTCAGCTACTGTGCCTTCGAGCCCTGAGGTAGGGAAAGTAGCGATAAAATCATCTTTAATGGAGCCGTCTCTATACGCAGTGTGCAAAAGCGTGATAATAGTGCTTGCGCTCAAAAGATCTTTGCGGGACATGCCCGAGCCATCAGCTATTTGGAAAGAGCCTTCGCCGGTCTTTAATTCTCTGTGCATTAAATCGGTGATTATCTTCGTGCCTACTTTCCAGTTGCCTGGCAACCTGGAGTTATTCTGTGCAATTTTCTTAAAAAGCGCCTCAGCAATCTGGTTATCGGAATTCTTCATCATCAGCGATAGCAATTCTTGCAGAGGCTGGGAGCTGACACTGCTGACAGATTTAGTATCCTTCGCAGTTTCGCCCAAGGAAAGCTTATTATACTTTATGTTATTCTTTTTGAGAATCAGGGCGGTAAGATCCTGCAGGTATTTGTCGGGGGCATTGATTGCGATCTTTAAACTGCTTGGCACATTATCATGTGTATAGCAACCAAAAAGCTTATATTGGTTAGAGGCAAATGATGAGAGCTCAAACTCACAAAATTTATCCTCTCGATCAACAAGCCGAGCCTTGTTGTCCATTTCTATCAGTTTAGTAGTTTGTGGCTTGATATTAAGCTTGCCAAGTTTATCGATATTGATGTTAAATTCCTGGCAGTTTTTGTCGACTATTCCAGCGGAAGTAGGCGCAGAAAAGCAGAATTTGTTTTGATCATGCATCCAGCCAGAAGGATAATATTCGTTATCAAAAGCGGAAACATCCAGAATAACATTAGTGAATTCTTTATTTTTAAGGTTGGCAAGAAGCCCATCGAGCTGTTCATAAGATAGTGTCGGGTCGCCGCTGAACTTTATGTAGATGTTTTTGGAATTGCTGAGCAATTCCGTTTTAAAACGATAATCTCTAGGCAAAAGTTTTAAAGCAGCATAGAGGGTGATGATCTTCTGGTTGCTTGCAGGGTAAAGCAAATATTCGGGATTAAGTTCGTAAATTGTGCTATGATTGCTAAGGTCAATGATCTTGGCGCTCAGAATTGTGTTGCGGGGAATGTCAAAACTGTAGGCATTCTTGGCAAGCAGTAGTATAACTGAACTCAACAATATTAACTTTTTCATGATCGGAACCTTTCTGATGTTAAAAAATAAAAGTACCTGGGTTTTAATTGATAGCCGTACTGGAAATAACAATCAATCCCTTGCCTTGGCAAGTTTACTGGATTTGAAGTATAAATCAAAGCAATTGATGTATAATTTCTTAGGAGAATTTCCCAATTGGTTGGGATTTGGCTTATTAACTCTCAAAAATAAGCGCGTATTATTATCTGATACCCTGCCCGATATTGTTATTTCAGCTGGGCGGAGGTGTGCAGCGATTGCAGCTGCGCTCAAACAAATTAAACCGAGTCTGCGCATCATTCAACTTATGCAGCCGGGTATGTCCTATGAGCCATTTGATGTTATCATCTTACCTAAGCATGATGATAAGCCCTCGGCGCACTATTTACCCCGAACCATTTTTGTGAGTGGAGCGATAAGTTATTATCCTCTTGAAGAGCAAGCAAAGGACAGAAAGTACTGGCAAGATAAATTTGCGGACTTGCCAACTCCCCGCATCGGTGTTCTGATCGGAGGTGTAGCAAAAGGGTGTAGCTTCACAGTTAAGCATGCGGCTGAAATGATGGATCACCTGACCAAAGTCGCTCTAAGCAAGAAAGCCTCTCTTATGATTAGCACCAGCCGGCGCACACCTAAGGATGTGCTCGCATATATTAAGGAACGTCTGGCAAAATTTCCCGGCAAATATTTTCTGAATGATATAAACGCGCAGGTAGAAAACCCATTTCGGGGGATACTGACAGTTGCGGATTACCTGGTAGTCACCGGTGATTCGGTTTCCATGTGCTCTGAAGCGGCAGAAATGGGAAAGCCCCTCTACATCTTCTTTAGCGATGATCAAATCGGGGAGAAACACATGGCTTTCCTTAAGGCCTTGTTCAAGGATAATATCGCCCGAAGGCTAACACACCCGCTTCCTAAATTCGTGTTAAATAAGGAAGGAACAGGTTTGGAAGATATTAAATCAAAAGTGGAAGCGCGACTTGGATTATAAGCTGGGTTCCCCGGTATTGGCATATTGTATTTCAAATGATTGATTCAAATTCAAACAAATATGTTGCCCTGAACCTTGATATGTATAAAGTAATTGTTGCGCATTAAATATAGGGCAATTTATGTCTGATTCAGCAACGTTATTAGCTTCGGTCTCGGAGACTTCAACTTCCGGATACCAGTGGAAAGGGGCGAATTTAACCTCCTTTTTCGCAATTCTCCTTGGAGCGCTATGCTTTTGGCAGCTTCCTGCCCCCACAGGGTTAAGTGAAGAAGCATGGCATTTATTTGTAATATTTATAGCTACTGTCGCTTCTCTGATCGCAAAGCCCTTACCCATGGGCGCTCTATCAATTATAGTGATAGTTGCCTGTACTCTCACTAATACCCTAACTTTGCAAAACAGCTTGGTGAGTTTTAGCTCACCTATTGTGTGGCTGGTGTTTGTCGCATTTTTGATCGCTCGGGGATTTATAAAAACTGGCTTAGGTGCCCGCATATCATATTATTTTATTATGGTGTTAGGCAAAAATACCCTGGGGTTGTCCTATGGCTTGATTGCTAGTGAATTGCTGCTGGCGCCTTTTATTCCCAGCAATACCGCGCGGGGAGCAGGTGTAATTTATCCCGTTATAGGGGCGTTGACCAAAGAATATGGAAGTGAGCCTAATAATGCTTCGCGTAAAAAAATTGGTGCCTATCTTACAGAGCTTTGCTTTCAAGCTAACGTTATTACTAGTTCTATGTTTATAACGGCCATGGCCGCCAACCCGCTTATAGTGAGTATTGCGGCTGGTATGGGTTATGAGATATCATGGGGAACCTGGGCCCTAGCTGCTATTGTTCCAGGGTTGCTCTGTTTGGCATTGCTGCCATTTTTGCTTTATGCAATATATCCACCTGATATTAAACAAACTCCGGAGGCGCCTAAGCTGGCTCGGCAAAAACTAAACGAAATGGGTGCGATCAAAGTTGATGAAGTATTTATGCTTGGAACCTTTTTTGTTTTGTTAACACTATGGGTATTCGGTACTGGTCTTGGCATCGAGGCAACTACTACTGCTTTACTGGGTTTAGCAATACTATTGTTTTCTGGAGTGCTTAGCTGGGACGATATTATGGCGGAGAAAAATGCCTGGAATACTTTTGTTTGGCTAGCAGCGTTACTCATGCTGGTCAAAGGTCTTGCCGACTTAGGTGTGATCAACTGGTTTAGTGAACATATGCAGGTGGCTGTCGCAGGTATGTCATGGCATTTTGCTCTATTGCTTTTGGTTGTAGTTTATTATTACGCGCATTATATGTTCGCCAGCATGACTGCTCATGTGAGCTCAATGTTTAGTGCCTTTGCTATTGTTGCAATCGCTGCTGGGGCACCTCCGATGGTAGTGGTTATGCTTTTTGCAGCAATATCGAGCTTGTCTGGTGGGCTGACACATTATGGTACCGGAACAGCCCCAGTATATTTTGCCCCCGGATTTGTGACTCTCAAGGAATGGTGGCGTATTGGTGCCATAATGAGTGTGGTTTACCTATTGGTTTGGCTGTCTGTCGGCATGTGGTGGTGGAAAATAATCGGTATGTGGTAACCAAGTCCCGTATTTATTGCTACTTCGTCGCGCGTCATGAGAACTTTTCTCCAGTCCCCCTTCGCCAAGGCTACGGGGCGACACTACTACACCTAGTCGGCTTCGGTTAGACTGGCTTTAGTAAAATAAATTCCTATAGTGAGCGTATAAACTGGCGTAAGCCACACGAAGCCGAAGGCGTAGGGTGGCTCGGCTGTGGGCTCCTAGTATCAATTAAAAAAGAGCCTTGGTACTCTGACTATTGCTTAACAGGGGTATCAGCTTTTTCTTTTTCCAGTTTGGTTTGATACGACATGAAGCGGCTGATAAACTTGAATTCAGCTTCATCCACTGATTTTGCTACTAGTATATCTACAAGGGTATACCCCTCACGTTCCAATCGCGCACGCAAATAGTCTTTAGCATTAAAGCCGATATATAGTCCTATGAAAACGAAAAGAGCAAAGGAAACCGTAGCACTAATGATATATGCCTGGGTTAGCTCTATTATGCCGATTGCCATAAGCGAGAAGGCTATAGCTGGCATCCAGAGGCGATGATATATCAGCCAGAACAGGTTGAAAAATAACGCTTTATAAGAAAAATTTTCCGAAAGGTAAACTGCGTCATTTATTGGATTAGTGCTTTCTTTAAGATATATAGTAAATGATTTCATTATTTATACCGCTGCTAATATTGGATTGACCGCAAAATATCTTCAACATGCCCATCGACTTTAACTGCACGCCAGATTTTTCTTAGGTCACCTCTTTCGTCTATTAGGAAAGTACTTCGTTCTATACCCATAGATTTTGTTCCAAATGACGATTTCTCCACCCATACTCCATAGCTTTTACACGCTTTGCCATCGAGGTCGGATGCTAATGCAAAAGGCAGGCAATACTTGTCGGCAAATTTCCCATGGCTTTCCAGGTCATCTCGCGAAATGCCTACAATCTCACAATTAGCGGCTCTAAACTTTTCCATATGGCGTGTAAAATCTTGTGCCTCTATAGCGCAGCCCGGGGTGTCATCTTTAGGGTAGAAATATAAAACCAATTTTTTTCCTAAAAAGTCGGGAAGCGCAATTTCATTACCCATATTGGTGGGTAAGAAAAAATCAGGAGCTCTCATTCCTTCTTTAAGGTCTGACATATATTCACTCATAAGTTAGTATTATTATAGAATAAACTTAAGTTTGCGTACAGGAAAGAAATTTCCTTTGTTGTAGTAAAGGCTGTTACTTTCTCTGCCCCTTTTTCTATTCATTATCTATTTTTCTTTTCATTTAATTTGATTTGTGTACACTATTCCAAGAGAGTGATAAAGGGCAGGAATATGGGAAGTAATAAGTTATTGGTTTATGAATCGAGGGTGCAGGCAGGTTTCCCATCGCCCGCAGGAGATCAGATCGAATGCAAGCTTGATCTTAATGAATACCTGGTGAAGCATCCGGCTGCGACTTTTTTTGTTAGGGCTGCAGGGGATGCCATGGTGAATGCTGGTATTCATGATAATGATATTCTCATTGTTGACCGCAGCATTGGAGCCAGCAATAACAAAATCGTTATTGCTGTGGTAAATGGCAAATTTATAGTCAGGCGCATCTGTGTCCGCTCAGCGCCGGCCGCCAGCTACTTACAGCCTGAAAATAAGGCCTATCCGGTGATTAAACTGGATTGCGGTCTTGATACATGTATATGGGGTGTGGTGACTGCAGTGATTCACCGGCCGGAGTAAGCTATGTTTGCTTTAGTAGATTGCAATAACTTTTTTGTTTCCTGTGAACGCGTCTTTGACCCCAGCCTGGAAGGCCGGCCTGTGGTAGTGTTATCAGGTAATGATGGTTGCATTATTGCGCGCTCAAATGAAGCCAAAGCCTTAGGTATACCGATGGGGGCTCCCCTGTTTGAATACCGGGATTTCTGCAAAAGCCACGGAGTTGTTCTGTTTTCTTCTAATTTTCAGCTTTACGGAGAGATATCACGTAGGGTTTTTACCTCTTTGCGCATGCTTAAACATGATGTCGAAGTCTATTCGGTTGATGAAGCATTTCTGGATTTTAGCCAGGTTGAAGACTTTGCTGAGCAGGGTAGGCTTATTCGTGAAAAAGTTAAGATGTGGACAGGTATCCCCGTATCTGTTGGTATAGCTCCTACAAAAACCCTGGCTAAAATAGCCAATCATATGGCTAAAAAACATAGCCAAGCCGGAGTTTTTGATTTAAGCAGCCAGATGGTTCAGGATAAGGTTCTGGAGAGTTTTGTTATCGAGGATATTTGGGGGGTTGGCAGGCGATGGGCGCCTAAACTTCGCTTATTAGGCATAGGTAGTGCCCGGCAACTGCGTGATTGTGATATCAAATATATCCGTAAACATTTTGGTGTTATTGGTGAGCGTATAGTGCTCGAGCTCCAGGGGATCAAATGCTTTGATTTCCACACGGCATTTCAGCCCCGGAAAAATATTATTTCCTCACGCTCCTTTGGTCGGGCAGTATTTAAGCTGGAAGAGCTTGAGGAGGCGGTTTGCAACCATGTGGCACGCGCAGCAAAAAGTATGCGCAGCCAGGGCAGCTGTGCCTGCGGGATCTACGTCTATGTAAGGGCTGGGGCAGAATATAGTAATGGCACCAGTACAAGCTTCGCCATGCCTACTAGCGATACGACCGCTATCATGGCGGCGGCAAAGCTTTGCCTTAAGCAAGTATTTAAGCCCGGAGTTAAATATCGTAAGACCGGTATTATGTTGCTGGAGTTGGTCTCGGCACAGAATATGCAGGGACATCTTTTTGCTAAGGCTAATGAAGAGAGGGTTAATCTTATGCACACGATTGATCAGGTAAACGAAAAGCTTGGGTCTAACACCCTCTTCTTTGCAAGCCAGGGAATTGAGCGGGGCTGGCGGGTGCGCTCGAACTTATGTTCGCCGCGATATTTAACCAAGTGGAAAGAACTGCTTAAGGTATGTTGATCAATAATCAGTCAACTCTTCGTCTTCTTCTTCCTCTTTAGAATTGTATACCTGGCGGTTAAGGGTTTTCTCCCAGCTATCAACTATGACGGTAACTGCGCAATCGCCGGTGATATTGATTACCGTGCGCAGCATTTCTAATAGCCTGTCGACTCCCAGTATCAGAGTAATGCCTTCCAGAGGTAAGCCTACGGAGGATAATACCATGCCCATCATAACCATGGAGCCGCCAGGAAAACCTGCTGCCCCGATCGAGCCAATAGTAGAAGTGAGAATAATAGTTAAATACTGGGTGATAGAAAGTTCAATACCCATAATCTGTGCAAAAAACACAGAGCATATTCCCAAATAAATCGCAACTCCATCCATATTCATAGACGCTCCTAGGGGGAGAATGAACGAGGAGGATTGTTTTGAAACCCCAAGCTTTTGTCGTAGTTCCCGCATAGCAGTGGGTAAAGTGGCTTTACTGCTCACGGTGGCAAAAGCCAACGCCTGCGTTTCTACCATTTTCTTATAAAAAGGGAAGGGGTTCAGTCCGGCAAAGCCGAGGAGCATGATGCCAAAAAGCGCATATTGCAAGGCGAGAGCCCCAATGACCACCATGACAAAGCTACCCAGCGAGAAGATAACATCAAGCCCATATTGGCCAACAACCCAAGCCATTATAGCAAACACGCCATAAGGGGTGAGCTTGATTACAAGCTCGATCATCTTAAAGACGAGATGGGTAGCTGATACAATAAAATCCTTCATCTGTTGGCCTTTATCCCCTATCAGGATCAGCGCGAACCCGGTGAAAAAAGCAAAAACTACTACCTGCAGTGTGTGCCCACTTGCCATCGCACCGATAGGGTTGGTGGGAATGGTATCTAAAAGGATCTCTCCAAGGGTTTTAATGTTAGCTCCAGCATCGACAGCAGGCTGTAATTCAATATTTACGCCTACGCCCGGTTTAAATATATTAGCAAAGGTGAGGCCGATAATAACGGCAAATATAGTGGTGAATGTATAGGTAAGCATGGCTTTAAGTCCAATGCGCCCAAAGGTGCTGGCGTCGGAAATGCTTGTGACACCATTAAGTATGGAGAAGAAGATAAGCGGTATCACTACCATTTTTATCATGTTGATAAAAAGTATGCCAAAAGGTTTGAGGACTGTGGCTTCAGAACCAAAGTAGTGGCCTACCAGGATACCCAGTATCATGCCAATAATTACTTTCTGCCAGAGTTTTAAATCAAACCAAAATCTTAGCATTAATCCCTCCGATTGAAATACGGATTAAATAATCCGTATATCTACTTGATGATATTAAGTCAATTTAAAAAAAAGCAAGGAAAAATTTTATTGCACTGCAAAAAGAAGCAAATGATGCGGTAATTGAAAAATTTAGCCCAACTTTTAGGTGCTTAAAATTATTAAATAAATTATTTAACTGAGAAGTTATATTTATGCGTAAAACAGAGCTCTTTGTCAATGCTCCAATTCTGAATTAAACATATCCAGTAGTTTAAGATTGTTAAAAACAATCTTGTCATTTTCGATTCTGAAGTCCTTGTCCTGGAGTTTGTTCCCGGTAACGCCAGCGATAGCAGTTTTCATGTGGCGGTCATCAATTTCCTTCGGGAAAAGCACATATATTTGCAAAACGCTATTGTCGGGTATGGGCAGGTTGTGATTCAAAAATGTGTCGGGAATCCTGATTTCTTCGGTTTGTTTGGTTTTATGATTTATGTGGAGAACCTGGGCATGGACTTCGATTTGCGGTAGATCGATATTCTTGCCTTTCATCTGCTCTTTAAACTGCGCCTTAAGATGCAGTATTAAATCCTTTAGAGTCGAAGTTGTCATTCGTTTATTCATAAGCTCCTCTCGCCACCTTCATTATTAGGATAGCGCGAAATAGTTAATATTTTATTAATAGCCGCAAAAAAATAATTATACTGAGGTACTGGCAAAGAGAAGCCCCGCAGAATGGTTACTGAGGGGCTTTAATGATCTCGTTTTGAAACTGGTATTATAGAAGGACGCACATTTGCATAACTTCCTGGCAGCGATTTTTCTTCGCAGCCTGTGTAACTTGGCTTGCAGCTTCTGGTGAAAATGCTACTGAAGCGGAAGCAGGAGCAGGAGTTGTAGAAGCAGTGGTAGTGGATGAGTGAGGCGATTTAACCATAAAAGTCGGAGCCATAATGCCAGTGGTAACCATAGACCTCTGTCTTGTCAAGCCAAGTCCATTTGGGTTTGCTTCCCTCTCGGTTGGTTCCTGATAATCGGCACGTTGAGCAGCAAGCTCTCCTTGGCGTTCAGATTGCTGTCTTATGAGGGTTTCAAAGACCTCATTTGTACCGTTAGTTGTACCGTTACGCATAATATTTTTACCATAATAAAGTTTTATAGTTGCATAATAATAAAAAAAATAAAAACCTCCCTCAGTTTTTTTGTTAAATTTATGTTAAGCCGCCATATTACTGCGTGATGAAAAGCATTTTTATGCCGATCAGCATGAGAAACCCGCCGGTTGTGCGCTCAATCCAGTGTTTGATAGAGCCAAAGTACTCACGCAGTTTAGCCCCGGAAAAGCAGAAAGCTACAAATGAAAACCAGACGAGCGTGGTACCAAAAATAATGCCAGCGTAAATAAGCATTATGGGCGCTGGAGTGTCCGGGGATAAGATCACAGTAAAGACGCTTAAAAAGAAAAGCATGGCCTTAGGATTCAGTGCGTTGGTGAGAAAGCCGGTGCTAAAAGCTTTTAGCCCAGAGATATCATTTTTATGTTCGGTGCGCCCAAGGTTTAGCGCGCTTCTTTTGGCGCTAAGTCCTTTGTAGCCTAGATACATGAGATATGCTGCTCCGGCATATTTTAAAAACTGTAGAACCCAGGCGGTCTGCGAAAGCAGTACTCCTAGTCCCAGTGTTATATAAGTGACATGGACTAAGATGCCAAAGGAAACCCCTAATGCGGTAATCATAGCAGTTTGACGCGAATAGATCAGGCTGTTGCGCACTGTGATGGCAAAATCAGGCCCCGGGCTTATGACCGCCAGGGTTTGTAAAATGCTAAGCTCGATTATGGAAGTTAAATATTCAGAAAACTCAAAGCTCATTAGTTGGTTCACATAGTTGCCGATGAGGAATAGTATGTATAAATTACATTAAACCGCAAGTGTTCTTGCATAACCAAAAGTGAAAGCCGGCAGATAAAATTTAACAAAATTGTTGTTGCATAGTATACAATTTTATACGTACAATGAAACATCAGACTGGAAGACTGTGTCCACAGTTCATCTCTTTGCTCCTCTAAGTTTAAATCACACCGCTCTTGTGCGAATAATAAAGCATCATTGTTATGGCTTAAAGTGCCAATTTTTAGCTCTTACAAGGATTGTGCGACACCTTCGATTATTGCAGATTATGAAACAGACCCACTGCATACTGCATTGACCATTATCTTTCCTGACAAGGCAAAAGTCGATATATCTGAACTTATAATTGAATACATGGGTAATTCACGCGAGCAGCAAAGTATAGCTTATAGATGTTTGTAATCATTATATAATGCCATAAGCTTCTAATAAGATTCTTGCGCCCAAAATAATAAAAATGGCGCCGCCAATATATTCTACCCAGTGGCTGGAAATACTGAAGCGCTGACGAAAACCTTCATGAGAAAGGCAGTAAGCCAGGCCGCTATACCAGGCCAGTGTAGAGCCGCTGATAATCAGGATGTAAAGCAATAGCAGTTCATTTGGGGCGTTGGGTGTTAAAAAAGCAGTAAAAATACCTAAGAAGTAAACCATGACAGTAGGGTTGAACATATTGATTAGAAACCCTGAACGCAGAGCCTTCATTGCAGAGATGTCCTCTACCGGCTTCAGGGTGCCTATATTGAGTTTGAATTTATTTCTGGCTCTGAGACTACAAATCCCTAAGTAGATTAAATAGAAAGCCCCGCCATACCGTATGAATCCATAAAGCCACTCTGTCTCCAGTATTATGAATCCCAAGCCAAAGACAACGATCGCGACTTGAATCATATCGCCAAAGGTTATGCCTAGCGCAGTTATCAACGCTGTTTTGCGCGAGTAGAGCAGGCTGTTCCGTACGGTGATTGCAACATTGGGGCCTGGGCTTATAAGCCCAAGAATCTGGATAATAACAAGGCTTACTATAGAGGCAAAATATTCAGCAAGCATCAGTGTCTCATTAGATTTCAACTTGATATTAGCATGACAAGCCGGTATGAGCAATTTTAAAAGCTAATAGGTTCTGGCAAAGCTTAGGCCATAGACCTTACTGCTGCCGGCTTGAAGCAGGCACTTACTGCACTCACTAAGTGTGGCACCTGTTGTAATCACATCATCTACTATAATGATTCTACTTCCCCTTATCAGATGAGCATTGCGCTGATCAATGCTGAAGGCATCGCAAACATTGGCAATCCTCTGTCTGCGGTTTAAGCCGCTTTGACTTGGAATATCCTTGGTGCGGATAAGAAGATCGGGAATTGTTTTTATGCCTGTTGCCCGAGAGATAAATTTTGCCAATAGCTGTGCCTGGTTAAATTTGCGTTGCCGCAACCTTTTGGGATGCAGTGGGACTGGAACAATATAATCGGTGTTATTGATCACTTCGTCGCTAGCATTAACCATCAGCCGAGCGAGAGCCGGTGCGAGTTCGGTATGGTCGTTATATTTGAGCGCATGGACAATGCGTGCGGAAAAGTCATCAAAGCGCACCACCGATCGCACCATATCGTATATCGGTTTATCTTCCTGACAGAATGCGCAAATCTTCTCTTTCATGTTGGTGGGAAATGGGACGCAGCAAATCTCACAGTAGGGCTTGCTGATAAAAGTTATTTGATGCCAGCACTGGGCGCAAAGGCTATCGATCGCGCTTACTTTTTCACTGCATATAAGACACTGCGGTGGAAAGAAGGCATTCAGCAGTTTTTTAATTGAACTGCGCATGATTATGTTGCATTCAGATTTTGTGTATCTATATTATACCTAAACAAATTTTAGAGGTAGTGAATGTTTAGTCTTGCAGGGAAAAATGCGCTTGTTACAGGTGCTACTGGTGGTATTGGTCATGCGATTGCCCGTAAGCTACATGCTGCTGGTGCTACAGTTGTGATTTCAGGAACCCGTGAGAATGTTCTCAGTGAATTTACTGCCGAACTTAAGGAGCGTGTCCATGCAGTGCCGGCTAATTTGGCTGAAAGCGCCTCTGTCATTGAGCTATTTAAAAAAGCTGAAGAGCTGACCACCCAAATCGATATAGTGGTTTGTAATGCAGGTATTACCAGGGATAATCTGCTCATCCGCATGTCGGAAGAAGAATGGGATGAAATTATCAGAGTTAACCTAAAAGCGGTATGGTTACTAAACCGTGAGGCGATGAAAGCCATGGGCAAGCGCCGCTTTGGCCGTATCATTAATATCTCGTCAGTGGTAGGTGCAACCGGGAATTTTGGCCAATGCAATTATGCCGCTTCCAAGGCCGGTATTATTGGGATGACCAAGTCGGTGGCGCTTGAAGGAGCCACCCGCGGGGTTACCGCAAACTGTATCGCGCCGGGGTTTGTCGCCACGCCGATGACCGATGTAATCCGCGATGATATTAAAGAGAAAATCAAGGCCAGAATCCCGATGGGCAAGTTTGGCGAACCTGCTGATATTGCAGCAGCTGCACTCTATCTGGCTTCCGATGAAGCAAGCTATATGACCGGGCAAACTCTTCACGTCAATGGCGGCATGTTCATGTAAATATATGAAACGACCTGTTGGTAGGTCGTTTTAATATGTAAGAGTGCTTTTGACTTTTTAATATATATATAGTACAATCATAGGTATCTTATATATGGGAGAGGTTTATATGTATATTGAAGTGCCTATTGGTCAATTAAAAATACATTGCTATAAAATTTTAGAAGAAGCGCAAAAAAGCAATAATAAATTGATTATTACAAAGAGGGGTAAGCCCATTGCAGAAATTATACCTGAATACACCGGGGCTGTAAAAAAGTCGTTTTTTGGTGCTTTGCAGAGTAAAGCTAAAATTAATGGTGATATTATGATGCCACTCAATATTGATTGGGATGCAGAAAGTGAATGAGAAAATTGTTTTAGATACTCATATCTTAGTCTGGTCTTTATTGGAGCCAGATAATATTGCCAAGAAAATTAAAGAGCAAATTGCAAGTGCTCAAAGCGTAAGTAGTTTATACATCTCGTCTATTACATTATGGGAAATTGCAATGTTGATACAAAAGAAGAGGATTAGTGTTTTTGAACGTACTTCTGATTTTTTAAAGTACATTTCCAGAATTGAAGGGCTTAGCGTAATAGAGATCAGCGCTGAAATAGCGGCCGAGAGCGTTATGTTGCCTGGAGCTTTTTCTAGTGATCCTGCGGATTGCATCATTATAGCATCTACCAGAGGAATTGCAGGTAGCCTTATTACTAGAGATCAAAAAATTATTGAATGGGCAAACCAAGGGTATTTAAAAGTAATAAAAGGTTGATGATATATCGTTTGGCATTTTCACTTGTCTCTATATAAATTTGTTTGTTAAATCCTGCGTTCTAAGGCGAATAATACATTTAGGATAATTAATAAGTGTGCTTAGCTAGAATTGAAATAACCTCTGCAATTTAAGCGATTTAGTTGCATTTGTGGCGAATTTAGTGTATCCTTTGCAAGAAATTATGCTTCGCTTAAGGTATGTTGTGAAAAATCAAGTATTGCCAGTAAATCAAACTACTGTTCCTTTAATAGCAGTTTTAATTGTAGGCAGGGGTTTAAATATTCCTGAGGAACTTAAGTTACTTTATCGACAAGAGGGTTATTTATTAATTGAAGATGGTATGCTTGCGCTTATTAATACAAATTGTAGTGCATTGTCTGGTAAAATAAATAATAAAACGAGAATAATCGTTTATGCTCATGGTATTGTTGTTGACGATTCCCATCATATAGATGGTGTGCCAACCGCATTTTTGCTCGAAAAAATCGTTGAAGTGAATAATGGGATACCCATAAACGTTCAGCTTTTTTCATGTTTCTCGGGAGCTGCTGCTAATGATGTTGGGGACTTGCCAAATGGTTCGGTATTGACTGCACATTGCCCTCCTGCTGATATGATTAATCTAAGTATTGCTTTTAAAGCCATTTTGCAAATTAGCCAAGATTTAAGCAATACAAATTTAGCAGAAGATTTTATACGTAGATTTACGCTTTATGTTAAGCAAACTGCTACTATAGCTGTTATACTTGATGGCGGTGTCTTCCAGCATTCAGTTTGCAATCCTGCTCCAATGTTACTTGTCCCTAGAGATATGCAAGAATACCTAGGGTACGAAAGAGCGGAATTTATAAGAGTTTATATCCAAAATACAGGGTCTTCTTTAGATATCGGCGGTCTTGAAGGTATTATTGAAAAAGATGCAATTGAATGGAGCAATGATAATTTTTTATTTAAGGCAAGTGTTGGTGATAAAATATTAGAGGAAGAGCTTGAAAATTACGGCAGTGCTCTTTCTGATTATATGACTTACAAAGATTATGGATCAAGTCAGACAGCATTTATGTTAGCATGCAATGCAGGCAAGGTGAATGTTGTTAGTGCTATGCTTCTCTTGGATGTAGTTGATACTGCCATAATAAATGCTAGAGACAATTATGGGAAAACAGCATTAATGGATGCATCAATAAATGGGCATGCAAATGTTGTAAAGGTTATACTCGATTCTGATAAGACTAATCTTGATGTGATAAGTGCTCAATGCTTACCTCGAATGATGACGGCATTTATGATGGCATGCCTTCACGGTCGCCCAGATGTGATTAGTGCAATGCTTGATTCTGATAAAGTTGACGCTGTTGCTATAGGTATTCCTGATGCGAATCAAATTACGCCTTTCATGGCAGCATGTAGTGAAGGTCATGAACAAGTGGTTAATGTAATGCTAGCCTCAAATAAAGTTAATCCTGACATAGTAAATGCTCGAGACTTAATAGGAATGACTGGGTTTATGATAGCAGCTTATAGAAATAATACTGGTGTGGTTAAAGTTATGCTTACATCACATAAAGTTGATCATAACGCAGTAACCACTGATGGAATGACAGCATTTATGATTGCCTGCTCTAAAGGCAATGAAGATGTGGTTAGAGCCATGCTTAAATCTGGTAAAGTGCAATCGACTATAGATCAAGCTAATAAACAAGGGAAAACAGCGGTGCTTCTTGCTTTGGAAGCAGGCCATGCTAATATAGCATTACTGCTTAGGGCAGCAACAATTAAAGAAGCTGATACATCAAGTTCCAAACACAAACATGCAGTGTGTTCTTCGGAGTTAGATTCTAATAAGCGTTCCAAAATAGAGTTTGATAATAGAGTAGTCGAGCTTGTTTCTGCAAATCCCTTAGCAATTTCCAAAAGGGCAAGTTCTAGCGTTGATGCATTTGCTGATATGAAACCGACTAAAATTCAAAGAACTCAAGTTGAAGCTTTTATGCCAGGCAAAAGTGATGAGGTCTGCCTAGGCCGTTAATTACTATCTTTCAGCTTTCTCTTTTGGTTTCTCCCCGGAGCTTTCATGCTGCTTGACTAAAAGGGCTTGCAAGTAATTGACACGAGAATATATATATTCAGGTTTTTGAGGTAAAGGATCCTCTGCAGTATGGAACTTTAGCACCTGCTTATACATATCTATTGCATTTTCATACGCGCCCATATGGTCATAAACCACTGCAAGATTATAACGGTAATTCACTATCTCAGGGGAGAGCAGTACTGCCCGGCGTAGGTGTTGTTCAGCGGCTGGATAATCTCCAATATTAGCTAACACCATACCAATTTGCGCTTGCACTGGACTAAAATCCGGATTGGTTTTTTCCAGGTTGTTAAGGTCAATGAGCGCATTTTTGGGAGATTCAGACGACATCAATACAATGTAGTTATTCAATGCGTTCTGGTGTCTAGGCTCAAGGGCTAAAACCTTTTTGTACATTGTTCTTGCCTGATCAGTTTGGTGCAGCTTTTGGTAGAGTGAGCCTAGGCCAAACAGGACATTAATATTATCAGGTTCCTTTTCCAGAGCCTTTTTATAAAGGTATACTGAGGCCTCGAACTGTCCTAACAACGCGGCCTTATAAGCTTGAATTACGATATCTTGAAATTGTTCAGGTGTATCTTTATCTTTTGAAACAATAAGGTTTAGATCAGAAGGGATTGAAGGGTCCCCTAGAGTTGTTTTAAGTGTCTGGTGCGGATGTTCATACCGGATGACTATATTGTCATCACCTGCATTTTTCAACTCTACAGGCTTGATTGCTGCTTTGAGGTTCTCAATAATTTCCTTATTTGTGATCTCTTTTTGCTGATCAATAGGTGTTACGATTGGAGGCGCCTCCTTTGTTTCTTTGACGTCTGCAGCACATGCGTTTGCAGATAAGCTTATGAGGCCGATTATTGTTAGAACCCTAAACAGAACAATACCTTTGTTTGCATTAATTTATAATTCAGATAAATAACCCAATCATTAATATTTAGCAAGACAAGCTTAAGCATTTGGTCAGTTAATTTTATGGAGAGGCAAGGAGTTAATAACCAAGCATTTTTAAAATCATAGTTGCTATCATGACCATAATAGTAAGTAAAAGCGGTATTATCCATTTAAGGAGATGAGCCTGCAAATTAGCAATCTCAGCCCTAAGCTCGCCTCTAAGGGATTCATTCTGCTCTTTAACTGAGTTCCTTAGAGATTCCATCTGCTCTTTAACTGAGCCCCTTAGAGATTCCATCTGCTCCTTAGTAGAGTTTCCAAGAGCATCTAGCTGCTCCTTTGTCGCAAGTTTAGAGAAGTCATATTCTCTACTCTCTAAAATACCTTTCGTAAGTATTTCAGCCAGCTTTTCCTTCATACCAGATTTGATCAGAGCTTTAATGTATTCGTGAGTATTAAAATATGGCAGGACATAGGTTGGTGCATAGTTTTCGCATTATCTATTTTACCATTTTTCCTCGTATTATACAGACTTTCTTTACAAACTCAAGCCAGGGATTTTGGTCTTCTTAGCTAAGTTGTAAAACTAAATCGTTGAGTCTGGCTTCGGCCAGATTATCCCAAAAGGTGTCGTGGTAAGTTTCGGGGACATGGTGGCGCTTAAAGGCATGTATCACATTTAGAAGGTCGCGATCAAAAAGGTTTGAAGAAGGTAGGTTATACCCAAAAGTCTGAAGTTTATTTCTCAGCGATGAAATCTCCTGGCCAGCGTCACCGAGCTTATGCAGTACTGTAACCTTAGCCACGCTGATGTTGGAATACAAGCCGATTCCTTCATGATTAAGCAGCTTCCAATCAAAATGCTGACTAGGATCGACTTTACGGTTAGGGGCAATATCTGCATGCGCTACCACATTTTTTGGCTCAATAGAATATTTTTCTATCAAGGAAAGGGCAAGAGCAACCAGGCTTTGCATTTGAGCTGGAGGAAAGGGGTCAACTCCATTGTTATCAAGTTCTATACCTATAGAATTAAAATTAAGCTCGCTTCTGCCATGCCAGCAACTTCTTCCTGCATGCCAGGCCATATATTCATCTGCAACTAGTTGCATCACCTTTCCATCAGCTGAGATTAAGTAATGGCTGCTCACTCGGCTTTGGAGTGAACAAAGCCGGTTTAGTGCTGATTGTTCTGAGGACATGCCTGTATGATGAATAACCAAAGTGTCGATTGCGCACCCTTTAGGTCTCATATCGTAATTTGGGGAATTATGGGGGATTATTGTTAGAGCCATGGCTTTCTTCATTAAGAAAAAGAAGCGTCCCTTAAAAGAGAAGAGAGATGATATAAGGGGGAGGGAGGGACGCTTTGAATGAATTCTACCCTAATGTTTTAATAGATGCAAGAATAAATTTAACTTGTTGAAAAGTTTTTTGTTTGCTAGAGTAAAAACACAATGTTCAAGCCCATTCTCACATGTACAATGATAATCGTTTTGGTAAATCCTTACTTGAAGTTGACATAAGTCGAGTAGTTGCAAATTACCGAAAAATGTCTTCTTTAACCAATTCGCAAATCGCGGCAGTTATAAAAGCTAATGCCTATGGTTTGGGGGCTAAACAGGTTGCTGCAGGACTATACAAAGCAGGCTGTCGGGATTTTTGTCTTGCCTATATTGATGAAGTTGTTGAGGTGCGCACTCATATTAAAGGTGCGAGAATTTACCTGTTTAATAGCATTGACTCCCAGGAATATGATTATGTTGTGAAATATAAAATTATCCCTGTACTAAATACTTGGGGTGAAATAGCTGGCTGGAGCAGCCATGCCCGAAAAATCGCAAAGAAATTGCCCTGCATTATACATCTTGAAACCGGAATGGGGCGTGTTGGAATCCAGGAAGGCGAGGTAAGGAAGCTTATTGATTCCGGGTTATTAGTGTCACTTGATGTAAAGTATATTATGAGTCATCTCGCATGTGCGGATGAACCGAATCACATATTGAATCAGCAGCAATTGCGGCAAATGCATAAGCTAGCTGGCCTATTCCCACAAATAAAAATCACTTTTGCCAATTCTGCCGGACTTTTGTTAGGTAAGGAATATCACTTTGATCAGGTGCGGGTGGGTTGTGCTCTTTATGGAGTGAATCCCGTTTCAGTTAACCCGACTCCCGTTATTCCTGTTGCAGTCCTCAAGGCCTATGTTCTATGTGTTCGAACTCTTGAGCATGATATTACTATTAGCTATGGGGCGACTCATCTGGCTAGAAAAGGGGCGAAAATTGCCACACTGGCCTGTGGTTATGCTGATGGCTATAGCCGTGCTCTTTCAAATAAAGTAGAAGGGTACTATGCCGGTTATCGCGTACCTATCATTGGGGTGGTGACCATGGATATGGTGATGGCGGACGTAAGTCATGTCCCCGACCATCTTTTAGACAATATGACTTATATAGAGCTTATGGGAGATAATATAACAGTTGATGAATTAGCAGAACGTGCTAAAACTATAGGGTACGAGATATTAACTTCTCTTGGTCACCGTTTTAAACGAATTTATATTGAGTGATAAATGAATCCAGTGGCTTTAATTGGAAGGGTCATGCTAAGCTTTCTTGAGAAAGTTGGTAGTGTGGGTATATTTGTAGGGTATATTGCCCGAGCAGTTGCCACACCCAAAATGTATGTGCTGGCAATCTTGCGCCAGATGATTGAAATAGGCTACTATTCGCTTCCTGTGATTGGTCTTACGGCAATCTTTACCGGTGCAGTTTTGGCTCTGCAAAGCTACACAGGTTTTGCGCGTTTTAATGCAGAGAGCTCTATTGCCTCTGTAGTTGTGCTTTCAATCACCCGAGAGCTTGGGCCGGTGCTGGCGGGTTTGATGCTTGCCGGGCGTGTGGGTGCAGCAATTGCAGCTGAGATTGGCACAATGAGGGTCACCGAGCAAATCGATGCGCTTTATACTTTAAATACCGATCCCTTCAAATATTTGGTGGTTCCTAGGGTGCTTGCTGGAATTATCATGTTGCCGATACTTGTGTTGATTGCCGATATTATTGGCGTCTTCGGAGGCTATATGGTGAGCATATTTAAGCTGGGTTTTTCTCCTTACTCCTACCTTAAGAGCACATTTGATTATCTTGAGCGTTGGGATGTGATTTCAGGTTTAATTAAAGCGTCATTCTTCGGGTTTATTGTAACTTCCATGGGTTGCTACCATGGCTATATTTCGGGGCGTGGTGCCCAGGGTGTTGGGAAGGCCACCACCGATGCTGTGGTAAGCGCATCCGTGTTGATACTTTTGTCAAATTACATAATCACAGGTTTGCTGTTTGGAAAGTAATAGAGGCACATATATAAAGCAGCTGATTTATCGCAGCTGGCATCGTGGATGCAAAGAAACCGATATTCTGTTAGGGGATTTTGCTAAAGCGCAGCTTGCTGAATTTTCTGATGCTGAGCTGCTGGACTATGAAGTAATACTCGAAACTGACGACAATGATATCTATGACTGGATTTCGGGAAAAGCAATTATCCCGTTACGCATTAACTCGGAGCTAATTAAGAGAATACAAACCTTTTATGCAAGGGGAGTTGGATATGAAGACGCATAGAGTATATATTATTGCCGGTGAGGCTTCAGGAGATAATATAGGTGCTAAGCTTATGGCAGCTATGAAAGAGCGGGGTAAGTTTGAATTTAAAGGAATTGGTGGTAGTAAAATGCAAGCGCTGGGCTTTGCATCTCTATTCCCGATGCGGGAAATATCCATGATGGGTTTTGTTGAGGTCATTCCCAAAATCCCGCTTGTCAAAAAGCGTATCGCTGAAACTGTAAAAGATATCATTGCCTATAGACCTGAAGTTCTAATAACTATTGATTCATTTGGTTTCAACAAAAGAGTGGTTAAAGGCGTGAGGAAGGTTTTTGGGAGAAGAATTCGCATTGTGCATTATGTTGCACCTACGGTGTGGGCTTATAAACCCAAGCGCGCTCAGCTGGTTGCCAAATTATTCGATCATCAGCTTCTCATTTTACCCTTTGAAAAGCCATTTTTCGATAAGGTTGGGGCGAGGTCAACTTACGTAGGGCACCCTGTTGTTGAGGATAAACCAAACAAAAAAATTAATCGCAAGGCATTAGGCATCCCCGCTCATGCCAAGGTGTTGCTCATAATGCCTGGTAGCAGGATAGGAGAAATTAAACGCCATGCGCCCATTTTTGCCGAGGTGTTTGATAAGCTTAGAGCGGAATCGGGTGAGCCATTATATGCTGTGATACCGACTTTGCCGCATCTAACAAAAGAGCTGAAAATGCACTTTAAAGAAAATGCAATTATCTCGGCGGATTCGCAACATAAGAGCGAGTTCTTTGCTGTTTCGGACTTTGCCTTGATTAAATCAGGCACATCTTCAGTTGAGATGATGCTCTGGAAAATCCCTTGTGTAGTGGCTTACAAAGTAAATCTTCTCACCTCGTATTACCTCAGATTAGTTTTAAAAATTAAATATGCGAGTATTGCCAATCTTATACTGGACAAGGAGTTGATACCTGAATTTATCCAAAAGAATTGCACTGCCAGTAAGATTTATAATAAGCTTAGCGAGCTTATGCTGGATAAGAAAGAGCAGCAATTGCAGCGCACTGGCTATGCCCGGGTACTCAAGTTGCTGGGGTTGGGTGGTAAGAAACGCCCTAGCGTCAAGGCTGCAGAAGTGGTGAGTAAGCTGCTGGTTTAAGAGATGAGAGAAAAGGCCAACATTGATAGGTTGGCCTTTTATTTGAAATAGAAACTATTATTAGAGTTCAGTGGTTAAAGCGGGATTATACATCTGCTTCGTAGGATCAGTAAGATCAGTGGTTAAAACAGGATTATGCATCTGATAGGTAGGGTCAGTTAGATCAGTGGTTAAAACAGGATTATGCATCTGATAGGTAGGATCAGTAAGATCAGTGGTTAAAACAGGATTATGCATCTGATACGTAGGATCAGTTATTTCAGTGGTAAAAGTAGCTTGAATAGTCATGTAATACCTATATAAATTTCATAATAAGTATGAGAATTATATAGTAAATCGCTATTTTATGCAAGTATTTGTGCTGCATCTATAGAAAGCATGTAGTTACTGAAAACTAATTGACATAGCAATACAATATGAGTATCCCAACAAGGTTGAGCGCTACGCCAAATATTGGAGGAATTGAATTTTGAGCAAAGCGTCAAAAAATAGAATTAAGTATCCGTTTGTAATTCGGTCACTTAGTGCTAAAGAAGGTGGCGGCTTCCTGATCAAATTTCCGGACCTCCCTGGCTGCATATCTGACGGAGAGTCTATAGGAGAAGCAATTAACATGGGAAAGAAGGCTGTTAAGGCCTGGATTAGTACAGCCAAAAAAATGAATCTGGTTATACCAAAGCCAAGTTCTTAAATGCGAGTATAGCGGGCAAGTCTGTCCAAAATTTATAATTGGTAGCTTTGTATGGAAAGCCGATGCAAATAAGGGTTCCCTTTTCCGTAAAAATTACTATATTATTTGGCAAAGTGCTCAACATAGGATTTATATGAACTTACTTCAGCTTTCAAAACTTATTCTAGCAGCAGCTGTGTTACTACCGATTTCTGCTTGCGTTCCCTTTGCTGCTGCCGGTACGGCGGTTGTTGGTACAACTATTGCCGAAGAGCGCTCTGTGGGTGATAAGATTGATGACAACATCATTGAGATAAAAGTTAAAGAAGCATACTTGCAAAATGAAACCAGCGAAATGTTTGAGCGGATTAGTGTAAATGCAATTGAAGGTCGAGTGCTCCTAACTGGAAGTGTCAAGAGCGTACAATATAGGATTGGGGCTGAAGAGCTGGCATGGAAGATTAGTGGTGTTAAAGAAGTTATCAATGAAATTGTAATTGATAAAAAAGAACTTTCTGATCATGCCAAAGATATGTGGATTGCCTCCGCGGTGAGAAGCAAGCTTCTCTTTGAAAAGGACTTGAGGTCTATTAACTATCTGGTTGATGTGAATAATGGTACAGTATTCCTGCTTGGTTTGGCTCAGGATGAGGGCGAACTTAACCGCGCTATCAAGATTGCCAGCACAGTCAAAGGAGTCAAGAACGTTGTCAACCACGTCATTCTTGTGGATGATCCAAGACGTAACGCTTCTAACTGGAACAAAAAAAAAGAGATGTAGTCGCCGTAGATAATGCGATTTTTGACAGCATTAGTTTTGTAAGTGATTCAACGCTTGAGAAATTCATAGAGCCACTTAACATCAAAAAAGGTCAGATGACCCTTATTGATAAAAAGACGGCAGCCTTGCTTTCTAGTTCTCTGAAACCTGTTAAATCTGTTGCTGGTGGGAGCTCGGCAAACTCGCTCGCAGACATATCATTTCTAGGCGGAACTGGGGCGTTTATTGGAATTACCAGTGACGATGAGCATGGCCGAAAATTCAATCAAGGGCTGAGGGATCTTGGCATTAAAGTGATAAGCAAGGTGAAGCCTCATAAGGAAAATTCAGGTCAAAGCTATATCCTGGTAACCCCTGATGGCAATCGCACCATGCTAACTTATTTAGGATCTTCGGGCGATTTTACCGCTGAGGATATAAATATAGAAGATATTATAACCGCTAGAGTATTTTATGTGCAGAACTATATCGTCAATGCTGAGCATACCATGCCTGTGCTTATGAATAGCTTTGAAAAGGTGCATGAGAATGGCGGACTCAACGCATTCACCCTGTCCTCCGCATTTTTAGTGAAAAAAAATAAAGCCGAAATCTTGAAGCTGCTTCCACACATGGATATTATTTTTGGGAATGATGACGAGTTTAAACAGCTCTATGATGTGGAAAATATTGAAGATGTAAAAAACTATGATAGTTCGGCTATCAAAGTGGTCACCTTGGGCGAGAAAGGGGCTGTTATCTTTATTAATAACCAACGCATTTTTATTCCGCCTCCGAAAGTTGGCAAAATTGTTGATACGATTGGGGCAGGAGATGCCTTTGCTGGCGGCTTCCTTTACGCCTTTACCCATGGTTATGATTTGAAACAGTGTGGCCAGTATGGAAGTCAAATGGCTGGACTGGTGCTGACTCACCTGGGCGGTCGTCCTTTAGGAAATGACAAGGATAAAAAAGCTATTGCGCATTTTGAAAAATTGATTAAGGATGGGAGAATTTGAATTGATACTTAAGGCATTTCACTAGTCAGTTCGAAGAAATTTTTCCAGGTAAAAATAATGAAATGTATTCAGCTTTTTTGTGCAGCCATAATTCTTGCGATCGCACCATCATTGACTATAGCCAAAGGGACTAAAAAATATGATGTTTTTGGTATTGGGAACTCCATGGTAGATATTGTTGTCAAGGTCTCCGACCAGGAATTGAGTAAGTTACTTCCTCCCGGCGTGAAAAAAGGGGGTGATATTTACGTAACCGAAGAGACGCTGCAAAGCATTATGAGTAGAATTAAAGACCCATTAATTTTGCCAGGAGGAAGTTCGGCTAATGTCATGGTTGATGTTGCAAGCTTTAATGGTAAGGCCGCATTCAATAGTGTGATCAGCAATGATGAATTGGGTAAGTTATTTAAAAAAAGCATGGATGATGCCAATGTTGCGTATCTCAGCCCTATACAAAATAAGGGCAAAGCCACTGCGAGTTGTTTGACTTTTGTCACTCCGGATGGTGATAGGACATTTGTTGTTAACATAGGAATCGCTGCAGATTTGGGCGAGCGCTATATAGATTACTCACAAATCAAAGACAGTAAGGTGCTTTATACTGAAGGGTCGATTTGGGATCGCGATGGAAGGCGCGCAAAAGCTGCGACTAAGGCTATAGGCATCGCCAACCGCATGGGAGTAAAAGTTGCTTTTAATCTGCATGATGAGCTGTATATTTCTCAATACCGGCCGCAATTTGTTCGATTGTTGCCCATGTTAGATATAGTGATCGGCAATGAAAATGTAGCCAAGGAACTGTTTAAAGCCAAGGACTTGGCGCAGGTTATACATCAGTTTCAAAAACGTGATAAGATTGCAGTTGTGACCCAGGGGGCAAAGGGCGCCCTCATCATTACCAAAAATGAGGTAATTCATATCCCAAGCGTGGTTGCTCAGAAGGATGTCGTAGATACTAGCGGGGCTGGAGATGCGTTTGCTGCAGGGTTCTTATATGGATATACCCATGGGAAATCACTAAAAGAAAGCGGTGAGCTAGGGGCGCAGGCTGCGAGCCAAATCATTATGCAGCTTGGCGCGCGCCCAAACAAGCCTTTTGCCGGCATATTAACTGAGATGAGTGCGAGAAACTAAACTACTATTCTCCTTCAGGAGATGGGGCGGCAGCCTCTGGAGCCTTGTTGGTTTTTGTCATGAAGCCCAGGCCACTATAGCGATCATTAAACTTAGAAACCTCACTGGCGCGGGTATTTACATAGCCTGCCTGGTTAGTCCACGCTGGGTGGGTTTTGATATCGATATCAAGTTTAAGAGTATCGTTATGATAGGTAGATCGGGTGGTGAATTCTTCACCATTAGTCATAATCACTTTAACCAGACGATAATTTTTGTGAATTGAACCTGCTTTTGCCATTGCGCTAATTTAATATTGTTGCTGTTAAGCAACCAGTATAAGTCAAATCTTCTTAATCCTCAACCTTTTTTGCTAACTCCAGTATTATTTATTCTTAGCTGGCTGCCAGTGCAAGCTTTTCTTCGGGCTGAGGGGCTTTGCTGTTCATCGCGGCTGACAAAAAGAAAATCGCTGGGATCGACAAGGTGCAGGAGAAAAAGAAGAAATAAGGCCAGCCAACAGCGTCGACAACATATCCGCCGGTTGCTGCCACATTAGTGCGGGCGAATACAGCAAGCGATGATAAAAATGCATAGTGAGTTGCAGTAAAACGAAGATTACAGACCCTGCTGATAAATGCAATAAATGCGACATTGCCTAGCCCGCTGGCAAAATTCTCAATTGACATAGCTCCGACCAAAACTAGTTCATTGTGCCCATAAAACCATACTGGCAAATAGACTAAATTAGATAAGATCTGCAATACATAGCCCAACAAAAGTGTATTATACATACCTTTTTTTTCTAACAGGTAGCCTGCGACTACTGATCCGGCAAGTGTAGCAGCTAAGCCATAAATTTTTACTATGTTAGCTATTTCTAACTTGTCAAAACCCATGTCAATAAGGAATTTATTGGTGAGTGTGCCTATATAAGCATCACTCATCTTATAAAGAACAATGAAGGCAAGCACCGCGATCCAGCCCTGCCGGCTAGCAAACTCTTTAAAAGGTTCAAAATATGATTTCGCGATAAAAGCTGTAAAGGTATGCGGGACTTTTTCTAAAACTATTTTAGGCTCTTGGCAAAGCTGACCAACTATCATGCCCGGAATAAGTAATAGCCCCATGATAATATAAGTGACCTTCCAACCAAAGTAGTATGAGAGATATAATGCGCCTGCACTTGATACTAGCATCGCTACTCTATAGCCTATAATCACTGTAGTAGCCCCATCGCCTTGCTCTTCCGGCTTCAGCATTTCAATTCTCAATGCATCGATGATTATATCTTGCGTTGCTGATAAAAACGCCATTAAAAAGCAAAGGAATGCCACAAGTTCTATGTTTTTGGCGGGATCAATCAAAGCAATTGACACTATATCTAAAGCCAACAATATCTGCACTACAATGAGCCAGCTTTTGCGCCGGCCTAACAATTGCCCAAGTATTGGGACACGAAGGTTCTCTATTAGAGGAGACCATAAATATTTATAAGCGTAAGGCAATTGCACCAGCGCAAATAGACCAATTGTTTTAACATTGATGCCATGGTCAGACAGCATGACGACTAAAGTAGATGCTGTAAGACTCAAAGGCAGCCCGCTGGCAAATCCCAATACTATAATTGCAAGGATATATGGCCGCAGATAATTAGTAATGGCAATATTTTTAAACATAAATCTATACTATTATTTTTGCAATCTGGTAGAAGGCAACGGCAACTATATAAGCAAATCCAGTTGACCAACACGCTGATATTACTGCCCATTTTAAACTAAGTTCTTTATAAATAACAGCAAAAACCGACATGCATGGGAAATATAGCAATACAAACAATAGGTAAGCAAAGGCGCCAGTCTTGCCATCAAAGCCCTTGAGCATTTGTTTTTTTAGAACACTATCGTCCAATTCCGGGTTTTTCATGGGTTGAGTGAGCGCTGCTATTGATTCATCTAGAAATTCGGTAAAGCTCTTATCCGCTGCCTCGGCCTTGGTATCGGTATATAATGCGCTTAGTGTGCCTACAACCACCTCCTTCGCTAGAGTGCCGGTAATAAGGCCAACTGCTGCTGGCCAATTTTCCTCTTCAATTCCCATCGGTGCAAGCACGTAGGTTAGCTTTCTTCCCGCGTTCGCCAATACTGAATGGGTTGAATTGACGCTCCCATCATCGCTATCATTGGCAAATGTTGATATTACTTGCAGAACGAGGAAAACCATAACGATCAATTTTCCTGCACCTAAGGCGAATCCTTTTACACGTTGATAGGTTATGCAAAGAATATTGCTTAAGGTTGGTCTATTGTAGTTAGGTAGCTCCATTATAAAATAGGTTGGAGGCTGTTGAATCAGGATTCTGATCAGCAGTCCTGTCAGCAAAGCCGCGGCTATTCCGGTAAGGTACAGCAAAAATACAATGTTCTGCGCCGATTCGATGAAAAACACGCTGCAAAACAACGCATAAACTGAAAGTCGGGCACCGCAGGACATAAAAGGCACCATCATTATTGCCGTAATGCGGTCGCGTTCATGCTCCAAAGTTCGCGCAGACATGACCGCCGGAACATTGCAGCCAAAGCCGAGCATGAGCGGCACAAAAGCCTTTCCGGGAAGATTAAGTCTGCGCATATACTTATCGATGATAAAAGCTGCACGCGCCATATACCCTGAGTCTTCCAGAAGTGAGAGCCCCAGGTACAGGGCGGCGATTATAGGTATAAATGAGAAGACAGTGGCAATGCCTACGCCCACACCATCACGGAGCATGTGGACAAGCCATAAGGGTGTGGATAAAAACTCAAGAGTAGAACCCAATAGACCTACAGTAATAGAAGCTGTTATCAGTTCAAAAAACTTCTGGAAGGTGCCGCCGACAATGATGCTGAATGTAAATATCAAATACATAGTTAGTAAAAAAATCGGCAATCCCAAAAATCTGTTTAACACAATATTATCAATTTTATCTGAAAGCGATTTGCTAGCCTTTCCTGTAACTGTCAGGGTTTGCTGCACCAGCTTCGCGATGAATTCATAGCGGGCTGCCATAATCAGCATGTCGGCATCTTCATCATACTTTAAGCTCAGCAATTGAGTTTGCCGATCTGCCTCTAACCGGGCGGCTTTTGGTATATCAATAAATGTATCCTCGCCTTCAAGCAGTTTGATTGCCTGCCACTCAGCTCTGGGAATCCCTTTCATCAGAAGCGCTATAGCGTCCAGTGCTTGAAAAATAGGTTCAGGATAGGAAATGAAATAAGGAAGCTGTGGTTTATAGGACGAGATAAAGTCTTTTACTCTAAGGATATCCCCAGGATCTTTGGCGTTGATTTTAATGACCGGCAAGCCCATGAGATTGCTTAGGACATCACCATCTATATCCAGCCGCTTCCGCTTCGCAACATCAGACATATTGAGGATGAGGGCGACTGGTAATTGCATCTCGAGCAACTGAATGGTCAGATATAGGCTGCGTTCAAAGTTCGAGGAATCAATGACATTTATAATCAGATCTACTTCCTCATTTTTAATGAATTGCAGCGCAACCTTTTCATCCTGGGCTTTAAGATCGTATGATGAAAAAGAGTAGATGCCAGGAAGGTCGCTTACAGTAAAGCTCTTGCCTGCATGCTGGTATTGCCCAACTCGTTTGGCTACGGTAACGCCTGGCCAGTTGCCTGTGTGTTGTTCTCGTCCCGTGAGAGCAGAGAATATTGTCGATTTCCCGCAATTTGGGTTGCCTATAATCGCAAGTTTCATCACTTCTCTTAATTAATTACTGATACTAATATTTGGCTAGCAAGCTTTGCATCCAATGCTATTTTAAAATGATAATCACCGATTACAATACGCCCATCGCTAAATTTGGCTTTTACAGTGAATTCACGCAGGGGTGAAAGCCCCATATCCATGAGCTTTTTCTTTACGCATTTGGCAACTAAAAACTGTCTTATTACCAGAGACTGAGCGGATTTTAACTGCGAAAGGGGTATAAACATATGCGACTGCGAATCATTCTCAATGAGATATAAGGTATAGCAACATTTCACCTATATAGCAATTAAATTATAGATGGAGTAAAAAATACATCTAAGGGAACAAATTGTCCAAGCAGTGCATGGATAATATTTACGTTAATTAAACAGGCGTTGCAATGTAGTTCTGCCTTCACGGGTAGGGACGTCGCCTTCGTTGATCGCGCGGTCGGCTTCCTGGTTTTCCTGAATGCGTTGGCTTTCTTTGACCGGGTCTACAAGCTCATCTTCGCCTTCGCTGTTAAGGTTCGCAACTGCCTTGCGAATAAAGCCCTTGCTCTGCTTTTGTTTTTTGGAATGGGCATGATCTTCATCGATCATTTTTTTTACATGTCCCTTATGCTTGTGAGCGCCTAAGTGCTGCATGAATTGCTGATCTTCCTTATCTAGCCCAATACCGGGTTTGCTCTCAGAGGTATGTAATTGTTGTGAGCTGTTCCTTGCATCATCAGGGTTCTGTAAGTCAAAATTAGGTGGCACACTTAATGGTGGATTGGAGATTACAGTATATTCATCAGGCGCCGGCTTTTTCAAGGCTGACTTGATATCGCTTGAGCATGATGTACAAGCCAAAAGCGCAAGAAATAATGATGGAAGAACTCTTTTCATATAAAAACACTAGTATTATTTAATCTATTGTTTACAATTTTTTTTAGTAAAACTCAAGGAATATGAGCATGAAGACAGCAGTTATCTTATTAAATCTTGGCGGGCCGGATAATTTAACGTCGGTGCAGCCATTTTTATTTAACCTGTTTAATGATCGATTTATCATCGCCATGCCCCAACCAATGAGGTGGTTACTTGCAAAATTCATCTCCCGTAAACGTACACCAAAGGCTCGTGCAATCTATGAAAAGATGGGGGGTAGGTCGAGCATTGTGCCCCAAACCCAGGCGCAGGCTGACGCTTTGGAAAAAGAGTTGTCGTCATTTGGTGACTATAAGGTTTTTATCGCCATGCGTTACTGGCACCCAATGGCGCCTGAAACCGTTGCACAGGTTAAAAACTACAATCCGGACCGGGTTATTCTTCTTCCGCTTTACCCCCAATTCTCAACTACCACTACCGCATCTTCCTTTAGAAACTGGTCAGTGAATGCAGCCAGTCTGGGGCTTAACCAACCTATAATAAAGATTTGTTGCTATCATAGTGACCCTAACTTCATAGGTGCCTATGCTGACTTAACTCTTAATTACTATAAGCAGGCCTTGAAGCATGGTAAGCCCCGCATATTATTTTCTGCCCATGGTATCCCTTTGAATCGGATCGAGAAAGGTGATCCATATCAGTGGCAGGTCGAGAGAACTGTTGAGGCGGTTATTGCTAAAATGGGGATTGATGATCCGGATTATGCGATCTGTTATCAAAGCCGGGTTGGGCCGCTTAAGTGGTTGCAACCCAGTACCGAGCATGAGCTGAAAAGAACTGTGCACGATGGGATGCCCATTGTTTTGGTTCCGATTAGTTTTGTTTCAGAACACTCTGAAACCCTGGTAGAGCTTGATATACAGTATAAAGACTTAGTTGAAAGTCTGGGAGGTAAGCACTATTTTCGGGTGCCGACAGTACAGACTCATCCTCAATTTATCAAAGGCTTGGCGCTATTGTGTCAGCAAGCGACAGATAGTAAATGCGAGATGAATCTTGAATGCTGTAAGAGAATGGTACCCGCGGCCGGACTTGAACCGGCAAGAGCGATAAAGCTCCACGGATTTTAAGTCCGTTATGTCTACCAATTCCATCACGCGGGCGACATAGGCACGATTATGCATATACCTTGCATTTATGCAATCATTTTTCGCAAATTGCGCAGGTCATTATGGGTTTTTTCTAAGTCTAATTTTAACATTATTTAACTTTTTGTAGAGGGATTTGTAAGGTACCATGCGCATATGTAATTAATCCGGATAAGCTTATGATAACTGATTTAGCCTTAA